>JACAEE010000101.1 GCA_013389015.1 Hydrogenophilaceae bacterium | reverse complement strand
CGCCGTCGCGCGGGGGGCCGGGACGGCGCATCGGCCGCTCGCTTGCGTCGATCACGCCGTCATTGTTCGCATCCATGCGCGCAAAGCGCGCCGCGTGGGCGGCGGCGAACTCGGCGCGGGAAACGGCGCCGTCGCCGTCCGCATCGGCCGCTTGCAGGGGCGGACGCGGCTGCGGCGCGCCGGGCGTCTCCTCGGCGAAGCTGACGGCGGCGAGCGCCAGGGCGGCGAGGGGGAGTGCGAGCAGAGCGGTGCGCATGGAGCGTCTCCTGGTTGAGGCGCGAGCGTTAAACGCCGGATCCGTCACGGCCGTTTGCCCGTCTTCGACAAGATGTGTCGCCTCAACGCGTCAGCCCCTCGCGATAGGTCGCGTGGAACGGCGCCCAGCCGAGGGCCGCGCGCGCCCGCGCGTTGCGCATGCGGAAGCTGGGGAAATTGCGCGCGCCGCCGGGTTCCGGCGGGGGCTTGCCGTGCGCCGCGGCGATGAAGCCGAACACGTCGCGCCAGGGCGCGGGTTCGTCGTCGCAGACGATGAAGGTCGATCGCGACGGCCAGACGCGCACAGCCGCCGCCGTCGCCGCCGCCATGTCGGCGATGTGGACGAGCGAGACATAGTCCGATCCATCGCCGGGCAGCCGGAGCTTGCCGGCGGCCGCACGCGCATGCCAGCCGTCGTCGAAGCCCGTGCCCGGCCCGTAGAACAGCCCGCCGCGCAGGATCAGCCAATCGAGCCCGCTCGCCTTGATCGCAGCCTCCATGGCGAGCGCGGCGAGTCCTGCGCGCCCGGCGGTCGTATCCGGCGTCGGCGCAAACACCGTGTCTTCGTCCGACCATGCGCCCGCCGGCGTAGGCCCGAGAAAGCCGATGCTCTGCTGGATGAGGCGCGCCGCGCCCGCAGCCTTGCATGCGGCCACGACATTGTGCGCGCCCTCCTTCCGCAGGCGGTCATTGGCGTCGAAATCGCCGCGCCCGCTCGGGCCCGGCAGCGAGGTTGCGATATTGATCACCAGGCTTGCACCCTCAAGCGCGCGCGCCAGCGCCTCGGCGTCGAAGATGTCAGCGACCGCGACGTCCGCGCCGCAGGCGCGCGCCGCGTCCGCGGCTTCGGGACGGCGCACCACCGCCCTCACCCGATGTCCCGCTCGCGTGAGACGCGGCAGGAGATGGCGCGCATAGACGCCGTTTCCGCCGAGGACGGAGATCGTTTCGTTCATCGCGCACTCCGCTGTTGGCCCGACAGGTTAGCGTCGCGCACGGAACCGGCGCACGCGGAGAATTGTTGCGTGACAAGGATAAGCCTCGGTCCGATAGAATGCGCGGGGTTGTGGGGACGCGGGCGCCAGAAGGCGGCCCGCGCGCATCGACAGGGGGTCGCCATGGGGATCGATCGCAGAGCCTTGTTGCTGAGCGCCGGCGCGGTCGCAGTCGCCGGCCACGCAGCGGCGGAAACGCGCGCCTCGGTGCGTCCGACGCCGCCGCTCTCGTCGCCGAGCCTGTTCGACACGACGCCGGAGAACCAGGCGGTCACCTATATGCGGGCGGATCGCAACGGACCTGCGCGCATCATCCTGCGCGGGCGGCGCAGCGCCGCGCTGGCGGCGCACGCGCGCCCGCTCGACGGGCTCGATTACGCCTTCGGCGGGGGCCGCCGCAGCGTCGATGATTACATGCGCGAGAACCGCGTCTCCGGCTTGATCATCCTGAAGCGAGGCGAAGTCGCGCTTGAGCGTTACGCCATGGGGCTGACGCCAAGCGGCCGCTGGACCGGCTTCTCCGTAGCCAAGCCGATGACGACGACGCTCGCGGGCGCAGCGCTTGCCGAGGGCGCCATCGAGAGCCTCGACGATCCGGCCGTGCGTTATGTGCCCGCGCTCGCGGGCAGCGCCTACGCGCAGGTGACGATACGCAATCTGATGCGCCTGATGTCGGGCGTGGACTGGGAAGAAGACGTCGAGACGAGCGCCGGCGCAGGGCTCGCCGCGGTCGACGCAGCCGCGCGCAGCGGCGATCGCAACGCGCTCTTCCGGGTGATGACCGAACGCCCGCGCGCCGCCGAACAAGGCGCGGTGTTCAACTACAACACCGGCGAGGCCTATGTGCTGGGCGAGGTCATCGCCTGCGCCACGGGCAAGACGCTCGCGGGCTATATGTCGGAAAAGATCTGGGCGCCCATGGGCGCGGAAGCCGATGCGACTTGGCTCACCTGCGCCAGCGGCGGCCCCGAGCTTTGCGGCTACGGGATCAACGCCACGCTGCGCGATTATGCGCGGTTTGCGCTCTTCATCGCTCACGACGGCGTCGTCGGTCCGCGGCGCATCCTGCCGCAAGGCTGGCGCGATCTCGCCGGCCAGCCCGACAATCCCGTCACGCGCAACGGCTTCCTGGAGGAAGGCTATCCGCTCGGCCACGGCTATATGTGGTGGACGATGCCCACCGGCGCCGACGCGCTGCCAAATCACGACGCCGCGTTCACGGCGCAAGGCATCCACGGCCAGATCATGTACATCAATGCGAGGGAGAGCGTCGTCGCCATGGTGACGAGCGCGTGGCGCGAAGCGTGGGAAACGCCGCGCGAGATGGAGACCTACGCATTGCTCGGCGAAGCCGTCGCGCGTCTGCGCTGATGCTTGACCCGCGCTGCGCTGCGCCGCACATCGAGGCGCATGGCGAAGAATGCTGCGAAAGCCGTCACGATTTACGGCATCAAGAACTGCGACACGATGAAGAAGGCGCGCGCCTGGCTCGATGAGCACGGCGTGGCGTATGTCTTCCACGACTACAAGACCGCCGGGATCGACAAGGCGCGCCTGGAGAATTGGGAAAAGCAGGTCGGCTGGGAGACGCTGCTCAATCGCGCCGGCCCGACCTTCCGCAAGCTGCCCGAGGCCGACAAGGAAGGGCTCAACGCCAAGAAGGCGGTGGGGCTGATGCTGAAGCACACCTCCGCGATCAAGCGGCCGGTGCTTGAGGTCGGCGGCGCGCTGCTCGTCGGCTTCAAGCCCGAAATCTACGCCAAGACGTTCCGCTAGCCTGCATCCGGTTGGCCGCGCCGCGGCTGCAACGCGGATCAGGGAGAGGATGATGGGAACGATCTATCTGTTCGCCGCGGTGTTCGGCGGCGTTCTGGTGGCGATGGGGTCGGTGGCCTGGGCCCAATGGCTCGACCATCGCCGCCGGATGAAAGCGCTGGACGTCATCAAGGCTGCGCTCGAGCGGGGCATGGAGGCGCCAGCCCCGGTCTATGCTGAATTGTCGAAAGATGCGGCCAAGCGTCCGCCCTGGTCCGAAGTCATCATCTTCACAGCGCTGGGCGTCGCCTTCTGGGTGGCGTATTTCCGGATCGGCGGCGACAGCGCCGACCGCTACGCCGTCATCGCCACGGCGTTCACGGTCACGGCGCTCGGCTGCCTGGTTGTGGCGCTGCTTCCGCGCGGCGCAGGCAAAGCGCGCGATGACGCCCCATGACGAGGCGCGGCTGGTCGCCGAGGCGCGCGGCGGCGCCACGCGCGCCTTCGCCTTCCTGGTGGAGGCGCATCAGCAGGCGGTGCGCGGGTTCCTCCGCCGGCTGGTCGGGGGCCACGCCGACGCCGACGATCTCGCGCAGGAGGCGTTCTTGACCGCCTGGCGCCGGCTCGACCGGTTCGAGGGGCGCGCAAGCTTCCGCTCCTGGGTGTGCGGCATCGGCTACCGCCTGGCGCGGGACCAGCGCCGCGCCCGCGGCCGCGCCATGCGCCGCGACGCCGCCTGGCTGGAGGAGGAGGGGCCGGCCGCGATCCCCCATGCCGGCGAGGCCGCCGTCGACGCAGGCACGCTGCTGGCGGCGTTGCCGGAGGATCAGCGCGCCGCCGTGGCGCTTTGCCTCGGCTGCGGCTTTTCCCATGCGGAGGCGGCCGAGGCTCTGGCGATGCCGCTGGGAACCGTAAAATCGCACGTGCAGCGCGGCCGGGCCCGGCTCCGGGCGCTGCTGGGAGAAACCGATGACTAGGCTCGACGCCATCCTCGCAGAAGGCGACCCGCCCGCCCGCGACCCGGCGTTTACGCTGCGGGTGCTGGAGGCCGCGGCCCGCGACGCAGCCCGCCGCAGCGTCCGTCGCCGCACGCTTCGCGCGCTGCTTTGGTCGGCCGCCGCTGCGCTATCGCTCTTGGTCTTGACCGCGCCGGCCCAGGGATCCGGCGACGTTCTGCTGATCGCCGGGGGGACGCTCGTCGCGGCGGTCGGCTTCGCCCGCCTGGCGCGCCGGGCCGAGGGATTCCCCTGAGGGCGGCGTCCGCATCCAAGCTCACCCCTCCGCGCATCTTGAATTATGACAAGAACAGGGCCCGGACCCCCCAAGAAGACCGGCCCAGGCGATGGAGAGTGATTATGGAAGTGTTAGTCGTGCTGATCGTGTTCGGCAGCATCGCGGCGATGATCGTGCTGCCGATGTGGTTCCGCGAAAAGACCAAACAATCCGCCCACCGGCTTCTGGCCGAAGCCATCGCCCGCGGCGAAAAGGTGGACCCAGACCTGATCGCGCGCCTGAGCGACCCCCCGGCGAAACAGCATGACCGGCCCCGCCGCACCCTGGGCAGCGCCGTCATCCTTCTGGCGCTCGCCGGCGCGATGACCGGATCGGCCTATTTCAGCGGCGATTTCGATCCCAGCGGCCATGCCTTCGGCGGCCAGATGACGGCGGCGGCCATCCTCGGCGCCCTGGGCCTCGCGTTCCTGATACTCGCGATCGTCGACTACAATTCCAAGCGCAACGAACCGCCGCGGTCCGAGTGAGCCGGGCTCGTGCCGCGGGGGCTCTCCAATCCTGGATCGGCGCCGGAGGCCGCCCTGATCCTCGCCGCCCAGGCGCGGGATCAGGCCGCCTTCGCCGAGCTGGTGCGCCGGCGCCAGGGCTGGGTGCGCGCGCTCTTGCGGCGCATGTGCCGCAACGACGCGGAGGCTGATGATTTGGCTCAAGAGGCGTTCATCAGGGCTTGGGATAGACTGGCCGACTTGGAGACGCCGGCGGCGTTTCCCGGGTGGTTCAGGAGGGTCGCGGTGACGACCTTCCTGATGGCCAAACGCAAGCAGAAGGCGAATTTGGACTCGATCGATGATGAGGCCGTGCAGATCGCATCCGAAGACTCGCTCCCCGATTCCATCGCCGGGGCGCGGATCGACCTTCAGCGGGCGCTGCAGCGACTCAGCGACGGCGAGCGCCTCTGCGTCACCCTCAACCACGGCGAGGGGATGAGCCATGCCGAGATCGTCGAACTCACGGGAATGGCGCTTGGAACCGTCAAATCCCACTGCCAGCGGGGGACGGAGAAGCTCCGCAGAATGTTGACGCCGGAGAAGGCGTGATGTGCTATCATTGGAATGAGAGAATGCCGATGCCGGAACACGATCCTGATCTGACGCGCGCCTTCGCGCTGATGGACGATCCCGCTGACGACGGCTTCACCGCCGCGGTGGCCGCGCGCGTGTCCCGCAAGGAGCAGATGCGCAAGGCGGCGCGCTGGGCCCAGTTCGGCGCTTTCGGCCTGGCCGCCGTGGCGCTGGCCTATGGCGTGGCCGGCCTGATCCAGGCGCTGGGACCCGGGCTGATGGCCGAGCTGGGGCTCGGCTTGGCCGAAGCTCACGGGGCGCTCGCGGGCGGCTCGTTCTCCGCCGGCCTCGGCGCGCTCGCGACGCCGCTGCTGCTGGCCATCGCCGCCGGCGTCGGCGGCCTGGCCGTGGCGCGCGCGACGGCCGAGTGAGCCGCGGAGCCGGCGCGGCGAAGGGAAGCCGCGGCTTCGCCTTGCTGGGCCCCTTCCTGGCGTCGCGCAGAGGCTTGCGCTAAGGCCCACCCATGTCACGCCACACTGCGATCAAGCGCGTCAGCGCCCCCGAAATCCGAGCGCGCAAGGGCGGCGAGCCCGTCGTCTGCCTCACCGCCTACACCGCGCCGATGGCGGCCATCCTCGATGATCATTGCGACCTGCTGCTGGTGGGCGATTCCGTCGGTCAGGTGATCCACGGCCTGCCCAACACGGTGGGCGTCACGCTGGAGATGATGATCCTCCACGGCCAAGCCGTGATGCGCGGGGCCGAGAAGGCCATGGTCGTGGTCGACATGCCGTTCGGCTCGTACGAGGCGGGGCCCGAGGTCGCCTTCGCCAACGCCGCCCGGATCATGAAGGAGACGCTTTGCCAAGCGGTGAAGGTCGAGAGCGGCCCGGCGGTCGCGGCCACGATCCGCCACCTGGTCGACCGCGGCATCCCGGTGATGGGCCATATCGGGCTTCGTCCCCAGGCGGTGAACGTCGACGGCGGCTTCAAGGCCAAGGGCCGTTCCGAGGCCGAGCGCGCCCGCGTCCTGGAGGAAGCCCGCGCCGCCGACGAGGCCGGCGCCTTCGCGATCGTGGTCGAGGGCGTGGCGGAGAACCTGGCCGAGGAGATCACCGCGGCGGTGAAAGCCCCGACCATCGGCATCGGCGCGTCCGCGGCCTGCGACGGCCAGATCCTGGTCACCGACGACATGCTGGGCCTGTTCGAGTGGACGCCCAAATTCGTCCGCCGCTACGCCGACGCCAAGGCGCTGGTGCGCGATGCGGTCGCAGCCTACGCCGCCGACGTCCGCGCCCGCCGCTTTCCCGCCGCAGCCGAGACCTATGCCCTGCGGCGCCCGCGCGTTGCGGGCGGCGAGGAGCCCCGCTAGCGTGCGCCGCCGCCGGGGCCCGTCCTACCGGGCGGATGAGTTGAGCAGGATGCGCGCGTGACCGACGTTTTCGAAGAAGTTGAAGAGGAAGTCCGGCGCGACCGCTATCAGAAGCTGTGGAAGCAGTGGGGCGGCTGGATCATCGGCGCGGCCGTGGTCATCATCCTCGGGGTGGCCGGCTGGCGTCTCTATGCCTGGAACGCCGATCGCCAGGCCGTCGCGGTTTCGCGCGAATTCATCGCCGCGCAGAAGTCGCTGCGCGACGGCGATCTTGAGGGCGCTGCGGAAGCGTTCGCGCGCCTCTCCGAAAGCGGGCCGCGGGTCTATCGCGAACTGGCGCAGATGGAAGCGGCTGCGATCAAGCTCGAAGAGGGCGAGTTGGAGGAGGCGCTGGCCGGCTTCGACGCGGTCGCGGCCGCCGCGCGCAACGACATCGTGCGCGACAGCGCGCGGCTGCGCGCCGCCTACATCTTCGCCGACACCGGCGATTTCGAAGGCTTGCAGGCCCGTCTGCAGCCGCTGATCGACGGGGAAGGCCCGTTCTCCTATCTCGCGCGTGAACTGCTCGCGGTGCAGGCCTGGAAGGAAGGGCGCTTCGATCTCGCGCGCGAGACGGCGCAGCCGATCTCGTTGGCGTTCGACGTGCCGGAATCGCTGCGCGAGCGCATCCAGATCCTGCTTGCCGTGCTCGGGCCGGGCGCGGGCGAGAACGCTTCAGACGCAGCGGACGGCGATGACGCCGCGCCGGAATCGGGCGAGACGCGAGCGCGTCCGCAGGGAGAGAAGAAATGAAGCAGATTCGTCCCTTGGTCGTCCTCGCGGCGGCCGCGGCGCTCTCCTCATGCGGCACGGTCGGGCGCGCCGCCGACGCGATCTGGCCGTTCAACGACGGCGGCCCGCGCGAGCGCGCGCCGGAAGAAGGCCGGATCTCAATCCTTTCTTCCGAGCAGGATCTGGCGGTCGATCCTCAGCTTGCGACCCGCAGCATCATGGTGCCTGCGCCCACGCCGTCTTCGGACTGGGCTCAGCCTGGCGGCGTCGCGTCGAACGCGCCGATCAACGTCCAGGGTCCGTCCGCGCTCGCGGTGGCGGATCGCCGCGACCTGGGCGCGGGCTCCAACAACACCGTGCGCATCGCCGCGCCGCCCGTCATCGCCAATGGGCGGCTCTTCTTCATCGACGCCGACCACGAAGTGCACGCCTACGACGTGGAGGGCGGGCGCCGGCAATGGTCGCGTCGCTTGCGCCCGGAGGACTCGCGCGATCGCCGCGCGCGCGGCGGCGGCGTGGCGACGGATGGCGCGCGCGTCTATGTGACTACGGGTTTCGCCTTCATGGCCGCGCTCGACGCCGCCACGGGCGAAGAGATCTGGCGCCGACGCACCAACGCGCCCTTCCAGTCCGCGCCGACCGTGGCCGGCGGGCGGGTCTACGCCGTCACCAATGACAGCGAACTGGTGGCGGTGGACGCCGCGACGGGCGAACTGCAATGGAGCCACCAGGCGATCGCGGAACCGGCGCGGATCATGTCCGCGTCGAGCCCGGCGGTCTCCGGCGACACGGTGATCGCGCCGTTCGCATCGGGCGAAGTCGTCGCGCTCCTAGGCGCCAACGGGCGCAGGCTTTGGGGCGACTCGCTCACCCGCGCCGGCGGCTTGAACTCGCTTTCCGCGATCAACGACGTCGCCGGGCGTCCGGCGGTGGATGGGGGCGTGATGTACGCCGCCAGCCATTCCGGCGTGCTCGCCGCCATCGACATGCGCTCCGGCCAGCGCATCTGGGCGCGCAATTTCGCCTCCACCCAGACGCCTTGGATCGCCGGCGAGACGCTCTACGCGGTGACGGTCGACGGCGAACTCGCCGCCCTCGACCGCCAGACCGGCGGCGTCTATTGGCTGCGCCAGCTCCGCCGCTTCCGCGACGAGGACGATCGCCGCGGCCGCGTCGCCTGGACGGGGCCCGTGATGGTGGGCGGACGCCTCATCCTGGCGAATTCGCTGGGCGAGGTGGCGGCCGTCAATCCGGCCACCGGCGAGGTCGTGGAGACGCGCGACATCGGCGGGGAGATCTTCATTCCCCCCATCGCCGCCAATGGCGCGATCTACATCGTCAATGACGACGCCCGGCTGACCATCCTGCGCTGAGCGTCCCGCGTCGCGCGCGCGCCCTTGCCAAGGGCGGCTGCGCCTGACACCTCCGCGTCATGATCAAGCTCGCCATCGTCGGGCGCCCGAATGTCGGCAAGTCCACCTTGTTCAATCGCCTGGCCGGCAAGCGGCTGGCGCTGGTCGACGATTTGCCTGGCGTCACCCGCGATCGCCGCGAAGGGCAAGGCCGCCTGGGCGATCTCGATCTGGCGCTGATCGACACCGCCGGCTTCGAGGACGTGAGCGATGAATCGCTCGAAGCGCGCATGCGGGCGCAGACCGAAGCCGCCATCGCCGACGCCGACGTGATCCTGTTTCTTATCGACGCGCGCGTGGGCGTCACCCCGCTCGATGAGCGCTTCGCCGATCTCCTGCGGCGCAGCGACAAGCCCATCATCCTCGCCGCCAACAAGGCCGAGGGACGCGCCGGCGAAGCCGGCGTCAACGAAGCCTATGCGCTGGGTCTGGGCGAGCCGGTGGCGATCTCGGCTGAGCACGGCGAAGGGATGGGCGATCTCTACGCGGCGATCGCCGCGGTCGCGCCCGACCGCGCCGATGCGCCGGATGCGGATGAAGAAAAGCCGCTCAAGCTCGCCATCATCGGCCGCCCCAACGCCGGCAAGTCGACGCTCGTCAATGCGCTGATCGGCGCCGACCGCATGCTCACCGGCCCCGAAGCCGGCATCACTCGCGACGCGATCGCGATCGATTGGGCGTGGCAGGGCAAGCCCGTGCGCCTCGTCGACACCGCCGGCGTGCGCCGCAAAGCCAAGGTGCAAGGCAAGCTGGAGACCCTGTCGGTCGCCGATACGCTGCGCGCGGTCCGCTTCGCCGACATCTGCGTGCTGGTGATGGACGCCGACAACGCCTTCGACAATCAGGATCTGGCGCTGGGCGATCTGGTGATCCGCGAGGGCCGCGGCCTCGTCTTCTGCATCGCCAAGTGGGACAAGGTCGAGGACAAGCAGGCCGCGCTGAAGCGCTTGCGCGAAACCGCGGAAGCGCGCCTGCCGCAAGCCAAGGGCGCGCCGCTGGCGACGGTGTCGGCGCTCGCCGGCGTCGGCCTCGACCGCTTGATGGAGGCCGCGTTCGCCGTCCATGAGGATTGGAACGCGCGGGTGAAGACGAGCGATCTCAATCGCTGGCTCAAGCACATGATCGAACGCCATCCGCCGCCGGCGGTGAACGGCCGGCGCATCAAGCCGCGCTACATGGCCCAGCTCAAGGCCCGCCCGCCGACCTTCGTGCTGGTCTCCTCGCGCGCGGCGCAAATGCCGGAAAGCTACAAGCGCTATCTGGTGAACGGCCTGCGCGAAGCCTTCGGCCTCGGCGCCACCCCCATCCGCCTCCATGTCCGCGCCGGCAAAAATCCGTATGCGGAGGAAAGCTGAGCCGCTTCTCCCCAACTCTCTCGCTTTCCATCATTCCGGGCGAACCCTCGCGAAAGCGAGGGGGAGACCCGGAACCCAGGGACGACAGCGCAGCGCCTTGATCTCCTGGTTTCCGGATCGCGCTTCGCGCGTCCGGAATGAGGGAGAGGCGGGCGACCTGCATCACCCCCGCCGGTAGAGCGTCACCGGCGCGCCGCGCAGTTCGATTTCGGCGAAGGGCTTGAACCCGACCTTCTCCGCCACGCGGATCGAAGGCGCGTTCGCGGGATCGATCATGCAGACGAACGGCGAGCCGGGAAACCGCGCCTCGGCCCAGGCGACGCACGCGCGCGCGGCTTCCGACGCATAGCCCTTGCCCTGCTGCTTGGGCGAGAGCGCCCAGCCCATCTCCGGATAGTCGTCGAACTCCGGCGCGATCCCGCGCTTGAAATCGGCGAAGCCCATCTCCCCGACGAACGCGCCGCTCACGCGTTCCTCGATCAGCCAGAAGCCATAATCCAGCAGCCGCCAATGGCCGACATAGCGCAGCAGCCTGGACCACACTTCGTCGCGCGATGACGGGCGCCCGCCGATGAACGCCGTGACCGCGGGGTCGCTCCAAAGCGAAACGCACGCCGCGAAATCATCGAGCCCATGCCCGCGCAGCCGCAGCCGGTCGGTCTCCAGCACAGGCGCTGCGCTCACGGCGGGCTCTCGTAATTGATGACCTCGCCGGTGCGCGTCCAAGACGCCTCCAGCAGCGGCGCAATCCGCGCGGCGACGTCCGCCGGCGTCTTCAGCGTCATCGGGTCTTCGCCCGGATAGGCTTTCGCGCGCATCGCCGTGCGCGTGGCGCCGGGATTGAAGAGGTTGGCCCGGATCGGCGTGATCGCGACTTCGGCGGCGTAGCATTTCACCAGCGCCTCAAGGCCGGCCTTGCTCGCCGCATACGGCCCCCAATAGGCGCGCGGCCGCGGCACGACGCCGGAGGTGAGGAACACCGCGCGCCCCGCCGCCGCCGCGCGCAGCAGCGGATGCATCGCGCGGATGAGGCGGTGATTGGCGAGGAGGTTGATGGCGAGCACTTCGCTCATGACGCCGGGCGTGGCCTGATGCGCGGGCGTGAGCGGCCCGAGCACGCCGGCGCACGCGGCGAGCGCATCGAGCCGGCCCCAGCGTTCGTAGATCGTGGCGCCCAGCCGATCGAGGCCGTCGCCGTCCTTGAGATCAAGGGGAACGAGCGTGGCTTCCCCGCCCGCGGCGCGGATCGCGTCGTCGAGCTCTTCCAGCGCGCGCTGGGCCCGCGCGACCGCGATGACGCGAAATCCCTTTTGCGCCAGCAGGAGCGCGACCGCGCGACCAATCCCGCGCGACGCGCCCGTGACGAGCGCGAGGCGCGGCTCAGTCATGGGCGCATCTCATGAATTCGAACTCGAATCGGCGAGCAGCGAGAGCTGGAAGTCCTTCGCGGCGCGGTCGGCGTTGTGGTCGATAAGCTTGGTCGGGTAGTCGCCGGTGAAGCAATGATCGGAATATTGCGGCCGCGCCGGGTCGCGCGGGCCGGCACCCATCGCCCAGTAGAGCCCCTCCACCGAGAGGAAGCCGAGCGAATCCACGCCGAGCTGCTTCTTCATTTCAAGCTGCGTCAGGTTGGCGGCCATCAGATCTTCGCGCGTGGGCATGTCGATGCCGTAGAAATCCGGATGCGCGATCGGCGGGCTGGCCGAGCGGAAATGGATTTCCGCGGCGCCCGCTTCGCGGATCATCTGCACGATTTTGCGCGAGGTCGTGCCGCGCACGATGGAATCGTCCACCAGCACCACGCGCTTGCCTGCGATCACGCCGCGATTGGCGGAATGCTTGAGCCGCACGCCGAGCGCGCGGATCTCCTGTTTCGGCTGGATGAACGTGCGCCCGACATGGTGGTTGCGGATGATGCCGAGCTCATAGGGGATGTTGCATTCCTGCGCGTAGCCGAGCGCGGCCGGCACGCCCGAATCCGGCACCGGCACGACCACGTCGGCTTCGACGCCGGTCTCCTGCGCCAGGCGGCGGCCCATGCGCTTGCGCACTTCATAGACGCTGCGCCCATCGACGATGGAATCCGGCCGCGCGAAATAGACGTACTCGAAAATGCACGGCCGCGCCGGCTGGCGTCCCCACGGGAAGTGCGATTCAAGCTCAGCCTTGCCCGTCGGGCTCATGGTGATCACCACGACTTCGCCGTTCTCGACCGGGCGCACGAACTCAGCGCCGATGATGTCGAGCGCGCAGGTCTCGGAGGTGAGGATGTAGGCGTCGCCGCGCCTGCCGATGACCAGCGGCCGGATGCCGAGCGGATCGCGCGCGCCGATGATCTTCTTCTTCGACAGGCACACGAAGGCGTAGGCGCCGTGCGCTTGGGACAGCGCCTCGACGAAGCGGTCGACGATCTTGATCTTCCGCGAGCGCGCCGTGAGCTGGAGGATGCACTCGGAGTCCGAGGTCGATTGGAAGATCGCGCCGCTCTCCACCAGCTCCTCGCGCAGCGCCCGGGCGTTGGTGAGGTTGCCGTTGTGCGCGATGGCGAAGCCGCCCGAGGAGATGTCGGCGAAGAGCGGCTGCACGTTGCGCAGGATGTTGGCGCCCTGGGTGGCGTAGCGGGTGTGGCCGATCGCGGCGCGCCCGGGCAGGCGCTGGGTCAGGTCCGCGCCGGTGAAATTGTCGCCCACAAGCCCGAGATGGCGCTCAGTGTGGAACTTCTCGCCGTCGAAGGTGGCGATGCCGCAGCCCTCCTGGCCGCGGTGCTGGAGGGCGTGGAGGCCGAGCGCCACATAGGTCGAGGCTTCGTCGGCGCCCATGATGGCGAAGACGCCGCATTCCTCCCGCAGGCGATCCTCGAACCCCTCGTCATCGGCCTGCGGGATCATGACTCACTTTTCCTTGGCTGCGCCCTCGGCTGCGGGCGTGGAGGGGGCCGCGGCCGGCTCCGCCTGCGGAACCGCCGCCGACTCAGCCTGCCCGCGCCGATTATTAGGTGGGAAGCTTTCCTGAATCTCTTCAAGCCCCGGCAATTGCTGCAGCCAGACCGCGACCTGGCGGAACATCGGATAGGTCGCCGCCCGCTCGATCCAGGCGGGCATGCGCTGGTCTGCGGCGCCGCCGCCGGGCGTGGCGGTCGATTGCAGCATGAGCAGCACGAAGAGGGCGATGACCAGCACCCCGCGGAGCACGCCGAAGACGCCGCCGCCGACGCGGTCGAACGCGCCGATCTCGACGGTCTCATGGACGCTCTTGGCCAGCACCGACGTCAGCACCGTGATCACGATGAACACGCCGAGGAAGATCAAGAGCCCGGCCGCCAGCGTCGCCAGCGTGCCGGAGAGCTGGATCACGGGCGCAATGATCGGCGCCAGATCGCCGGCGAAATAAATGGCGGCCAGGGCGCCGCCGATGAACGCCACGATCGAGAACACTTCGCGGATGAGGCCGCGCGCGAACGCCATCACCGCGGACAAGAGAATGACGCCGAGCGCCACAAGGTCGAACCAGTTGAGGCCCAGGTTTTCCATCACCGCCTTCTCCCCTCAGCGGGCGCCGTCGCCAGAGCCGCAAGATCGCTGATATGGGCGATCTCCCGCACGCGCACGCCGCCTTTCTCTCTCGACCCGGCCTTGTCCGCTGCGCCCTCCCGCCGCGGCGCATAGGCCGTCTTGAACCCCAGCTTCTGCGCCTCCTTGAGACGCAGCTCCGTTCGTCCGACAGGCCTGATTTCGCCGGACAATGCGATCTCGCCGAAGATCACGCCATCCGCGTCCAGCGGCACGTCGGCCAGCGCCGAGGCGAGGGCCGCGGCCACAGCGAGATCCGCTGCGGGCTCGGTGATCCTCAATCCTCCGGCGATGGAGAGGTACACGTCCCGTCCCGCGAAAGAAAGGCCGCAGCGCGTCTCCAGCACGGCCAGGATCATGGCCAGACGGGCGCTGTCGGCGCCCACCGCCGCGCGCCGCGCGGTGCCGTACGCGGCGGGCGCGGCAAGCGCCTGAACCTCCACCAGCAAGGGCCGCGTGCCCTCCACGCCGGCGAACACGGCCGAGCCGCTCGGGCGCTCGCCGCCCCCGCCCAGGAAGAGCGCCGAGGGGTTGGGCGTCTCCATAAGCCCCGTCTCGCCCATTTCGAACACGCCGATCTCGTCGGTGGGCCCGAACCGGTTCTTCACCGCGCGCAGGATGCGGTAGGGGAGACCGCGCTCGCCTTCGAAATAGACGACCGCATCCACGAGGTGCTCCACCACACGCGGCCCGGCGATCTGCCCGTCCTTGGTGACGTGCCCGACCAGCAGCACGCAGGCGCCGCTCTTCTTGGCGAAGCGCGCCAACTCATGCGCGCAGGCGCGCACCTGCGTCACCGTGCCGGGGGCGGACTCGATCCCGTCCGACCAGAGCGTCTGGATCGAATCGACCACGACCAGGTCGGGCCGCAGCGCCTTCAGCCCGTCGAGCACTTTGCGCAGGTCCGTCTCCGCCGCGAGCTTCACCGGCGCCTGCGCCACGCCGAGCCGGCGCGCGCGGTCCTGGATTTGCGCCTCGGCCTCTTCCCCGGTGACATAGGCGACCGTCGCGCCGCCGCGCGCGGCGCCCGCCGCGGCCTGGAGCAGCAGCGTCGACTTGCCCACCCCGGGATCGCCGCCGACGAGCAGGGCGGAGGCGGGCACAAGGCCGCCGCCGCAGACGCGGTCGAATTCCGCGATTCCGGTCTTGAGCCGCGGCACGCTGTGCGCTTCGCCGATCAGATCGACGAACGCCGCCGCCTTGCCGCGCTTGGCGCCCACCGGCGCCGCCAGCGCGCCGGGCGCGGCGCGCACGCCTTCCTCCTGCAGCGTGTTCCAGCTGCCGCAGGCCTCGCACTTGCCCAGCCACTTCGGATGGATCGCGCCGCAGCTCTGGCACACGAAAATCGAGTCGGACTTGGGCATCGCCGAAGTATGCGGGCGCTGGGGTCCCCGCTCAATCTACTCTTCCACCGCGATCCGCGGGATGATGAGCACGTCCTTGCGCCGGAGTTCCGGCCACGCCGCGCAATCGATGCGCAGCGCGTGGATGTCGTCGGCAAGACGTCCTGGCGGGTCGCCGTTCCCGGACGCGCCGTCCGGCCAGAAGCCGACGCCCTCTTCGTCGGTTTCCGCCCACACGCGCAGCACCATCGTTTCCTCGGCGAACATTTCCGCGCACAGCCAGCCGCTGGAATCGACTTCGCATTCGATGTGTGCGGAACCGCTCTCCCCCCGCACCTCGATAATCGCGCTTGCAGCGCCGTCATCCAGGATCCGCGCCGTGAGCACCACATCGCCAAGCAGCCAGCCCGACGCGGCTTCCGCCAGGGTGAGGACGCGGACGAGCGTGGACTCGCCGTTTTCGTTCTCTCCCGGCGGCCCCGTCAGCGGCGGTCGGCGCGGCGGCATGCTCATGCGGCTTCCTGCGCACGGCGCACCGTGCCGACAAGCGTGGTGAGAATCTCATAGGGGGCCGTGCCTGCCGCGGCGGCGACGTCGTCGATGTGGGCTTCGTCGCCCAGCAGCTCCACCGTGTCGCCCGATCGGATCTCGGGCGCGGCGGAGGCGTCGAAAATCAGCAGATCCATGCTCACGCGTCCGAGCAGCGGCAGGCGCCGGCCGTGATGGAACGCAAAGCCCTTTGACGAGGCGGCGCGCGGATAGCCGTCGGCGTAACCAATGGCGGCGACCGCAGTGCGCATCGGCGCAGCCGCGGCGTCGGTCGCGCCGTAGCCGAACGTGGCGCCGGGCGCGACGTCGCGGACCTGGAGGATCGGCGCCGTCACCCGCGCGACGGTCGCCAAGCGTGGATTGTCCCCATCGAGCCCGGCTGCGCCATAGAGCCCGATTCCGGGGCGGACCATGTCGAACAGGAAGTCCGCTCCGATCTGCGCGCCGGCGCTGGCCGCCAGGCTGCGCGGCGCAGGCGGAAACACGCTGGCCGCCTCCATGAAGCGCGCGCGCTGGACCGCGTTCATGGGATGCGCCGGCGTCGAGGCGCAGGCGAGATGGCTCATCACCAGCGCCACCTCCGCGCCGGCCAGACGCTCGGCGGCGGCGCCCGCTTCGTGCGGCGAGAGCCCGAGCCGGTTCATGCCGGTGTCGATGTGCACCGCGCACGCGCCGCGCCCGGCCCAGAGCGCGATCTGCGCCAGCGAATTGAGCACCGGCATGGCGCCGATGTCCTCAAAGCGCGCGACCGTTTCCGGTTCGGGACCGTTGAGCACGAAAATGCGCCCCGCGGCGCCGAGCGTGCGCCGAAGGCTCAGCGCTTCGGCGAAGGTGGCGGTGAAGAACGTCCGCGCGCCGGCGCCGACGAGGGCGCGGGCGGCGACGGCCGCGCCGACGCCATAGGCGTCGGCCTTGATCACGGCGGCGCATTCACAGTTTCCCGCGCGCTGCGCGAACCAGCGCCAGTTTTCCGCGATCGCCGCTGAATCGATTGCAACGTGCGCCGAACGCCGGCCTGCGCCGCCGCCGCTATCGAAAAGGGCGTCACCGATAGGAGGCGTCCGGGTGGCGTCGTTCACGGTCGGCAAAGTAGGCGTATTGGCCGTCATAGTGAAGCTCGACCTTGCCGATCGGCCCGTGGCGCTGCTTGCCGATGATGATCTCGGCGGTGGAGCGCAGCGCATCGAGGCTGCGCTGGTTTTCCACGCCCTGCTCGCTTTTGTCGCGCAGGGCGCGTTCGAGATAATAGGCCTCGCGGTACACGAACATGACCACGTCCGCGTCCTGCTCGATCGAGCCGGATTCGCGCAGGTCCGAAAGCATCGGGCGCTTGTCTTCGCGGCTCTCCACCTGGCGCGAGAGCTGCGAGAGCGCGATCACCGGCACTTTGAGCTCCTTGGCCAGCGCCTTCAGGCCCTGCGTGATCTCGCTGACCTCCTGCACGCGGCCCTCGCTGCGCCGCTGCGCGGCGGTGACGAGCTGGAGATAGTCGACGACCACGAGATCGAGCCCGATCGAGCGCTGCAGGCGCCGCGCGCGCGCCGAAAGCTGCGTGATCGAGATGCCGCCGGTCTCGTCGATATGCATCGGCAGCGAATTGAGCTCGGCCGATTTCTGCACCAGCACTTCGTAGCCGGCCTTGCCGATCTTGCCTTTGCGGATGTCGTCGGCGGGCACGGACGCCGCTTGCGAGAGCAGGCGCGTGGCCAATTGCTCGCCCGACATTTCCAGCGAGAAGAACGCGACGATGCCGCCGTACTTCTCGGGGTTCTCCACCCCGTCCGCGATCGCGCGCCGGCGCGCTTCGGCGACATTGAACGCGATCTGGGTGGCGAACGCGGTTTTGCCCATCGAGGGCCGGCCCGCGATGATCACGAGGTCGGACGGGTGCAGCCCGCCGAGCATTTCATCGAGATCGCGCAAGCCGGTGGAAAGGCCTGAGACGTGGCCGTCGCTCTCATAGGCGGCGGCGGCCATCTCGATCGAAGTCGTGAGCGCATCAGAGAAGGCGTAGAAGCCTTTGCCCGACGTGCCGGACTCCGCCAACGAGAACAGCGCGCGTTCGCTTTCCTCGATGATGTCTTCGGCGTCGGCGCCCTCGGGCGGGCTTTCCGCCAGCGCGGCGATCTCCTGGCCGACGCGGATGAGTTCGCGCCGCAGCGCGAGTTCGTAGATGAGCTCGGCGTATTCCTGCGCATGCACCGAAAGCCGCGCGGCGTGTTCGAGCAGCGTGAGCAGATACGCCGCCCCGCCGATCTCCTTGAGCGCGCCGTCGCGCTGGAAATGCTCGCGCAGCGTGACGCCGTCGGCGAGTTTGCCGGCGCCGACGAAAGACTGGATTGTGGAGAAGATGCGCCCGTGCACCGGATCGTAGAAATGGTGCGCCTTGAGCTTGTCGGTGATTCGGTTGGCGTTCTCGTTGTCGAACAGAAGCGCGCCCAAAAGCCCCTGTTCGGCTTCCAGATTGTGGGGCGCAGAAAGCGGCGTCGCGCGCGCCAGTGTCCCGTCAGCAGCCATCGTTTCGTGGTCGCGTCGAATCTCTTACCAACTTCCTAACGAGGCTTAGCGGGAACCCAGAAGTTCAGCGCAAGCGGAAACGCCGCAGGCTGAACATTTCCGCCGGCGAACGCCGCCAGGCAGAGCGGATAGAGCGCATGCTCCACCGGCAGGAGCCGCGCGGCGAGCGATTCGGGGGTGTCCTCCGGCGTGACCGCGATCGCCGCCTGGCCGAGGATGGGCCCATCATCCACGGCTTCGCGCACCAAGTGCACCGTGCAACCGTGCAGCTTGACGCCGGCTTCGAGCGCGCGCGCATGCGTGTCGCGGCCGGGAAACGCCGGCAAGAGCGAGGGATGGATGTTGAGAATCTTGTCGCGCCAGGCGTTGACGAAATAGGGCGTCAGCACCCGCATGAAGCCGGCGAGCGCGACGATCTCGATTCCCGCCGCGCGCAGGATCGCGTCGATCGCCCGTTCAAAGCGTTCGCGATCCTTGCCGAAGGCGCGGTGTTCGATCATGCGGGTCGCGATTCCCGCCGCCTCGGCGCGCGCCAGGCCCCCGGCGTCGGCGACATTGGAGACGACGAGCGCGATTTCATAGGCGCCGAGGCGCGCCTGCGCGTCGATCAGCGCCTGCAGATTGCTCCCGCGCCCGGATATCAGCACCCCGACTTTCTTCATCGCGGCGCGACTTCTCCGATGATGGCGGCCATCTCGCCCGCAGCCGCGAGCGAGCGCTCCACTTCGTCCGCCAGGTCGCGCGCGACGATGGCCACGAGCCCGATTCCGAGATTGAACGTGCGCCGCATGTCCGCTTCCGGCACGCCGCCTTCAGCCTGCAGCCACTCGAACAGCGCGGGCCGCGTCCACGCGTCCCAGTCGATCTTCGCGGCCAGCGCCTGCGGCAGCGCGCGCGGCGTATTGTCGATGAGCCCGCCGCCGGTGATATGCGCGAGCCCTTTGATCGCGTCGAGGAGCGGCAGCACGCTTTTCACATAGATCCGCGTGGGCGTCAGCAAGGCGTCCGCGAGGTCGCGCGCGGGATCGAACGGCGCCGGCGCCGTCCAGGCGAGGCCCGTGCGCTCCACGATCTTGCGGATCAGCGAATAGCCGTTCGAATGCGCGCCGCTTGAAGCGACGCCGATGATCACGTCGCCGGCGCGGATCTCGCTCTCGCGCGGCAACAGCCGCCCGCGCTCGGCCGCGCCGAGCGCAAAGCCCGCGAGGTCGAAGTCGTCGCCGGCATAGAGCCCGGGCAGCTCCGCGGTCTCGCCGCCGGCGAGCGCGCAGCCCGCCTGCACGCAGCCCTCGGCGATCCCGCGCACGATTTCGGCGCCGATCTCGGCGTCGAGTTTGGCGACAGCGTAATAGTCGAGAAACAGCAGCGGCTCGCCGCCCTGGCAGAGGAGGTCGTTGACGCACATCGCCACAAGATCGATTCCGATCGTGGCGCGGCGTCCGGTCTCGATGGCGATCTTGAGCTTGGTGCCCACGCCGTCGGTGGTGGCGAGCAGGATCGGGTCGTGGAAGCCTGCGGCTTTCAGATCGAGGCCGGCCGCGAACCCGCCCAAAGTCGCCGCCGCGCCCGGCCGCGCCGTCGCCCGCGCCGCCGGCTTGATCAGCTCGACGAGCCGCGCGCCTTCGTCGATATCGACGCCCGCTTGCGCGTAGGTGAGGCCGTTTCCCCCCGGCGCGCTCATGGGCCTGCTCCGCTGCCATCGGCAGATGAATGCGGCGACGGCTTTGATCCGGCGCCCCCGGTTGCTAGAACCGCGCGCCGACGACGCGACGTAGAGGGTGACATGTCAGGTAGGTTCATAGCCGGAATCATGGCCGCGTGCGCCGCGCTTGTGTGCGCGCTCACGCCCGTCCCGGCAAGCGCGCAGGCCCGCGAGAGCGTTTATACGGTCTCCGGCGTGCGGATCGACGCGGTCGCGGACAACGCCTCGGCGGCGCGCGACCAGGCCTTCGCGGCGGGCCACCGGCGCGGATTCGAGCGTCTGGTGCGCCGAATCACGACGCCCGAGGAGTTGGCGCGGCTGGGCATGCCAAACCCGGATCAATCGACGGTTGAGCGGATGGTGTCGAGTTTCGACGTCGCCGACGAGCGCCGTTCGGGGACCCGCTATCTTGGTCGCCTGACGCTGCGCTTCCTACCCAATGCGGTGCAGACCCACCTCCGCAACGCGGGCTTTCGAATCGTGGATCAGCGCACGACGCCGATGCTGATCGTCCCGCTGGTCACGGATGTGACGCCCCAAGCGCTCGAGGCCTGGCGCCAGGCCTGGGAACAGGGCGGCTACGAGACAGAACTCGTGCCCTTGGTCGTGGCGCCCCGCGATCTCGTCGGCGCGCCCGACTGGGTCGCCGCCTCCCGTTACGCCCAGCCCCAAGGCGCCGGCAGCGCCCTCTATCTCGACCTGCGCATCGCTGGCGACCAGGCGCGCGCCACCGCGATCGAAGTCGGCCCCAACGGGCTGCGGCGCGACCGCGGGACTGCGCAGGCGCGGATTTCCAACGATCTTCTGGGCAGCCTCCAGGCCCTCGCCGACCAGGTCAGCGACCGCATCCAGAGCGACTGGAAGGCGCGTCTGGCGAGCGCGGCGACCCAGCAGGAGCGGGTCTCGGCCACGGTCGAATACGCCAGCCTGGCGGAATGGCTGCGGATCAAGGCGGGGCTGGAGGCGGCGGCGGCGACCATGATCCGGGACATCCGGATCGAGGCGGTGGCGCGCGAGGGGGCGCTCGTCTCGTTCTCCTATGTGGGCGATCGCCAGTCGCTGGCCGAGGAGCTGCGCCGCCACGGCGTGCTGGTGGAGGAGACGGCCTCGGGGCCCGTCCTCCGCGCCCGGCGCCGCTAAGCCCGGGCGGCGATGGCGGAGCAGCAACGGCTCTTCGAGTTCCGCATGGGCGACCGCTCGCCCGCGCGCCATGTGGTCTCCGCCTCCAACCGCGCCGCCGCCGAGCTGCTCACCCGCTGGCGCGACTGGCCCGGCGGCGCGATGGCGCTGACCGGCCCGAAGGGCTCCGGGCGCACCCACCTCGCCAACGCCTGGGCGGCATCGGCCGAAGCGCGCCTGATCGACGCGGCGGCGCTGACCGTCTCGCTCAGCAATCCTGTGGCCGCCGCGGAGGCGTTCGAAGCCGCCGGCGGGCGCTTGGCTATCGACGACGCCGACAAGGCGCGCGACGATATGGCGCTCGTGCGCATTCTCGATCTCGCGCGCTGGAAGGGCGGGGCCGTGCTTCTGGTGGGCGAGGACGATCCGGCTCACTGGCGCTGCGCCACGCCCGACCTCACATCCCGGTTTGCGGCCTTGCCCGCCGCCCGCCTCGAGGAGCCTGACGACGCGTTGCTGGAATTGGTGCTCAAGCGTCTGTGTCGCGAACGTTTTATGGAAGTGTCGGACAAAGCCGTGGCGTATTTGGTCACTCACATGGAACGCACGTTCGCCCAGGCCCACGCGCTCGTCGCCGAGCTTGACCGCTCGGTGGTGAAGGGCGCGCGCCCGATTTCGACGGTTCAGGCGCGCAAGGCGCTCGAGGCGGTGAGCGGGAGGGCGGCGCCGTGACCGCCGCCAAGCCGAGAAAGCGCGCCGCCGCCAAGACGCCCACGCTCGCCAGTCCCGACCGGTTCATCAACCGCGAGCTCTCCTGGCTGGCGTTCAATTCGCGGGTGCTGGAGGAGGCGGAGAATCCCAATCATCCGCTGCTGGAGCGGCTGCGCTTCCTGTCGATCTCGGCCAGCAATCTCGATGAATTCTACATGGTGCGCGTCGCCGGCCTCCACGAGCAGGTGAAGGCCGGCGTCATGGCGCGCAGTCAGGACGGGCTCTCGCCGGCCGAGCAGCTGGCGCGGATCAATGTGGCCGCCACCCGGCTGGTCGAGGCGCAGCAGGCGCGTTGGCGCGCGCTGCGCCGCGAACTCGCGGCCGCCGGCATCGAGGTGGTCGATCCCGAAGCGCTCACGCGCGCGGAGCGCGCCTGGTTGCGCCCGCTGTTCATGGAGCGCGTCTTTCCGCTGCTGACGCCGCTCGCCGTCGATCCTGCGCACCCGTTCCCGTTCATTCCCAATCTCGGCTTCGTCATCGCGCTCAAGCTGCGCCACCAGGAGGACGGCCGGGCGCTGTTTGCGCTCATGCCTGTGCCCTCGCAGGTCGAGCGCTTCATCGAGCTTCCCGGCGCCGACGCCGAGCGGCGCCGCGTTCTCACGCTTGAGAACGTCATCATGCTTTTCCTCGACGAGCTCTATCCGAACTACGACGTGGACGGGAAAGGCGCGTTCCGGATCATCCGCGACAGCGATGTGGAGCTGGAGGAAGAGGCCGAGGATCTGGTCCGCGACTATAAGAGCCTGCTCAAGCTGCGCCGCATGGGCGATATCGTGCGCCTGAAGATCGAGGCCTCGATGCCGGAGGATTTGCGCGCCTTCATCATCCGCGAGATCGAAGCGAGCCCGCAGGACGTGATGGTGGTGGACGGCATGCTCGGCATGGCGGCCCTGGGCGAACTGGTGAACGAGAAGCGCGCCGAGCTTGTGTTTCCCCCGTTCGAGCCGCGCTTTCCTGAGCGGATCCTGGAGTTCGGCGGCGATTGCTTCGCGGCCATCCGCGCCAAGGACATCCTCGTGCACCACCCGTTCGAGAGCTTCGAGGCGGTGGTGCGTTTTCTCAAGCAGGCGGCCGCCGATCCTGCGGTTGTGGCGATCAAGCAGACGCTCTATCGCACCTCGAAGAACTCGCCGATCGTCAATGCGCTGATCGAAGCGGCCGAGGCGGGAAAGAACGTCACCGCCGTCGTCGAGATCAAGGCGCGCTTCGATGAGGCGGCCAATCTGGAGTGGGCGGAGAACCTGGAGCGCGTCGGCGTCTCGGTCGTCTATGGGTTCGTCGACTACAAGACCCACGCCAAGGTGAGCCTCGTGGTGCGCCGCGAACAGGACGGCCTGCGCACCTACGCCCATTTCGGCACCGGCAATTATCATCCGATCACCGCGCGCATCTACACCGACCTCTCGCTCTTCACGGCCGACCCCGCCTTGGGCCGCGACGCCGGGCGCCTGTTCAACTTCGTCACCGGCTACGCCAAGCCCGACGAACTCGAACGCCTCGCGATCTCGCCGATCACGATGAAGACGACGCTGTTGCAGCTGATCGAGGATGAGATCGGCCACGTCGCGGCGGGGCGCCCCGGCGCGATCTGGGCCAAGCTCAACGCGCTCGTGGATCCCGAAATCATCGATGCGCTCTATCGCGCCAGCAATGCGGGGGTGCGCATCCAGCTCGTGGTGCGCGGCATCTGCTGCCTGCGTCCCGGCGTGCCCGGGCTGTCGGAAAACATCACCGTCAAGTCGATCGTCGGGCGCTTCCTGGAGCACGCGCGGATCGTTTGTTTCGGCGCCGGGGCGACGCTGCCGCATCCGGCGGCCAAGGTGTTCATTTCGTCGGCGGACTGGATGCCGCGCAATCTCGACCGCCGCGTCGAGCTGATGTGCCCGATCTTAACGGAAACGGTGCACCGTCAGGTGTTGGATCAGATCATGGTCGCGAATCTGAACGACGAAGCGCAGAGCTGGTACATGAACGCGGACGGAACCTATACGCGCGTCGACGTCTCAGCGCTCGAGGAGCCGTTCTCGGCGCACACCTATTTCATGCGCAATCCCAGCCTCTCCGGGCGCGGGCGCGCGCTCTCCAAAGACCTCCCGCCCAGTTTCGATCATGTCGGACCCCGCACGACTTGACCTGGCGGCGGCGCCCGCCGCCGCCCGCGCGCACGACGGCGCCGTCGCCGCCGTCATCGACATCGGGTCCAATTCGGTGCGCTTGGTGATCTATCGGATCGAAGGCCGCGCGCCGATTCCGATCCTCAATGAAAAGGTGATGGCCGGTCTCGGGCGCGACATGCCGCGGACGCGCCGTCTGTCTGCGCCGGGCGCGGAGAGCGCGCTGCGCGCGCTGCGCCGCTTCGCCGCCATCCTCGACAGCGTGAAGCCTCACGCGCTCGAAGTCGTCGCCACCGCGGCCGTGCGCGAGGCGGAAGACGGCGCCGCTTTCGCCGAGCGCGTGCGCCGCGAGACCGGCCTCAAGCTGCGGATTCTTTCCGGTGAGGAGGAGGCGCGGATCTCCGCGCTCGGCGTCCTGGGCGCCAAGCCGGACGCGCGCGGCGTCGTCGGCGATCTCGGCGGCTCGAGTCTGGAGCTGGTGGAGGTGGCTGAGGGGCGTTTGCTGCCGGGCGAGTCCTTCTCGGTGGGGCCGCTCGCGCTCATGCGCGGGGAGGGGTTCGATCCCGTGCGCGCGGGCGCCGCGATCGAAACGGCGCTGGCCGGCGCCAGGGCCTTGCGCGGGCAGGGTGGGGATTTTTACGCCGTGGGCGGCGCCTGGCGCGCGATCGGGCGCATCGACATCGCGGTGAAGCAGCATCCGCTGCACATCCTGCAACACTACGAGATGAGCCGCGCGGAAGCGCTGAAGATCGCCGAATTCGTCCGCAAGCAGAGCCGGCGGTCTTTGGAGCGCCTCGAGGAAGCCGCCGCCAAGCGCGCCGATCTGCTGCCTTACGCCGCCGTCGCGCTCGAACATATCCTGGAGCGCGGCCGGTTCGAGCGGGTGATCCTTTCATCCTTCGGGCTGCGCGAGGGGCTGCTGTTCGACGCGATGCCGCCGGCGTCCTTGCGCGAGCATATCCTGATCGCCGGCGCAGAGGCGTTCGCGGCGCCGACGCCGGCGATCCGCGCCTTCGTCCGCGCTCTCGGGCCGTGGATCGAGCCGGCGCTCGCCTCCGAGCCGCCGGTCTTCGCGCCGGATCACGACGCGCTGCTGCGCGAGGCTGCGGCGCGCATGGCCGATCTGGGCGGCATGCTGCATCCCGATCAGCGCGACGAGTTGATCTTCGACCTCGTGGTGCGCGCGCCGCTCGCGGGCGTCACCCATCGCGAGCGCGCGTTTCTGGCCGCCTGCGTCCATCACCGCTACACCAAGCGGCCTCCGCCAGCCCATGCGATCGCGTACACCGCGCTCCTGAGCGAGGAGGAGCGGCGCGCCGCCGCGACGGTCGGCGCCGCCTTGCGTCTGGGCTGCGACGCCGCCGGGCGCACGCAGGACCTGCTCTCGCGGTTCACGCTGAAGCGCGAGGCCGGCGCGCTCGTGCTCGCGACGAAGGCGAGCGACGCCTATCTCGTCGGGGAGCAGGCCGAGCGGCGCCTCGATTCCCTCGGCGCGCTGCTCGGGCTTCCCGTCCGCGTCGCCGCCGGGCCAAAGGCTGAAGTCTGACGCAGGTCAGCGCACCTCGCTCACCGCAACCTTGCCGTCCGCGATCGTCAGCGCCAGCTCGCCGTGCTTGAGCGCGAGCGCCTTCTCGCCGAACAGCGTGCGCCGCCAGCCCTTGAGCGCGGGAACATCGGCGTCATCGGAAGCCGCGATCGCTTCGACGTCGGCGGCGTTGGCGATGAGGCGCGGCGCGACGCCGTGCGCCTCCGCCTCGGCGCGCAGCAGGACCTTGAGCAGTTCGATGGTCGGGCCAAGCCCGGACGGGGAGGGCGCGCTGCGCTCCACCTCCGGCGGCTTGCGCCCGCCCGACAACGCGGCATCGATGGCGCGCACAAGCTCCTGGCCGGCGCGCGAATTGCCAAAGCCCTTGGGCACGGTGCGCAGCCGGTCGAGCGCCGCGGCCGAACGGGGGCGCTGCTCGGCGATCTCCTGCAGCGCGTCGTCCTTCAGGATGCGCCCGCGCGGGACGTCGCGCGCCTGCGCCTGGCGCTCGCGCCACGCGGCGGCGACGTCGAGCACGATGAGATAGTCCGCAGACGTTTTGCGCAGCTTGAGACGCCGCCAGGCGTTTTCCGGCGCCGTGTCGTAGATCGCGGGATCGGTGAGCGCGGCGAGTTCTTCGCTGATCCACGCGCTGCGGCCCTGGGATTCGAGCTTTTCGCGCATCAGCGGGAAGAGGTCGCGCAGGTGCGTGACGTCCGCCAGCGCGTAGGCGAGCTGCGCTTCCGAGAGCGGGCGCCGGCTCCAGTCGGTGAAGCGGTGCGACTTGTCGATCCGCCGCCCGAGCATGCCCTGCACGAGCGAGTCGTAGGAGACCGAATCCCCCAACCCTACGGCCATCGCCGCGATCTGCGCATCGAAGATCGGGGCCGGCAGCGTCCCCATGAGATTGAGGAAAATCTCCAGATCCTGCCGCGCGGCGTGGAACACCTTGAGCGTGCTGGGTTTCGCCATCACCGCCAGGAACGGCTTCAGGTCGATGTCCGGCGCCAGCGGGTCGATCAGCGCCTCCACCCCCGGCGCCGCCGCCTGGACCAGGCACAGTTTCGGCCAATAGGTGCTCTCGCGCATGAACTCGGTGTCCACCGCGACAAAGGGGGCTTGCGAGAGCGCCGCGCTTGCGTTGGCGAGCTCTTCCGTCGTTCTGATCAGGTGCATGAGCGGAGGTTGCATGCGGCCACGGCGCCGCCGGGTCAAGCCGCTCGCGCCGCTCCGCGGCGGGCGCGAGGTCGCGCTTGACAAGCCAAACCGCGCCATGCGCTCTGCGCGCCTTCCCGAAATCCGGTTCCTGACCCCTTATCCTGGAGCGATTGATGCACCCGTACCGGTCCCACACATGCGGCGCGCTCAGGCCCGCGGATGCGGGAAAGACGGTCCGCCTGGCCGGCTGGGTGCACCGCAAGCGCGACCATGGCGGGCTCCTGTTCATCGACCTGCGCGACAATTACGGGCTCACCCAGATCGTCGTCGCCCCCTCCAGCGCCGCGTTCGCGGCCGCCGAACGCGTGCGCGCCGAGAGCGTCATTCGCATCGACGGCAAGGTCGTGGAGCGTACGGCCGACACGGTGAACCCGAACCTGCCCACCGGCGGCGTGGAGGTCCAGGCCTCCGCGCTCGAGGTGTTGGGCGCGGCCGAGGAATTGCCGCTGCCGGTGTTCGGCGAGCCCGACTATCCCGAAGACATCCGCCTCAAATACCGCTTCCTCGATCTGCGCCGCGAAAAGCTGCACAAATCCATCCTGCTGCGCAGCCAGGTGATCGCGAGTTTGCGCCGGCGCATGATCGCGCAGGGCTTCATCGAGTTCCAGACGCCGATTCTGACGGCCTCCTCCCCCGAAGGCGCGCGCGACTTCCTCGTGCCCTCGCGTCTGCATCCCGGGAAGTTCTACGCGCTGCCGCAGGCGCCGCAGCAATTCAAGCAGCTGCTGATGGTCGCGGGCTTCGACAAATATTTCCAGATCGCGCCGTGCTTCCGCGACGAGGACGCGCGCGCCGATCGTTCGCCCGGCGAATTCTATCAGCTCGATTTCGAGATGAGCTTCGTCACGCAAGAGGACGTGTTCAACGCCATCGAGCCGGTGCTCGCCGGCGTGTTCGAGGAATTCGGGCAAGGCAAACGCGTCACCAAGGCAGGCGCGTTCCCGCGCATCCCCTACGCCGAAGCGATCGCCAAATACGGCTCCGACAAGCCCGACCTGCGCAATCCGCTCATTCTCCACGACGTCAGCGAACATTTCCGCGGCGGCGGGTTCGGGGTGTTCGCGCGCATCCTGGAGAAGGACGGGAACGCCGTGTGGGCGATCCCTGCGCCCGGCGGCGGCTCACGCGCCTTCTGCGACAAGATGAACGCCTGGGCGCAAAGCGAAGGTCAGCCGGGCCTGGGCTACATCTTCTGGCGCGAAGGCGAGGAGGGCGGCGCAGGCCCCATCGCCAAGAATATCGGGCCAGAGCGCGCCAGCGCCATCCGCGATCAGCTTGGCTTGAAGGTGGGCGACGCGGCGTTCTTCGTCGCCGGCGATCCGAAGGTCTTCTACAAGTTCGCAGGCCTGGCGCGGAACAAGATCGCGGATGAACTCAACCTCAGCGACAAGGATCAGTTCGCGTTCTGCTGGATCGTCGATTTCCCGATGTACGAGTGGAGCGAGGAGGAGAAGAAAATCGACTTCTCGCACAACCCGTTCTCCATGCCGAATTTCGATCACGAGAGATTCCTCGCGCTCGATCCCGCGGATAAGGACACGATCCTCGCCATCACCGCGTTCCAGTACGACATCGTCTGCAACGGCGTGGAGCTCTCCTCCGGCGCGATCCGCAACCACAAGCCCGAAATCATGATCAAGGCGTTCGAGATCGCCGGGTATGGCCGCGAGGTGGTGGAGGAGAAGTTCGGCGGCATGCTCAACGCGTTCCGCTACGGCGCGCCCCCGCACGGCGGCTCAGCGCCCGGCGTCGATCGCATCGTCATGCTGCTCGCGGGCGTGGAGAACATCCGCGAAGTCATCGTCTTCCCGTTCAACCAGCAGGCCCAGGACTTGATGATGAACGCGCCGGGCGAAGTCAGCGCGAAGCAGCTGCGCGAGCTTCACATCCGCATCGTCGAACCGAAGAAGTAGAATCCTACCGCTCCGCGGCCGCGCCCTGCCAGCTGCATGCGTCGCACGACCAGACGTTTCCTACGCCCGTCAGCGTGAAGCTGCCGCAGGAGGGGCAGGCGTCGCCGAGATAGGCGCTCGCGCGCGCCGCGCCCGCCGACGCCGTCTCGCCGTCGCCTTTGCCGCGCGGCTTCAGCATCACCAGATTGTCGGGCGTCGCCCCGCGTGAGAACCCCCGCGAGATCAGCCGCGCCGCCTCCTGCGCCTCCACCGCGCGGCGGCTGATGCCGTCCTGGCGCGCCTCGAACGGATCGACATGCGCCAGATCGCTGCGGTTGAGATAGGAGACCGCGAGCTCCCGGAAAATGTAATCGAGGATCGAGGTCGCGTGGCGCACGCTGTCATTGCCGCGCACTTCGCCCGAAGGCTCGAACCGCGTGAACACGAACGCGTCGACGAATTCCTCCAGCGGCACGCCATATTGCAGCCCGATCGAGATCGCGACGGCGAAATTGTTCATCAGCGAGCGGAAGGCGGCGCCTTCCTTATGCATGTCGATGAAGATTTCGCCGAGCGCGCCGTCGTCATACTCGCCGGTGTGCAGATAGACTTTATGTCCGCCCACGGACGCCTTCTGGATATAGCCCTTGCGCCGATCGGGCAGGCGCCGGCGCTCGCCGCCGCGCTCGATGATCTTCTCCACCACGCGCTCGACGACGCGCTCCGTTTCCGCCGAAAGCTCCGGCGCCGGCGCAAGCGTGATCGGCGGCAAGGGCGGCAGCGTGAACTGCACGAGCTGCACCCCGCAGGCGCCCGCGCGCTGGGCGATCGCATCGCCGTCCTCGCCGGCCGCGAGCGTGACGTCGATCACGAACGGCCCGAACGCGAAGGGCGCCGCCGCTTCCGCCATCTTGAGCCGCGCCTCCGCGTCGATCGCGCTCGCGGGCGCAAAGATGCGCCGCTGCGCGTCGGTCAGATGCGGCGCCGCGGCGAGCGAGCCTGCGCCCATGCAATGGGCTTCGGCCGCGGCGATGTCGGCTTCGCTGAAGCCCAGCGTCATCAGCAGGTCGCCGCGCTTGCCGGCCGCGACGTCCGCCGGCAGCTTCAGCACCCGCTCGCAGAAATCCGCGCCGACGACGATCGGATGCACTGCTGCGCGCAGCGACAGCGCATCGCGCGCCGCTTCCTCCACCGCGTGGAGCGCGGGATCGGTGAAGCCCTTGCGCCGCAGCGCTTCGAGATTGACGCCGGGCGCCCCGTCGAGGCTGCGCCGGCCTTCGACATGAGCAGCGATCGCGGCGCGCTCGGCCTGGCTCAGGCCCAGGCGCGCGAGGCCCATCAGCGCCGCCTCCTCCTGCTGGCT
>JACAEE010000119.1 GCA_013389015.1 Hydrogenophilaceae bacterium | reverse complement strand
GCGCTGCGCGACGGGCTCGCGGCCGGCGGGGACGCCGCCGCGCGCTGCCTCGGGGTGAACGGCGCGGCGCCGCGCGAGATCGAGGATGCGTGCAAGGCGCTCTCGTTTGCGGCGCAGCCGGAGCTTGCCGCTTTGGTGCGGGATCTGGAGCGGGCGCTTGCGGGCGAGCTCCCGTTCACCGTGCGCGACGGCGGATTCATCGCAGCAGGCTTCGATCCCAGCCTCGACGAATTGCGGCGGCTGCGCGACGACAGCCGCTCCGTGATCGCGCGGATGCAAGCTCAGTATGCGGAGGAAACCGGGACGCCGACGCTGAAGATCAAGCACCACGGCGTCATCGGCTATCACATCGAAGTCAGCGCCAAGGCGGCGGAAGCGCTGATGCGCCCGCCGCTTGGCGAGCGGTTCATCCACCGGCAAACCAATGTCAACGCGGTGCGGTTCACGACGACGGAGCTGTCCGAGCTCGACGCAAAGATCGCGCGCGCCGGCGATGCAGCGCTCGCGCGGGAAGCGGAGCTGTTCAGGGCGTTCGTCGCGCGGGTCGAGGCGCTTGCGCCGGACTTGCGCGCGGCGGCGGAGGCGCTGGCCGTGCTGGATGTGGCGGCGAGCGCGGCGGAATGGGCGGAGGAAGCGCGCGCGGTGCGTCCTGACGTCGATCAGAGCGCGGCGCTGATCGCCGAGGCGGCGCGCCATCCGGTGGTCGAGGAGGCGCTCAAGCGCGCGGGCGAGGGATTCGCCGCCAATGACGTGCGGCTCGACGGCGATGGGCAGGCAGGGCCCCGGCTGCTGCTGGTGACCGGCCCGAACATGGCGGGAAAGAGCACGTATCTGCGCCAGATCGCGCTCCTGGCCGTGTTGGCCCAGGCGGGGCTCTACGTCCCGGCGGCGCGGCTCAGGCTGGGGATCGTCGACCGCCTCTTTGCGCGGGTGGGCGCCTCGGACGATTTGGCGCGGGGCCGCTCCACATTCATGACCGAAATGGTGGAGGCTGCGGCGATCCTGCACCGGGCGGGGCCGAAATCCCTGGTCGTGCTCGACGAGATCGGGCGCGGAACGGCGACGTTCGACGGGCTGGCGATCGCGTGGGCGACCGCGGAGCACCTGCACGACGCGAATCGATCGCGGGCGGTGTTTGCGACCCACTATCATGAGCTGACGAGCCTGGCGGGGCGTTTGCAGGCCTGCGCCAACGCCCATCTGAAGGTGCGGGAGTGGAAGGGCGACCTGGTGTTTCTGCACGAGGTGGCGCCCGGGGCGGCCGACCGCTCCTATGGAATCCAAGTGGCGAAGCTGGCGGGCGCGCCTAAGAGCGTGCTGGAGCGGGCGCGGGCGGTGCTGGCGCGGCTCGAGGCGACGCGGGGCGCCAAGCTGGCCGACGCGGCCGAGGCGATGCCGCTGTTCGAGCACGCTGCGCCGGCCGCGGACGACGGCCCCGCGGCGCGGGTCGCAGCGCGGCTTGCGGAGGTGGACGTCGATGCGCTCAGCCCGCGCGAAGCGCTCGAGCTCATGTACGCGCTCACGGCGCTGCTGAAAGAGGAAAAGCCCTAAGGCTCAGTTGCTTAAGCTAACGGCGCGGGGCCTGCTCGGCCGGCTCCTCGGCCGGATCGACGCCAGAGGCTTGCTCAAGCTGGGCGCGTGCGGCCTCGACCGCCTGGGCGCGAAACATCGAATTCTCGACCAACGGGACCGAGCCAAGCATTGCCACGTACATCAGATAGCCGCCGGCGCAGATGCCGATCACCAGCCCGGCGATGCCCCATTTGGTGGCGGCGAACCAGTATGCGGAGGACCGCTCGCGCATGATCTGGGAGCGAAGGATACGTTCTTCGAGGAGCAGTTCGCGCCGCTCCGACGGATCGATGGGGCGAATTCTGACGTCATCGCCCTCGACCGGCGCCAAGCGCGTATTGCTGCGCGTTGACCGCATGTGCGGCGCTCCTCACATCCTACCGGAACGCAGCCAGCCCGCGCCCAGCCCCTGAGCATCACTCAGCCCGGCAATTCGGGCAAGTTTGCGTTCGCGATGGTGACGCGCGATTCATGAACGAAGCTTAAGCGTTTCCCATCGCACTCGCGAGAGGTGAAAGTAGGCGCATGGCCAGACGGATCAAGCCCGCCCGGATCGACGATGTGGTGGACGGGGCGCGGCTGCGGGCGCAGCTGACCGCGGCCGCGCTCGATCATATCGGGGACGATGCGAGCCTGCGTCGGCGCGCCAGCGAGTTGCTGCACGGGGCGCTGTTCCGCGGGCGGCTGACGGCCAAGGAGCGGCTGGAGGCGGGCGAGAACGGTTTTGCGACGGCGCGGCTGCTCGCCAAAGTCGCCAATGTGGTGATCGAGGCGCTCTACGATTTCACGACGGTGCACGTCTTCCGATCGCGCAATCCGACCGAGGGAGAGAAGTTCGCCGTGATCGCCGTCGGCGGCTATGGCCGCGGCGAGCTGGCGCCCTCATCGGACATCGATCTGCTGTTCCTGCGGGACTACAAGCTCACGCCGTGGGCCGAAAGCGTGACCGAGTACATGCTGCATCGGCTCTATGATCTCTCGCTCAAGGTCGGCTTCTCTTCGCGCACGGTGGACGAATGCATCCGGCTTGCGCGCGAGGACCACACGATCGAATCCGCGCTGCTGGAGATGCGGCATGTCGCCGGCGACAAGGCGCTGACGGAGAAATTGCGCGAGCGGTTCCGCAAGGAGGTGACGGAAGGGCGGCACGCCGCGTTCATCGCCGCGAAGTTGAAGGAGCGTGATCTGCGGCACGCGCGCGTGGGCGCATCGCGCTACATGGTCGAGCCCAACGTCAAAGAGGGCAAGGGCGGCTTGCGCGATCTGCACACGCTGTTCTGGCTGGCGCGGCATGTGTACGGCTATCAAAAGGGCGCGGAATACATACGCAAGGGCGTGTTCTCGCCCGAGGACGGCAAGCGATTCCGCCGCGCGCTCGAATTCATGTACAGCGTGCGCTGCCATCTGCACTTCCTGACCGGGCGCGCGGAGGAGCGACTCTCTTTCGATCTGCAGCCGGAGATCGCGGCGCGGCTCGGCTATGTCGAGCGCGAGGGCCAGCCCCGCGTCGAGCGGTTCATGAAGCACTATTTCCTGATGGCGAAGGATGTCGGCGCGCTGACGCGGACGCTGTGCGCGAAGCTCGAGGCCGACCACGCCAAGGGCGGGCCGATCAATCTGGCGCGCATGCTCTCGGGCGGCGCCAACCGGCCGCGCGCGGCGCGGGCGCTGGCCGAGCCCGGCTTCACCCTGGTCGGCGGGCGGCTGAGCGCGGAGAGCGCGGCGACGTTCGACGATCCGGTGAACATCCTGCGCGTGTTCGAGATCGCCGACGCCAATGATCTCGACCTGCATCCCGATCTGATCACGCTGATCGACAGGCGGCTGCGGCGCATCGACAGCGGGCTGCGCAGCGATCCGCGCGCGATCGCAGCGTTCCTCAACGCCGCGACATCCAAGCGCAATCCCGCCGCCGTGCTGCGGCTGATGAACGAGACGGGCGTGCTCGGGCGGTTCGTGCCGGAGTTCGGACGCGTCGTCGGGCAGATGCAGTTCAACATGTACCACCACTACACGGTGGACGAGCACACGCTGCGCGCGGTTCAGATCATTTCGGACATCGAAAACGGACGGTGCCGCGATCAGCATCCGCTGGCGAGCGAGATCATGCCCAAGGTGCAGATGCGCCGCGCGCTCTATCTGGCGATGCTATTTCATGACATGGGCAAGGGCGCCGGGGATCAGTGCATCATGGGCGAGATGGCCGCGCGTGCGGCGTGCCAGCGCCTCAAGCTGCCGGAAGAGGAGATCGAACTCGTCGCCTGGCTGGTGCGCCATCATCTCCTGATGAGCGACACGGCGCAGAAACGCGACATCGGCGATCCGCATACGATCGCGCAATTTGCGCAAACCATGGGCACGCTGGAGCGGCTGCGCCTGCTTCTGGTGCTGACGGTGGCCGATATCCGCGCGGTCGGGCCGGGCATCTGGAACGACTGGAAGGGCCAGGTGTTGCGCGATCTCTTCGGATTTGCGGAGGCGGCGCTGCAGGGCGGACATACGGACGAAGCGGGCGTGCGCGAACGGCTCGCGGCGCGGGCCGCGGGCGTGCGCGGACAACTCAATGATGCGATTGGGGCGTCGGCGGCGGCGCGGCTTGCGCCCCGTCTCGACGCCATGGGCGACGCCTATTGGCTCGCGTTCGATCTCGAGGCGCTGACTTGGCACGCGCAGGAGACCGACGCGGCGCTGCAACAGGGCAAGGCGATCCACGTGGCGGCGCGGCCGCGGCCGGGGCGCGGCGTGACCGAGATCCTGGTGATCGCGCCCGACCGCAAGGGGTTGTTCGCCAGCCTCGCGGCGGCGTTCGCCAATTCCGGCGCCGACATCATCGACGCGCGCATCAACACCACGGACGATGCGCGCGCGTTCGACGTGTTCTCGGTGCACGCCGCCGACGGCAAGCCCTATGGCGTCGACGATCCCTACACGCTCAACCGGCTGATCCTGCGCCTGGAGCAGGCGGCGGACGGCGACGTGCGTGCGTCCGCCGGATCGACGCCGTCGCAGCGGCTCGCGGCGTTCGCGATCGAGCCGTGGGTGCGGATCGACAACGCGTTCACGCCCGGGGCGACGGTGATCGAAGCGTCGGGGCGCGACCGGGCGGGGCTGCTGGCGGAGCTGGCGGCGGTGTTCGCCGAGGCGGGCGTCTCGATTGCGTCCGCCCATATCGGGGCGCTCGGCGAGCGGGTGGAGGACGTCTTCTACGTCCAAGCGCCCGGCGGGGGGAAAATCACCGACCCCATGCTGCTCCAGCGATTGAAGGACGGACTGCTCGAGACGCTGCGCGCGGGCGCGCCTGAGGCGCCGTCCGATCCGGCGCGGCGCGCCTTGGCGGTGGCGCTCGCCTCCGACGCGCGTTAGCACTCCGCGCCGCGGGCGGGCCCGCGGGAGGCGATCGCGAATGAGCTTGGCGCGCAACACGGCGGTGATCGGCGGGCTCACGCTCATCTCGCGCGTGCTCGGATTCGCGCGCGACCTCCTGATCGCGGCGGCGATGGGCGCGGGGCCGGTGGCGGACGCGTTCTTCGCGGCATTGCGCTTTCCAAACCTGTTCCGGCGGCTCTTCGCCGAGGGCGCGTTCAGCCAGGCGTTCGTGCCGGTCTACGCCAAGACGCTCGCGGAGAAGGGGCCTGAGGAGGCCGACCGGATGGCGAACGAGGCGCTCGCCGTGCTGCTGGTGATCACCGCGGCGCTGACGGCGATCGCGGTGGCGGCGATGCCGTGGATCAATCTCGTGCTGTTCGCCGGCTATGTCGACGATCCCCAGGCGTTCCGGCTGGCGACGCTGCTGACGCAGCTGACGATGCCGTATCTGATGGCGATGAGCGTGGCGACGCTGTTCTCCGGCGTGCTCAATGCGCGGGGGAAGTTCTTCGTCGCGGCGGCGGCGCCGATCCTGCTCAATCTCTGTTTGCTCGTGGGCGTGTGGCCGTTTCAGCGCGACGCGGTGCAGGCCGCCATCGCCGCGGCCGTGTCGGTCAGCGTGTCGGGCGTGCTGCAGGCGGCTTGGGTGTGGGCCGGCGCGCAGCGCGCCGGGGCGCATGGCGCGATCAAGGCGCCGCGGATCACCGCGAACGTGAAGCGGATCGCGGCGCTCGCCGTGCCGGGCGCGATCGCCGGCGGGGCGCTGCAGATCAATGTCATGGTCAGCCAGATTCTCGCGTCCTACGAAGAAGGCGCGATCGCGTTCCTCAATGTCGCGGACCGGCTCTATCAGATGCCGCTCGGGCTCATCGGCATCGCCGTCGGCGTGGCGATGCTGCCGCGGCTTTCGCGGCTGGTGCAGGAAGGCGACGCGCCGGGCGCCAAGGCGGCGCTCGACGATGCGGTGGCGCTCTCGATGGCGTTCACGCTGCCGGCGGCGGCGGCGATGCTGGCGATCCCGTTCTTCATCATCGACGGCCTGTTCTCGCGCGGCGCGTTCACTGCGGATGACGCGCGCAATACGGCGCTGGCGCTGACGCACTATGGCTGGGGCGTGCCGGCGTTCGTGCTGGCGCGGGTCTATGCGCCGGCGTTCTTCGCGCGTGAAGACACGCGCGCGCCGATGCGTTACGCGATCGTTTCAATGGCGCTGAACATCGGGCTTGGCGCGGCGCTCTTCTTCGGCCTGCGGGCGCTCGGGGTTGCAGGGTTTCCGGGGCTGGCGATCGCGACGAGCGCCGCGGCATGGCTCAATGTCGGGCTGATGATCCGCTCGCTTTCGAAGCGAAACGCCTATGGGCCGACGCGGGCGGCCTATGCGCGGCTGGCGCGGGTGGGGCTCGCCAGCGGGACGCTGTTCCTGCTGCTGTTTCTGGCCGGCTCGCAGCGGGCGACGCTGGAGGCGCTATTGGGCGGCAAGGAAATGGCGATCGCGGCGGTGATCGGCGTAGGCGGGGTCGTCTATTTCGTGTGCGCGTTCCTGTTCCGCGCGGTGACGATCAGCGAGGTGCGCGCGGCGTTTCGGCGCGAGCGGGGGCCGGCCGGCGCGGGGAGCGGCGGCTTGCCCGGCGGGTTCGACGGCTGATAGAAGCGGCGCCGCGAGAAGGACGCATGATGCTTGCTCTGAAGGGACGATGGCGGCGGTGACCCGCTCCCGATCCGCTCCGCACGGGGCGGCGCCTTCGTTTGCGTTCTTCTCCCTTGGAGCCTTCCATGTCTGACCAATCCCCGCCGGCCTATGCCGGCCCGCAGCGCGTATTCTCGGGCATGCAGCCGACGAACGGGCTGCATCTGGGCAATTATCTCGGCGCGCTCACAAAGTTCGTGGCGCTGCAGCAGCGCTTCGACGACTGCATCTATTGCATCGTCGATCTGCACGCCATGACCGCCGATCACGATCCCAAGACGCTGGCCGAGCGCTCGCGCGAAGTGGCCGCGGCGTATCTCGCGGCGGGCGTCGACCCCAAGCGCTCGATCGTGTTCGTGCAATCGGCGGTGCGGGCGCATGCGGAGCTCGCCTGGATCTTCAATTGCGTGGCGCGCATGGGCTGGCTCGAGCGGATGACGCAGTTCAAGGACAAGGCCGGCAAGCACTCCGAGCGCATGAGCGTGGGGCTGTTCGACTATCCGGTGCTGCAGGCGGCGGACATCCTCGCCTACAAGGCCACGCACGTGCCGGTGGGCGAAGATCAGAAGCAGCACCTGGAGCTGGCGCGCGACATTGCGCAGAAGTTCAACAATGATTTCGACGCGCCGGGATTCTTTCCGCTGCCGGAATCGCTGATCGAAGGGCCGGGGGCGCGGATCATGAGCCTGCGCGACGGCGCGAAGAAGATGTCGAAGTCCGATCCCTCGGACATGTCGCGGATCAACCTGACCGACGATTCCGATGCGATCATGAACAAGATCAAAAAGGCGACGACCGATCCGCAACCGCTGCCGGAGACGAAGGCGGGCCTCGATGGGCGCCCCGAGGTCGAAAATCTCGTCGGCATCTATGCGGCGGTGACGGACAAGAGCGTCGAGGCGGCGCTGCAGGAATGGGGCGGCAAGGGATTCGGCGCGTTCAAGCCGGCGCTCGCGGAAGCGCTCATCGCCAAGCTGAGCCCGATCGCGGCGGAGCTGCGCCGGCTCTTGGCCGATCGCGCGGCGCTCGACGCGATCCTGCGCGAGGGGGCGGCGCGAGCGGACGCGCTGGCCGAGCCGATCATGCGCGACGTGCGCCGGATCGTCGGGTTCTGGGGCGCCTGAGAGTCGGCGACGCGCTGGACCCGGCGCATAGTCATCGCTGCATGTGATTCGGGGCCGCGCCCGGCGCTGGCCAAGGGCGGCGCGGCGACTTAAGTAACAAGGCGACGCGCCCAAGCATTCGTCTCCATGCGAGCGGGACGAACAAAGCGACGGGCAGGTGACGCCATGGCGGATCGGTTTCGATATCTGGTGATCGCGGATGAGAGTCCTGAATTTCCCGCGGCGCTGACCTATGCCGCGCGCCGCGCCAAGCTGACGGACGCCGGCGTGGTCTTGCTGCGCGTGATCGCGCCGACGCCTCCGGCGGAATGGGTGGCGGTGTCCGAAGAGATTCGCCGAGAAGCAGCCGACGCCGCCGAGGCGCTGGCCGAACGCTACGCCGCAGAGGTTTGGGCGGAATCCGGGCTCACGGTCGAGATCATCATTCGCGAGGGCGACCTCAAGACCGAGATCAAGCGGCTGATCGACGAAGATCCCAGCATCAAGGTGTTGGCGCTGGCGGCGGGCGCGGGCGCCGGCGGGCCAGGACCGCTGGTCACGCAGGCCGCGCGCGGCCAGAGTTTCGCGACGCGGCCGGTGCCGGTGCTGATCGTGCCCGGCGCGCTGCCGCGCGAGCAGCTGCTGGCGCTCGCCGAGCCGGAGGGCGGCGCGGCCCCCGCGGAAACGCCGCCAGCCGCGTGAGTGAAACCGGTTGATCGCAGCGCCGCGCGCGCCCAGATGGCGGGAGAGGCCCGCATGTTCATCCAGACTGAATCCACCCCCAATCCGCAAACGCTCAAGTTCCTGCCGGGGCGCGCGGTGCTGGGCGCCGGCGGCCGGGAGTTCACGACCCCCGAGGCCGCGGCCGCATCGCCGCTGGCGGCGGCGGTGTTCGCGGTGGACGGCGTCAGGCGCGTCTATCTCGGCCCGGACTTCATCACCGCCACCAAGGACGAGGCGATCGAGTGGGCGCATCTGAAGCCGCACGTGCTGGCTGCGATCATGGAGCACTACGTGGCCGGGCGTCCCATGCTCGTGGAGGGCGCAGTCGAATCCGGCGCGGAGGATGCGCGCGTCTATGAAGGCGAGGCGGCCGAGATCGTGGCGCAGCTCAGGGAGCTCATCGAAACGCGCATCCGCCCTGCCGTCGCGCGCGACGGCGGGGATGTGCTCTTCCACTCCTGGGACCATGAGGAGGGCGTGGTGCGGCTGACGATGCGCGGCGCGTGCGCCGGCTGCCCATCCTCCGCCATGACGCTGAAGCAGGGCATCGAGAACATGCTGCGGCACTACGTGCCGGAGGTCGTCGCCGTCGAGCAGGCGGATTAGCCGCCGTGCCGAGTCGGTTGACGATTTGCAGCCGAAAGCACTAATCAGATGCAATCTCGGGGCGAGGTTGCAGCAATGACCTTCGGACGATGGGGTCTTTTGGACGGTGGTGGAGAGCGCAGACGTCCGATTGAGACTCTGAAGGGCGATCCACTTGCCGGCGGTTTCGACAGCCTATTGGCTGAGCCCAAACGTGCCGAATTGTTCCCCTTCGTCCGAAGCGTGATTGTTCCGCACGACGGCGACGGTTTCAATCATGAACTCTGGCGCCGGTATCGCGTTTATGTTTACGCCGCCATTCGCGTTGCCGTGGACCAAGTGATTGGTGAATTTGTACTGCATGCGGATCCGGAGGCCGCGAGCAGGAGGATGGGCCGTAGGTCGCGGGACTCAGAGCGCGCCATCCGGGTGGCAAATAAAGGAACAGTCGCGAAGCGACTCGCGGAGATTTGCCGCGCGACCTTGGGGGATGTACCGGAGAATGTGACGCGCGCGAAGTGCATCGTCGCTTGGCTCGACAACGCGCTGTGCGAAGTGCGGTGGCGCGAACTCATCCGCTACTTTCATCAGAATCACGGCGACAGGGCTGTGGCCGCGTGGGTGAGTGGCGGGCGTGCGCTCGATCTTGGAGGGATGCCTCCAGTTTGGCACGCTACCGGGCTTGGACCCTGAGATCGAGATGAACTGGAGCGCGATCCGACGCGTAATGCGCTCGGGGTCGATTCTTTCTGCCTTGGTAGGGCTTTCCCTTTTTGCGACTCTACCCGAGAACTTCGGCGCAATTGATGGTGTTCAGGATGACGTGGATCGCCGTGTGATAGTTCTCGCTGCTTGGGCTGCGGCGCTCTTCTTCGTTGCGATGATTGTCTATGTACTTGCCTTGCTGGCGACCATGCGCATGCCCGGGACTATCGCCGATCACGAGAGCCAAACTACGTTCCTTGCATTTCCGTACAGCGCCCACGGGGATAGCAAGCTTGAGTCCGCCCAAGAGTTTTGGCGCGCTCGCAACAAAGAGCGCAGACTTAGCCGCTGGATCGCAACGATCCTCGTTTTCACCTTCCTATTGTTCGTCACGGGGTCGGCGGCGTTTAGCGCGCGCATGGCGCTTGAGGTCATCCCGAGCCCCGAATGGCTCCCGACATGGCTCGCGCAACTTGGCCCGCGCTAAGTTTGCCCATGCAGCCGCTTCCAGCACGCTCGCGTTCGAATCACAGCGAGGAGATTCATTGGGCTCCACAACCATCGGCAGATCGGAAAACTGGCTGGCTGCTAATTGCTCCAAGAACTCGACCCGCTCCAGGACGCCCCCCTCGCTTGTGACGAAGTCCCAAACAAGAAGTTGAAGGGCGCGCGCTGGCGAGACGCCCGCTGCGTTTGCGAAGGACCGAAAGGCTTCCCAGGTCGGGTGTATGTACCGACCATCTTCGTCTTCAGCAGTCCGAGACCGATGCTGCGCTTGCCGTCGGGGCATGATTGTTTGAATCAATGTCGTGAGCGGTGTCAATGTTCCGAATAAAATGCCTCAAAGGGATTCGACTTGCGCGGGCGTGTGCTCATGCGGGGCAGTATTGCGCAAGAATGAGTCCCCCCACATCGAATCGTTGCGCCGCGGGAACCAAATGAACATCCTCGCCGTGGATACGGCGCTTGATGCGTGTTCGGTCGCGGTCGCGGACGGCGGCGGCGTGCGGGCGCTTGTGAGCGAGGCGATGACGCGCGGGCAGGCCGAGCGGATCGCATTGATGACGCGCGCGGCGATGGCGCAAGGCGGGCTCGCGTTCGCCGATCTTGAGCGCATCGCCGTGACGGTGGGGCCGGGCTCGTTCACGGGCGTGCGGATCGGGCTTGCGTTCGCGCGCGGACTGGCGCTGGCGCTGGCTGTCCCTTGCGTGGGCGTGTCGACGCTGGAGGCGCTGGCGCTGGAAGGGGGGGAGGACGGGCTGCGCGGCGCCGTGATCGTGACCCCGGGCGCGTGCTATGCGGCGCTCTATCGCGACGGCGCGGCGGCGCTGGCGCCGCAGCGGATCGAACGCGGCGGCGTCAGCGCGGCCCTGCGCGCCGCCGCGCAAGACCAAGCCATCCGCTTGCGCGGGCCTGGAGCGGCGGCGATTGCGTCCGAAATAGCGGGTGCGACCGGGGAGGACGTCGCGCATGTCGACGCGGGGCGGCTTGCGCTGCGGGCGCGGACGCTCGACCCCGCGCGCGCGCCGCCCGCGCCGCAGTATCTGCGCGCGCCGCTCGGGGAGGAGACATGAGCCCCCGCATCGAGCGCGTGCGGCATCCGCCCCTCTATGCGGCGCTGCATGCGGCGTGTTTCGACGCGCCGTGGCCGGAGGAGACCTTCGCGCAGCTCCTGGCGCTGCCGACCACGTTCGGGCTCGTGGCTGCGGCGCCGGCGCCCGCGGGATTCGCGCTGGTGCAAGTTGCGGCGGACGAAGCGGAACTCCTGGCGATAGGCGTGGCGGCCACGCGCCGGCGCGAGGGGATCGGGCGGGCGCTGCTGGCGGCGGCGTGCGCGCACGCAAAGGCGGCGGGCGCGGCGGCCCTCTTCCTCGACGTGCGCGCCGACAACAACGCCGCGCACGCGCTCTATGAGCGCGCGGGATTCGCCGCCGTCGGCCGCCGGCCCGGCTATTACCGCGATGCGCACGGCGTTCATGACGCCGTTCTGATGCGAAAGGCTCTGGCAATATCCTAGCACGAGGCTGGGATTTTCTGGACATCGCGCGCCGGCGCGGGCATAAATCGGGACGCAGCAGGCGCCCTGACAAGGACGACCTAGAGGATATTCATGGACCGCATCGAGAAGCTCTGCATCGAAAAAGGCATGCGCATGACCGAACAGCGCAAGGTCATCGCGCGAGTCATTTCGTCGAGCCACGACCATCCTGATGTGGAAGAGCTGCATCGGCGCGCCGCCGCCGTCGATCCGGGCATCTCGATCGCCACGGTGTATAGAACGGTCCGTCTGTTCGAAGAGAGCGGCATCCTCGAACGGCACGACTTCCGCGACGGGCGATCACGCTACGAAGAAACGCCGGAAACGCACCATGACCACCTGATCGACATGAAGACCGGCAAGGTCGTCGAATTCGTCGATCCGGAGATTGAGCGCCTGCAGAGAGAGATCGCCGCGCGGCTCGGCTACAAGCTCGTCGACCACCGCCTTGAACTCTATGGCGTGCCGATCGACGACGGCGATGCGAAGGGGCGGAGCCGCTAAGCCGGCCGCGCATCGACTTTGGAGCCCCGCCGCGCTAGCATGCGATTGTTCCAATACGATTTCCCATGACAGACCGCAGCGCGGATCGCCATCCGCAACCCCAGGCCAGCCGCGCCAAGCGCCTCTATATCGAGACGCATGGCTGCCAGATGAACGTCTATGATTCCGAACGGATGCGCGATGTGCTCGCTCCGCTCGGCTTTGTGCAGGCCGACGCGCCCGAGGGCGCCGATCTGGTCATCCTCAACACCTGCCACATTCGCGAAAAGGCGACGGAGAAGGTGTTCTCCACGCTCGGCCGGCTCAAACAGGAGAAGGACCGCCGCCGCGCCGCAGGCGGCCAGATGACGATCGCGGTGGCGGGCTGCGTCGCGCAGGCGCAGGGCGAGGAGATCGCGCGGCGCGCGCCGGGCGTCGATCTCGTCGTCGGCCCGCAAGCCTATCATCAGCTGCCGGAGCTGATCGCGCGCAGCGCCCGCGCGAACGGGGTGACGCTGGAGACGACGTTCACGCCGGAAGAAAAGTTCGATGCGCTGCCGGCGCGCGCAGCATCGGGCGTCTCGGCGTTCGTGTCGGTGCAGGAGGGCTGCGACAAATTCTGCACGTTCTGCGTGGTGCCCTACACCCGCGGCGCGGAATATTCGCGCCCGGCCGAAGCGGTGCTAGCCGAGACTCGCGCGCTTGCCGCGCAGGGCGTGCGCGAGATCGTGTTCATCGGGCAGAACGTGAACGCCTATCATGGCGGGATGAGCCTTGCCGGCCTCATCCGCGCGGCCGCGCAGATCCCCGGCGTCGAGCGCATCCGCTATACGACGAGCCACCCCAATGAGATGAGCGACGACCTCATCGCCGCGCATGGCGAGATCGAGGCGCTCATGCCGTTCCTGCATCTGCCGGTGCAATCGGGCTCGACGCGGGTTCTCAGGGCGATGAACCGCAAGCATGACGCCGAGGCCTATCTCGCCATCGTGGAGAAGTTGCGCGCCGCGCGGCGCGACATCGCGCTGTCGAGCGATTTCATCGTCGGCTTTCCCGGCGAACGGGAAAGCGAGTTCGAGGAGACGCTGGCGCTCGTGCGCGCTGTCGGATTTGCGCAGGCGTTCTCGTTCAAATATTCGCGCCGGCCCGGCACGCCGGCGGCGGATATGCCCGGCCAGGTCGCCGACGACGTCGCGCGCGAGCGGCTGCAGCGGCTCCAGGCGCTGCTGCGCGCGCAGCAGCTGGCGTTCAACGCGCAGCAGATCGGCAAGCGCCTGCCGGTGCTGGTCGACGGGCCGGGACGCCATCCAGGGCAGATGCACGGGCGCAGCCCCTATCTCCAAGCCGTGCATTTCGACGGCGACGAGCGTCAGATCGGCGCGGTGACGACGGTCGAGATTACGGCCGCGTCCTTGAACAGCCTCGGCGCGCGCATGCCCGCGAAGGCGCCGGCGTGAGCGAAAACGAGACGAACGGCGGCGGTGCGCTGGAGCACGTCATCAGGCTGGAGACGGCGGAGATCGCGCAGGCCGTGTGCGGGCCGCTGCACCGCAATCTCGCGCTCATCCAGGAAGATTTTCGCGAAGCGGGCGCGGCGCGAGGCAAGCCGCGCTACGGCGTCGTGCTCGACGCTCAGGGTACGGACGTTCGCCTGCGAGCGGGGGCGGAGGCCGCCGAGTCGCTCAAACGCGCGAGCGCGATCGTGGAGACGCTGGCGGCGCATGCGCGGGCGGGCAAGGGCGTCGCCGATCAGGATGTGCGCGCCGCGATCGCGTTCTCCCATGCGGGCGGCGCAGAAAAAGACGGCCCGCATTCGCTGCAACGCATCGGCGGGCTGACGCTGCGCACGCCGCGCCAGGCGCACTATGTCGAAGCGCTGCGCGACGATGGGGTCGATCTCATTTTCGGCGTGGGTCCGGCCGGGACGGGCAAAACGTTTCTCGCCGTGGCGGCGGCGGTGGAGGCGCTCAAGGCCGAGCGTGTGGCGCGGATCGTGGTGACGCGCCCGGCGGTGGAGGCGGGCGAGAAGCTCGGCTACCTGCCGGGCGATCTGGCCGAGAAGGTCGATCCCTATCTGCAGCCGATCTGGGACGCGTTCCGCAGCCAGATGGGCGAAACGGATCTGCGCAATCGCCGCGAGCGACGGGTGATCGAGGTGGCGCCGCTGGCGTTCATGCGCGGGCGCACGCTTGCGGATGCGTTCGTGATCGTGGACGAGGCGCAGAACGCCACCGTGCTGCAGATGAAGATGGTGCTGACGCGGCTGGGCGAAGGCTCGCGCATGGTGGTGACGGGCGACCCGTCGCAATCGGATCTTCCGCGGGCGGAGCAATCGGGGCTGGCGCATGCGCTCTCGATCCTGGAGGGATTGCCTGGCGTTGAGGTGATCCGGTTCGCGACGCAGGACGTCGTGCGCCACCGGCTCGTGGCGCGGATCATAGAGGCCTATGACGAGGACGAGGCGCGGCGGCGCGCAGCTCGCGAAGGCGGGCGCTCCGATGGCTGAGCGATTATGCGTCGAATGCGTGATCGAGGATGAGCGCTGGCGCGGGGCGCTTGGCGAGGATGTCCAGGCTTTTGCGGCGCGCGTGCTGGGCCGGGCCGGCGCAGCTGAGGCGATCACGGGAGCGGTGACCGCGCTGTTCGCCGACGATGCGCGCCTCGCGGCGCTCAAGGGACAGTTCCTGGGCGTGCAGGAAGCGACCAACGTGCTCGCATTCCCGGCCGCGCATGGCGCGCCCGACTATCTCGGCGACATCGCGCTCGCCCGCGAAACGATCGAGGCGGAGGCGGCGCGACAGGGCAAGAGGGTGGACCAGCACGCAGCCCATCTGCTCGTTCACGGGTTTCTGCACCTTTTGGGCTATGATCACGACGATGACGGCGCGGCCGCGCGCATGGAGGCGCGCGAACGGGAGATTCTCGCCGTCATGGGATGGCCTGATCCTTATGCGGAGGACCGCGAGCAATAGCCATGGCTGACGCTGGCGATGCGCCCAACGGCGCGGGAAACAAGACCGGACGACGCAACTTCTGGAAGCGGCTCGCGCGGCGGCTGATCCGCGCCGAGGGCGGCGCCGCCGCCGACGTCGCGGCCGTGCTGCACGAGCGCGAGTCGCTCGGAGAGGATCTCGAGGCGTCGCAAAAGAGCATGATCCTCAAGGCGGCCTGGTTCGACCGTCTGCGGGTGGAGGACGCCATGCGGCCGCGGGCGGAGATCGTGGCCGTGGAGGCTTCCGCGACGCTCGGGGAAGCGGCGCAGATCTTCTCCGAGAGCCAACACTCCAGACTGCCGATCTATCGCGACACGCTCGACGATCCGATCGGACTGCTGCACGTGCGCGACGTGGTGGCGCAGATCGCTCCGGATGCGGAGGGAAACGCGAAGGCCAAGTTCTCGGACCGCATCCTGACCCGCATCAAGCGCGAGATCCTGTTCGTGCCGCCGTCGATGAAACTCTCGACGCTGTTCCTCAAAATGCAGCAGAGCCGCATCCATCTTGCGCTGGTCGTGGACGAATATGGCGGCACAGACGGCTTGGTCTCGATGGAAGACCTGGTCGAACAGATCGTCGGCGAGATCGACGACGAGCACGACGATGATGCGGGCCTGGTGGAGGCCAAGGGCGGGGCCGTCGAGGCGGACGGGCGCGCCGATGTCGAGCAGGTGGCCCGCGCGCTCAGCGCCGGGGATCTGTCGCTGCCCGAGCACGAGGATGAATTCGACACCATCGGGGGGTTGGTCGTCACGCTGGCGGGGCGGGTGCCTCAGCGCGGCGAGATCATCCACCATCCGGCTGGGTTCGACGTCGAGGTCGTGGACGCCGATCCGCGGCGGGTGAAGCGCGTGCGCGTGCGCCCGGCGCCGTCGGATGCAGCGGGGCCCTCGGCGCGGCCTTGACGGGGCAGGCGCGTGCGGGTCCAACCCGCTGCCGATGACGACGCCGGAAGCAAGAGCGACCCAAACTGGGGCGGGATCAGCGCTGCACCGCTGGATCGCGGCGCAGGGGGGATGGCGGGGACATGCTTTGGCGTTCTCCGCAGGGGCGCTGGCGACGCTCGGGTTTGCGCCGTTCCACGTGCAACCGGCCTTCTTTGCGGCGATCACCTTCCTGGTCTGGCAGCTCGACGTCGCGGCGCAGGGCGCGCGCCGCCGGCGCATGGCGTTCGCTCGCGGATTCTGGTTCGGGCTCGGGCAATTCACGATCGGGCTGCACTGGATCTATTTCGCGTTCCAGGTGGACGCGGAAACCTTCGCGGCGCTCGCGGTTCCCGCCGTCGTCGCGTTGGCGGGGGTGCTCGCGCTGTTCTGGGGCGCCGCATTCGCGCTCGCGATCGGCTTCTGGACGCGCGACTGGCGACGCATCGCGGTGTTCGCGACCGCCGCGGGGTTGGCGGAGGTGGGACGCGGCGTCCTGTTCGGCGGGCTGCCGTGGAATCTTGCCGGCTATATCTGGGCCGCCGGCGCGCCGGTTTCGCAGCTTGCGGCGGCGGTCGGGATCTACGGCCTCACGGCGTTGACGCTTCTGGCGGCGGCGGCGCCGGCGACGCTTGCGGACGCCAGGCCCGGCGTCGCGCGGTTTGCGCCGTTCTTCGCGGCGCTGCTGGCGATCGGGCTGGCGTGGGGCGCGGGACTGCAGCGGCTGGCGCAGGCGAGCGAGCCGGCCCCGGGCTCGCGGCCGATCATGCGGGTCGTCGATTCCGGCCTGAGCGAAGGGCAAAAATGGGAAAACCGTCCCGATCAGGAATGGCGCGTGCTCGCGCGGTTCGCAGCCGCGAGCGGCGATCCGGAAGAGAGCCGGGCCAATGTGCTGGTGTGGCCGGAAGGCGCGATCCCGGCGCTCAACACCTTCCTGCTCGACGATGCGCGGCTGCAGCAGGCGATCGGCGCGGCGTTGGGCGATCGCGCGCTGATCATCGGATTTTCGCGCTACGAACTCGACGCCGCCGGCCAGCCGGTCTTCTACAATTCAGCCGCGGTGCTGGACGGGGTGTCCGGGCGGCTGAGGCTGCCCGATGCGGAGCAAATCTACGACAAGCACCGGTTGGTGCCATTCGGCGAGTTCATCCCGCTCTATTCGTGGATCGAATGGGCGAACATCAAGCCCGTCGCCCGCATCGGACGCGGCTTTCGCGCAGGGCCGGCGCCGCGGCGGCTGATCGTGCCGGACGCGCCGCCCGTGGTGGTGCTCATCTGCTATGAGGCGATCTTTCCCGGGCTTGCTCCGCGCGGGGCGGAGCGGCCCGGCTGGATCGCCTCCATCTCAAACGACGCCTGGTTCGGGGGCGGGGTGGGGCCCCGCCAGCACTACAACATGACCCGGTACCGGGCGATCGAGGAGGGCTTGCCGATCGTACGCGCAGCCTCCGGCGGGGTCTCGGCGATCATCGATTCCTACGGGCGGCCAGTGGCGGAAACCGCAAAAGGCGTTTACGGTGCGGAAGCAGCGCTTCCTGCCGCGCTGCCTGCGACATATTACGCCAGGATCGGCCATGTTGCGGCCGCGCTTGTGTTTTTTCTGATTCTGGCGCTGTGTGTCGCGCCAATCGGCAGGACAAGAAGAACCGGGACAAACGGGCATGAATGACGAGCGCACGGCCAACGCCGTGGACAAGAGAATCGGCCAAAAAGTGCGGGCCCGACGCCTCGAGATGAACATGAGTCAGGAGCGTTTGGCGGAGCTTCTCGGCGTCACGTTCCAACAGGTCCAGAAGTACGAAAAGGGCGTCAACCGCATCGCGGCCAGCCGCTTGTTCTCGATCGCTGGAGCGCTCGACGTGCCGGTCTCGCACTTCTTCGACGGATTGCGCGCGTCCCAGACTGCGGGCGTGGCGGAAGACCAGGGCGAGTCGTTTCTCTACGACACGATCTCGACGCCCGAGGGATTGCAGCTTGTGGCGATGTTCGCGTCGATCAAGAACCAGAAAGTGCGCCGCCGCGTGCTCGATCTCGTGCGCGCGCTGACGGAAGAAGAAGCGGCGCGCAAGGACGACGAAAAGCCCAAGAAATAACCGGCGGCGCGCCTCCCATCGCCGAGGCCGGCGGCCGCGTTGCGCTTCGTCGCGGCCGGCGCTAGATCACGCGCCTTCCCCATCTCCAGCGGCCGCTCAGGCCGCATGCTTCGGAGCGCTCCATGGCCCGCAACAGAATCGCCCTCATCGGCGCCGGCATGATCGGCGGCACGCTCGCGCATATCGCGGCGCGCGAAGAATTGGGCGACGTCGTGCTGTTCGACATCATGGAAGGGATTCCGCAGGGCAAGGCGCTCGACATCGCGGAAGCCTCGCCGGTGTTCGGCAAGGACAGCGCGCTCAAGGGCGCGCAGGATTACGCCGCGATCGCCGGGGCCGATGTCGCCATCGTCACCGCCGGCGTGCCGCGCAAGCCCGGCATGAGCCGCGACGATCTCCTGGGCATCAATCTCAAAGTGATGAAGGCGGTCGGCGAGGGCGTCGCCGCGCATGCGCCCAACGCGTTCGTGATCGTCGTCACCAATCCGCTCGACGCGATGGTGTGGGCGCTGCGGCAATTCTCGAAACTGCCGCACAACAAGGTCGTCGGCATGGCGGGCGTGCTCGACAGCGCCCGGTTCCGGCATTTCCTCGCCGCCGAGTTCAACGTCTCGGTGGAGGATGTGACGGCGTTCGTGCTCGGCGGCCACGGCGATACGATGGTCCCGCTCACGCGCTATTCGACCGTCGCCGGCATCCCGCTGCCCGATCTCGTGCGCATGGGCTGGACCACGCAGGAGAAGCTCGACGCGATCGTGCAGCGCACGCGCGACGGCGGCGCCGAGATCGTGAACCTTTTGAAGACCGGCTCGGCGTTCTATGCGCCCGCCGAGAGCGCGATCCAGATGGCCAAGTCCTACCTGAAGGACAAGAAGCGGCTCCTGCCGTGCGCGGCGCATCTCTCCGGGCAGTATGGGCTCAGCGACATCTATGTCGGCGTGCCGTGCATCATCGGCGCGGGCGGCGTCGAGCGCGTGGTGGAGATCGAGCTCAGCGCCGAAGAGCGCGGCATGTTCGAGCACAGCGTCAATGCGGTGAAGGGACTCGTGGAGGCCTGCAAGGGGATCGATCCGAGCGTTGGGTGAGTTGGGGCTTCGGGCCCGCTCCTGCCGCTCCGACGCTCCGTACCCGGACGAACTTTGCGGGGCCCAAAAGGCCCGCTGTTCTGTATTTCGACGTTGGAGGAAACATGCTGGGGCCAACGCTTGAATCGCCGCGCCTCGTGTTGCGGCCGCCGACGCAAGGGGACTTCGCCGATTTCGCCGCGTTCTGTGCGGACGAAGAGGTGATGCGCACGCTCGGCGGCGTTGTCCCGCCGCATGGCGCCTGGCGGCAGATGGCGACGATCGCGGGCGCGTGGGCGCTGCAGGGCTTCGGGATGTTTTCGGTGATCGAGAAGGAGAGCGGGCGCTGGGTGGGGCGCCTCGGGCCGTGGTTTCCGGGCGGCGAAGGCGGCGGCTGGCCGGACACGGAAGTCGGCTGGGGGCTGATCAGGTCGGCGTAGGGCAAGGGCTACGCGACCGAGGGTGCGGCCGCCGCGATCGACTGGGCGTTCGAGACGCTCGGCTGGACGCGCGTGGTGCATTGCATCGCCAAGGACAATGCGTCCTCGCAGGCCGTGGCGCAGCGGCTTGGCTCCTATATGATGGAGGAAGACGTCATGCTGCCCGCGCCGATCAGCGTGCCGATCGACGTCTGGGGGCAGACGCGCGCGGAATGGCGCGCGCGGCGCTAGGCGGGACCGCGCGCCTTCAGGCCCGCAGTCCATGGATGCTCAGTACTTCACGCCGACGGCGGCGCAGAGGAATTGCATCAGAGGCGCCGCGTCGGCGTAGGCCTTGGCGACCTGTTTGACGAAGGCGGGCGAGGCGGCCGCGGCCTCGTCGCCGTCGACGCCGACGAAGTAGCTCTTGCGCTTGATGTCCTCGATCATCGGGTGATCGGCGGGGAAGCCGCGCGGCGGCTTGGCGAGCGCGTCGCGGCTGGCGATTCCGCCATAGGTCCTTCTGATCGAGGCGGCGTCGCGCGCCTTGCTCCACTCGGCCGGCCTCTCGGCGATCCGTGTACGGATCATGGCGAGGGCGGGCGGTTCGGGCATGTACATGCCGCCGCCGAAGAAGATCTCGCCGGGCGCGAGATGGAGATAATAGCCCGGCGCGTGGACGTTCTTGCCGACAGTGTGGCGGAAGTGCGCGGCGGCGTGCGTCTTGTAGGGGCTCTTGTCCTTGGCGAAGCGGACGTCGCGGTGGATGCGGAACATGGAGCCGCCATTGGGGCGGGGATCGCATGTGAAGTTGGGCGAGGTCTTGGCGAGCAGGGGCGCGAGATCGGTGATGAATGCGGAGAGCGGCGCCTGCACGTGATTGCGGTAGCGCTCGCGGTTCGCCTCGAACCAGGCGCGTTCGTTGTTCTTCTTGAGATCGCGCAGGAACTTGAAAAAATCCTTGGAGAATCCTTCGAACGCCATCGTCAGCCCCTGACTGTCGAAATCGGATCAAACCAGACGTCATAGCAGCGCAAGACCATGGAGGCGACGATGATGAAGGCTTGGAAAGCGCTCGCGACGGCGGCCGCGCTCATGATCTGCAGCGCGCAGGCGGCGCTGGCGCAGGCGTCGATCGAGGAGGCGCGCTGGCTGGCGGGGCGCTGGGTCGGCGAGGGGCTCGGCGGGCAGATCGAGGAGGCGTGGTCCGAGCCCGCGGGCGGGCAGATGGTCGGCTATTTCCGGCTCGTGCGCGAGGGGCGCCCGGCGTTCTACGAGATCATGCTCCTGGAGGAGACCGAGGCCGGGCTGAGGATGCGGGTGAAGCATTTCAATCCGGATTTCGTCGGCTGGGAGGAAAAGGACGCCTGGGCGACGTTCGAGCCGGTGCGCAGCGGCCCGAACGAACTGGTGTTCCGCTCGCTCAGCTTCCGGCTTGAGGGCGAGGCGCTGATCGGAGCCATCCGCATCCGCTATGGCGAGAACGACGTGCGCGACGAAGTGTTGCGCTATCGCCGCGCGCCGCTCTGATGCGACGGCTGCTGACACGGGCCGACGCGAAGCGGGTTGCAACGCGCTGACGCATCGCCACATTCGCCGCGAGAGGGACCCATGAGATTTCTGATCGCGGCGGCTGCGGCCGTCTGCCTGGCGCACGGCAGCGCCGCGCAAACGACGCCGGCGCCAAGCCCGATCCCCGCTGAGGTGCAGCGCACGCTGGAGACGCTGCGCGCGCGGGCGATGGCGAGCGACGACGCCTATGCGCTGACGGAAAGCCTCACCACTGAAGTCGGGCCGCGGCTGGCGGGATCGGCGGCGGAAGCGCGGGCGCGCGACTGGGCGGTCGCGCAATTGCGGGCGCGGCGGTTCGAGAACATCCGCATCGAGCCGTTCGCAATTCCCTATTGGCGGGCGACGCGGCAGGAGGCCGCGGTCGTTGCGCCCTCCCAACAGCCGCTGCGGATCGTCGCGCTCGGCGGATCGGCGGCGACGCCCGAGGGCGGGCTGGAGGCCGAGGTGGCGCGCTTCGCCAGCCTCGCGGCGCTGCGCGACGCCGCGCCTTCCTCCGTAGCCGGACGGATCGTGTTCGTCGACGAAGGCATGACCGCGACGATGGACGGATCAGGCTATGGCGCGGCCGTGCCGCGACGCAGCGCCTGCCCGCGGCTCGCGCGCGAGAAGGGCGCGGCGGCGTGCGTGATCCGATCCGTCGGCACCGACGGACACCGCTTCCCGCATCAGGGCACGACGGCCGATTTCGCGGCGGGGACCCGCGTGCCGGCGGCGGCGCTCTCCAATCCGGACGCGGATCAATTGGCGCGGCTCATTGCGCGCGGGCCGGTGCGGATGCGGCTCGACATTGCGATCGAGCGCGAGGCGGCGGCGCAATCGGGCAATGTGATCGCGGAGATCCGCGGGCGTTCGGCGCCGGAGGAGATCGTGCTCCTCGCCGCGCACCTGGATTCCTGGGAGGAAGGAACCGGCGCCATCGACGACGCCGCCGGCGTCGGCGTCATCATCGCGACGGCCGATCTCATCCGCCAGCTGCCGCGGCGCCCGCGCCGCACCATCCGTCTGCTCATCGCGGGCGCCGAAGAGACCGGCGTGTTCGGCGGCGCCGAGTATGCGCGGGCGCATGCAGAGGAATTGCCGTGGCATGTGCTGGCGCTGGAAAGCGATTTCGGGGCGGGGCGGATCTGGCGCTTCCGCTCGCGGTTCGGCGCAGGCGCGGGCGGCCATCACGCCGCGATGGCGCAGGCGCTGAACGCCGCCGAGGTCATGGTCTCCGATACCCAGCCGGCGTTCGGCGGCGCAGACATCGCCGCGGCGCGCGCAGCCGGCGTGCCGGTGATCGATCTCGGTCAAGACGGGCTCGACTATTTCGACTATCACCACACCGCCGACGACACGCTCGACAAGGTCGACCCCGCCAACTTGCGCCAGAACGTGGCCGCGTGGGCGATCGCAGTCTATCTCGCGGCGGAGATGGACTGGGATTTCCGCGCGGCGGAGTGATGCAGAACCTCAACGCGATCCCACAGCTTGAAACCGAGCGCCTGATCCTGCGCGGCTGGCGGCGGGACGACATCGCGCCGTTTGCGGCGATGATGGCGCAGCCGGAGGTCGCGCGATTTCTGACCGCGGATCAGCGGCCGCAGGATTTGGCGGCGGCGTGGCGGACGCTTTCGGCGTTTCTCGGCCATTGGGCGCTGCGCGGCTATGGGCTGTATGCGGTGGAGGAAAAGGCGTCGGGCGCGTTCGTCGGGCGCGTGGGGCTGTGGAACCCCGAAGGCTGGACCGGGCTCGAACTCGGCTGGGGGCTCGACCGGCGCTATTGGGGCAAGGGCTATGCGACCGAAGCGGCGCGGGCGGCGGGGTGTTGGGCGTTTCAAGCGCTGAGGCCGGAGCGGCTCATTTCGCTCATTCATGTCGACAATGTCGCGTCTCAAAACGTGGCGATGCGGCTCGGCGCGAAGCCGGGCGCCGCGACGCTGCATGCCGGCATGCCGCACGTGATCTGGGCGGTGGCGCAGGCGGATTGGTTCAGAACCAACCCGCCTGCCTGAGCGCGCGGATGTTCGGGCGGCTGACCGGCGCTTGCGTCCCGCCGCGCAGCTTCAACACGACGCGCGCGCCGTCGCGGATCACCTCCTCCACCGCTTCGCGCGCGACCCACCACGAGCGGTGGGTCTGGGCGCCCTCCAGGCCTTCGAGTTCGGCGATGGCGTCGGAGAGACGCATGAGGATCAGATCGGCGCCCTTCGAAGTGTGCAGGCGCAGGTAATGATCCTCCGCCTGGACGGCGTAGAGCGCTGCGCCGCGCAGCCGCGGCGGCAAGCGGTCAAGAAAACGAACGGGCGGCGCGCCCGCCGGCGCCGCGTGGGTTTGAACGCCGGGCCGGTTGATGGCGATCATGATCGCCGTCATCGCCGCTGCGATCACCAGGACGGTGAAGAAGAAGTAGGGAAGCGCCGACAAAGGCGGGGCGCCGCCGGCCCAAAGCAGTTCCGTGTAGCCCCAGATGAAGCCCAAGCTGACGACGGCCACCCCCAAGCTGATCAGGGCCCAGAGAAGCCAGAGGTTCTGACGGGCCGCCGGAATCCGGGTCGCAAGGCTGGCCAGCGCGCCGCCCACCAGCGCGCCCATCATCATCAACGGCGCCCAGTAGAGCAGCCGCGTCGAGAGCGGCGCCTCCATGTCAAAGGCGTTCACGATCGCAAGGAAGGCGCCGGCGGCGGCGGCGATCGCCAGGTTTCGCGCCAACTGGCGCCAATAACCGGCCGCCGTTCGCGCTTCGTGAACGGCGCCGGCCGGCGGCCGGCGAAGCGGATCGGCCGGTTCACGCATGAGCGGATGCGGCAGCGCTGCGGGCGGTCATGGTCGGGGGCGTAGCCGATCCGCTGGAGACCGCAAATGCCGAACGCAACGCCCCCCGCCGCCAAGCCGGTGCGGACCCGCTTTCTCTGGCTCGGGATCGTCGCCGTCCTGGCGGTCGGGCTCGCCCCGTTCGCGCCGGGGATGATCGACGGTATGGGACGGACGCGGTGGCGCGCCGCCGGGCCGGACTGGGGGCTGTGGTTCGCGCAGTCGCCGATGATCCAGCTGCATGTCTACGCGGCGCTCGTCGCATTCGCGATCGGCTGCGTGATCCTGCTGCGCCGCAAGGGCACGGGGATGCACAGGGCGCTCGGCTGGGCTTGGGTCGCGGCGATGGCGATCACCGCCGTCTCCAGCCTGTTCATCACCGGGATCAACGGCGACGCCTATTCGTTCATCCACCTGATCAGCGGCTGGGTGATCGTGGCCCTGCCGATGGGAATCTTCGCCATCCGCAGCAAGCGCGTAATGGCGCACCGCGCAGCCATGACCGGGATGTTCGTCGGCGGGCTGGTGATCGCCGGCGCGCTCACCGGCTGATGTGGCGGGTGTTCTTCGGCTGAGCGCGTCAGGGACGCATAGCCGGGGCCAGGCGCTCGACCACGACCTGGGCGTACATGAACTCCATCGCCGAGCGAAGGGCGGCCTCGTCGGTCAGCCCCTGGCCCTGTGCGCTTGTCCGGAAGCGCATGGCTACGCTTGAGGTGTCGACGCCTTGATCGCCGCTGGCGGAGCGCCACACGGCTTCGCGCTCGTCGGCAGTCACCGGCGCCATGAGGACGATGAACTGGGATTCGTGCCAGCCGTGCTGGGTGATCAGGCGGCTGCGCTGCGCGAGGGCCAGCGCCCGCGCGGCGACGTACTGGCCAAGCTGGGTGGCCTCGCTGTCTTCGATCGCGCAGGGCTGCATGGCCGCAACGAGGATCGGCTCGGTGAGGACGCCAGAATTCAGGACGGTGTTGATGTCTTCGGAGGTGACGGTGTTGCGGGTGAAGGCGGCGCGCACGTCGGTCGGCATATTGCGCCAGACGCACTCGAAATCGCCAGCGAACGCCGGCGCGGCGCCGAGAAACACGATCGCCAATGCTGCAAAAACCTTACGCATAGCTCCCCCCGCCGCTGTTGAGCGCCTTTATCCACGTTCCCCACGTACAGGATCGTGGAGGCGCGGCAAATCCGACGATAGAGACGGTGCGGGCGCTCTGCTACGGGGCTAGCCCTCGGGAGCGTCATGACTTCGTTGCGCAACGTCGCCGCGCTGATCGCCGCGGTCACGATATTGCAGGCCGGGCAGGGGCTCCTGGGCTTCTTGCTGCCGCTGGCCTTCGCGCTCGATCAGCACACGCCGGCGGAGTTGGGGCTGGTGGCGGCGGCCTATTCGGCCGGATTCATGATCGGCGCGATGGGCGCCACGGCGATGCTGGCGCGGGTGGGGCACATCCGCGTGTTCGCGGCGTGCGCGGCGATCCTCTCGGTCAGCACGCTCGCGCTGCATGGAGCGGGCGAGCCGTGGTCGTGGGCGCTGGCGCGGGCGCTCGCGGGCGTCGCTGTGGCGCTGATGTTCGCGGCAGTGGAAAGCTGGATGAGCGCGTCGGTGGGGCGCACCGAGCGCGGCAGCATCATGGGCGTCTATCTGGTGGCGACGCGCGCGGCGCTGGCGCTCGGGCCGTTTCTGCTGTTCGGGCTGCCGATCGGCGCCGCCGAGCCATGGATGATCGCGGCGGGGCTGGCGACGCTCGCGATCGCGCCGGTGTGTTTCACCAGTGCGGCGCAGCCCCCGGCGCCCAAGGCCCAGCCGCTGGCGCTGCGCGCGCAATTCAACACCGCGCCGGCCGCCGTGATCGCAGCGTTCGGCGCCGGATTCATCAATTCGGGGATGCTGACTCTCGCGCCGCTCTATGCGGCCGAGCGGTTTGGTCAGGCTGCGGCGGCGACTTTCTATTCCGCGGCGTGGATCGGATCGCTGGCGCTGCAATGGCCGGCGGGGCGGCTGTCGGATTCGCTCGACCGGCGGGTGGTGATCGCGATGCTGACGGGGCTCGCCGCGCTCGCTGCGCTGACGCTCGCCATCTTTCGAGACGCGACGCCGCTTTGGCTGGCGGCGCTGCTCTACGCCGCCTGGGGGGCAGGCTCGCTTTGCTTCTACGGAATTGCGGTCGCGCATATGGCCGATCGCGCCGAGCCGGGGCGGCTCGCGCAGGCGGCGAGCGGGGTGCTGTTCGTGTGGGCGGCCGGGTCCGTGATCGGCCCGGTCGTCCTGGGCGCGGCGGTCGATCTCCTGGGCGGGCGCGGCGTCTTCTGGTTCGGGGCGGTCAGCGCGGCGGCGCTCACCGCGGCGATGTTCTGGCGCGGCGCGGCCCGGGCCGAGACGCCGCCGGCCGAAAAAGAAGCGTACGCCGCCAAGCCGGAGACGAGCGTCGCAGCGGCGGAAATCGCCTATGGCGAGGAGCGCGATTGACGCGGGTCCGCCCGGTTGCGCCATCGGCTCCGCGCCGCCATACACGACGCGACCATCGAGGGGCCCCATGAACATCCACGAATACCAAGCCAAGGAAATCCTGCGCGCGTTCGGCGCGCCGACGCCGCGCGGGTTTCCAGCGTTCACGCCCGAGGAGGCGGTCGACGCGGCCGCGAAGCTCGGCGGCTCGGTCTGGGTGGTCAAGGCGCAAATCCATGCCGGCGGGCGGGGCAAAGGCCGGTTCAAGGAGGCCGAAGCCGGCGACAAGGGCGGCGTGCGAATCGCCAAGGCGCCGGAGGATGTGGGCGTCTATGCCGAACAGATGCTGGGGCGCACGCTGGTGACGCTGCAGACCGGCGAGGCGGGGCGCGTGGTGAGGCGGCTCTATATCGAGGAAGGCGCGAACATCGCGCGCGAACTCTATCTCTCGGCGCTCGTCGATCGCGAAGCGGGACGGGTGGCGTTCGTGGCGTCCGACGCGGGCGGGATGAACATCGAAGAGGTGGCGCATGAGACGCCGGAACGCATCACGACGGTGGCGATCGATCCGGACGCGGGCGTCACTGGCCAGGACGCGGCGAAGGTCGCCGGCGCGCTGAAGCTCGAAGGCGATCTCGCGCGCCAATGCGAGGCGTTGCTCAAATCGCTCTACGAGGCCTTCACCAAGAGCGACATGAGCCTGCTCGAGATCAATCCGCTGATGGTGACGGGCGAGGGCAAGCTCGTGTGCCTCGACGCCAAAGTGAGCTTCGATTCGAACGCGGAATTCCGGCATCCGGAATGGGAAAAGCTCCGCGATCTCGGCGAAGAGGATCCCAAAGAGATCGAGGCGTCCAAGTACGACCTGGCCTATATTGCGCTGGATGGCGACATCGGCTGCATGGTCAATGGCGCGGGCCTCGCGATGGCGACGATGGACATCATCAAGCTGTTCGGCGAGGAGCCGGCGAATTTCCTCGACGTCGGCGGCGGCGCCGATCAGGCGAAGGTTTCGGCCGCGTTCAAGATCATCACCGCAGACCCGAAGGTGAAGGGGATTCTCATCAACATCTTCGGCGGGATCATGAAGTGCGACGTGCTCGCCGCGGGCGTCGTCGCGGCGGTCAAGGAAGTGGGGCTCAAAGTCCCGCTGGTGGTGCGGCTCGAGGGCACCAATGTCGCCGAAGGCAAGAAGATCATCGCCGAGAGCGGGCTCAACGTGATCAACGCCGACGATCTGGAAGACGCAGCGCGCAAGATCGTGGCGGCGGTGCGCGGATAGCGCCGCGTTCGATACGGATCATCCGCCTACGGACTGCTAGCGGCGCGCTTCCTGATAGAGGCGGGTGACTTCGGGCGCGTTGATGCGTTCGATCGCGGCGTGGAGCGCATCGTCGCGGCAGGCGCGCACGGCGCGGCGTGCGGTGGGGCCTTGCTGGGCGAGTTCACGTAGTTCGCAGGCGCGCTGGGTCGCCGAGTGCAGCCGCTGGATAAGCGCGGCGGCGTCCTCGGCGCGCGATAGATCGAGATCTTCATAGCTCACGGGAACCGCGTGGCGCTCGCTCGGCGCGACCCAGGGGTCAGCGAATGCGGACGCGGAAAGCGCAACCGCCAAAGCCGCCGCCAGCGCTGCATGTTTCATGCTCTCCTCCTCGCTCTCCGACGGGCGGCCCTACACGGAACCGTCATTGAAGCGTCATCTAACAGCGATTGAAGTGTCACGTAAACGTCAAAATTGACTGTACGCGCGGTGGTTGTGGAAAAGTTCGGAGGCTGAGGCGGGGCTAGGGGCGCCGTACGGGCTTGCGCGACGGCGCTGCAGCCGCTCTTTGGGTTGGGATGACGGGACAGAAAGGCGTGCGAGGCGTGTGGGCGGGGCTTGTCGCGGCGGCGCTGGCCGCGGCGCCGGCTTACTCGCAGGACAGCGGGGCGGCGCCGGCGCCGGAACCGCGGTTCACGGCGTTTCAAGACGTCTGCGTCGAGGCGCGCGCAAGCTACGCGACGCTCGAGGCGGCGGCCCAGGCGCAGGGCTGGGCGGAGGCGGAGGTCGGCGATCGCCCGGAGTTGACGCGGGTGATGGCGCAGGCGCGCAGCTTTGCGGCGCAAGGGATGACGATCCGCGCGATCCGGCTGTTCTCGCGGGAGATCGTCGGCGGGGAGCGCGGCTTTCTGGCGCTCTCGAACTATGACAATCGCGGGCAAGAGGTGATCGGCTGCGCGTTCTATGCATTCGATGCGCCGCAGACCGTGCCCGGCGCGCTGGTGCGCGAATGGGTGGGGGTCGCGGCGGACGATTGGCGCGAGCAGCCGAACCGCTTCATTTCGCAGGTCTGGACCAACCCGCCCTCGATGCCGGGCGTGGCCGTCTTCCGGCACATGTATCTGCAGCGGCAGGACGGCGCGGCGCCGGACACGGTCGCGGGCATGATCCTCAGCATCGTGGCGACGCCCAGCACGGCGCCCGCGCCGACGGAGTGATCACTGGAAGCGCACGCTCGCGAACACCTGCTCCACGTGCGGCAGCAGGCGCGCATAATAGTGCTCGGTCGGCGCGAGATAGAGAATGAGGTGGAGGCGGTCGCCGGCGCGCGCAAGCAGCGCGGTCCCGCTGAAGGCGAGGCCTTCGGGCGTTTGCGCCTCGATCTCGAATCGCACCGCCTCGCGGCCGCCGAACAGATCGGGGCGGAGGTTCCGAGATTCGGGGCGCAGATAGCCGAGCGCAGCGACGCTATCGATCACGAACTCGACGAGTTCGGTCTCGCTCATGTCGGCGCGGAAGATCGGCGTCGGCGCCTCGCGCCGCGCCGGCTTGACCAGGAACTGGCCTGGCTCGATCGCGCTTGCGATATAGAGCCGGTTGAGGAGCGGGCCGTCCACGGAGAGCAGGCGCACATTGCGCGGGCGCTGGGTCATGACGGCGGAAATGTCCGACCACTGACGATCGAGCGTCACCGTGTAGGCGCCGGCGGCGCTGTAGGGGCCCTCGACGGCGGCGACGGCGGCGCAGGCGGAGAGGGCGAGGGCGGCGGCGAGGGCCTTGATCATGGCGTTCCTCCTGGCGGCGCCTGGGCTTCAAGCGCCGCGATCCGGCGTTCGATCAGAAGCCGATCGCTCGCAGCGGGGGCTCGATCGAGATAGGCGCGAAAGAGCGCGGCGGCCTCCGCGGCGCGCCGCTCGCGCTCGTAAATCTCGCCGAGCTGGCGCCAAGCGAGCGGCGGCGCATCAGGATGCTGAATCGCGCTTTCGTAGGCCGCGCGCGCGTGCGCGAGATCGCCTTCGCCGCGGCGGAGGCGGTGGGCCTCGCCACGGTAGAAGAGCAGCACGCCGAGGTCCTCCTCAGCGCTTGCGAGGCGCTCGATGAGGAACAGCGTCTGGCCGTAGTCGCGGCGACGCAGCTCATCGCGCAGCCAGGGGTCGAGGAAGGGGCGGATCGCCGCGCGATAGCGCGCGCGGCCGGTTTCGCCGACAGCGGCGGCGCGTAGCGCCAGCGCCTCCAAGGCCTGGACGCGGTCGCGGTTCAGCGGGTGCGTGTTGAAGACGCCGGCGCGGGCCTCCTCGCGGCGCGTGCGCTCGAAATCGGAGGCGGCGACCTCGTCGATGCGCAGGCGCCATTGCCGGGCCGGCGCGGCGGGGTCGTAGCCGGCGGCGGCGATGCGGCGAAAGCCTTCGGCGTCGGCCTCGGTCTCATTCTCGCGCGAATAGCCGAAAAGCGAGGCGAGCGCGCCGAGATAGGCGATGTCGATAAGTCCGCCGGCGGCGTTCATGATCGATTGCGCCGAGTTCGGACTATTGGCGGCGGCGGCCGCGCCGATGACGGCGATCGCGACCGAGGCGGCGAGGGCGGCGTTCGATCGACCGCGCATGGCGCGCAAGGTCTCAAGCGAGTGGCGCGCGTCATAGTGGGCGATCTCATGGCCGAGCACAAAGGCCAGCTGCGCCTCGTCCTCGACGCGCAGCATCAGGCCCGACCACACCTCCATGTAGCCGTTGGGCGCCATGCTGGCGTTGTAGAACGGACGCTGCATCAGATAGATGCGCACGTCGCCGCAGAACTCAGCCGCAACCCGGCAGGCGATGGATGCGACATAGGCGTTGAGCCCGGGATCGCTGATGCGTTCGGCGGAGCGGCGGGCGTCTTCTTCCGCACGGTCGGCGACGCCCCAGATGCCGCCTTCGTCCGTAGACGGATCAGGGCGTGCGCGGGCGGGGGCGGGGCGCGGCGGGGGATCAGCCGCCGTCGCCGCGGGCGGCGCAAGAGGCGCGGATTGCTGCGCGACGCTGGCCGCCGGCGCCGCTATGAGCGCCGCCGCGGAAAAAACGGAGATCGCGCCGCGCAGGAAGCTTCGCTTCATAGCGGCGCATCGTTCAGGAGGGCGCGCACGAGCGCCTCAGCGCCCTCTTCTTGGCGCATGTCCGCGTTCGGGCCGGTGGTGGCGACGTTGAACCAAATGATGTCGCCAGAATGGAGGTCCACCAAGGATGCGAAAATCTGCTGACCGCCGACGGGGCCGCCGAACAGAAGCGCCATCACCACGCGGCCGGTCGAGGCGTAGTGGCCGCGCGCGTGGGTGATGAGCGCGTAGCGGGCGCCCTGCGCCGCGGCGATCTCTCGCGCGCCGGGCCCCAAGGTCCAGTCGAAATTCTCCTCCTTCGTGGGCAAGGCGATGTAGCCGTAATTGAAGAGGAGGATCGAATTGCCGACGGCCTCGTGCAGGCGGATGAGTTGGCCCTCGCGGCCGCTGTGCCCGGGCGCGTAAGCGCGGACAGGACGGCCGCGCTCGCCGAGCTGCGCCGCGATCGCTTCAGCGACATTGGCGCGCGCCGATTGGGTCCAATCCTCGCGCGGTTCAGGAAGCCCGGCCGCGGTCAGCACCGCCAGCTCGATATCCGGTTCGATGACGAGGATCGTAGCGCCCGGCGCCGGCCGCTCGAAGCCGGCGGTGAACGTGTGCGATTGCGTCGTCGTGCAGGCGGCGAGAATGAGAACCGCCGCCAGCGCCGCCGTGCTCCGCCGCATGCTCGCGCCTCCCTCAGACCGTGAGCTCGTTCAACGCCGGGTTCATCGCAAAAACAAGCCCAGACCGGGTTTGCAGTTCGCGAGAATGCCCGCTACCACGCCCGGGCGCCGCGCATGCGGAGGGTAAGAGGGGCCGCCGGCACTGCAATGTCCATTCTGATCAATGCTGAGACTCGCGTCATCTGCCAGGGCTTCACGGGGAAGAACGGCACGTTCCACTCCGAGCAGGCGATCGCCTACGGCACGCGGATGACCGGCGGGGTGTCGCCAGGGAAAGGCGGGCAGACGCATCTCGGCTTGCCGGTGTTCAACAGCGTGGCCGAAGCGAAGGCGAAGGTTGGCGCTGACGCGACGGTGATCTATGTCCCCCCGCCCGGCGCCGCCGCCGCGATCGAAGAGGCGATCGACGCGGAGATCCCGCTCATCGTGTGCATCACCGAAGGCATCCCCGTGCTCGACATGGTGCGGGTGAAAGCCAAGCTGGAAAAGTCAAAGTCGCGACTGATCGGGCCGAACTGCCCGGGCGTGCTCACGCCCGGCGCCTGCAAGATCGGAATCATGCCCGGCAATATCTTCGCCAAGGGGGCGATCGGGGTGCTTTCGCGATCAGGAACGCTGACCTACGAGGCCGTCTTTCAAACGACCCAGGAAGGACTGGGGCAGAGCACCGCCGTCGGGATCGGCGGCGATCCGGTCAAGGGCACGGAATTCATTCCAATGCTTGAGCTTTTTCTCGCCGACGACGAGACGAAGGCGATCATCATGATCGGCGAAATCGGCGGCTCCGCCGAGGAGGACGCCGCGCAGTTCCTGGCCGACGAGGCCAAGCGGGGGCGCAAGAAGCCGGTCGTGGGGTTCATCGCCGGGCGCACGGCGCCGCCGGGGCGGCGGATGGGCCACGCCGGCGCCATCATCTCGGGCGGCAAGGGCGACGCCGGCTCCAAGATCGCCGCCATGGAGGCCGCCGGGATCAAGATCGCGCCGCACCCCGCCGCCATGGGGCGGGCGATGAAGGAATTGCTCGCGGGCTGAAGCAGGAAGGGCCTCGCCGCCGCTTGCGGGGGCGCCGGCGAAAATGCATCGCTTGGGCGCGGTTCGCGGCCTTTGCGCGCGCCGCGACGCGCCCTAAAAGGGGCGCGCTCTGGCTTTCCTCACCATATGAGCGATCGGCGCCGCGCAGATCACTGCGGCGCAAGGATGGATCATGGCGGACGATGTCCGGCGGGCGCCCAATGCGGCGCTGCTCGAAACCAGTTTTCTCTACGGCGCCAATGCGTTGTACGTGGAGGAGATGCACGCGCGCTATCTCGCGGATCCGCAGTCGGTGGATCCCTCGTGGCGCGCGTTCTTCAATGCGCTGGGCGACCATCCCGACGATGTGCGCCATGCTGTCGCGGGGCCCTCCTGGTCGCGTCCCGACCTGAAGGCCGGCGCCACGGAGGCGACGGCGCTCCTGGACGGCAATTGGCCGGTGGTCGAGGCGCAGGCGGCGCGCAAGGCGCGGGCGCGGCTGCCGCAGGCCTCGATCGTCGACGTGCAATCGGCGGCGCGCGACAGCGTGCGGGCGCTGATGATGATCCGCGCCTACCGCACCCGCGGGCACCTCGCGGCCAATCTCGATCCGCTCGGGATCGAAACGCGCGATGCGATCCCGGCGGAGCTCGATCCGGCGTCCTACGGGTTCGGGCCCGGCGATTTCGAACGTGAGATATTCATCGACGGCGTGCTTGGGATGGACAACGCCACCATCCCGCAAATGCTGGAGATCCTGAAGCGCACCTATTGCGGGACGTTCGGCGTCGAGTTCATGCACATCACCGATCCGGTGGAAAAAAGCTGGATCCAGGAGCGCATCGAAGGGCCGCACAAACAGATCGCGTTCACGCCCGAAGGCAAGGCCGCGATCCTGAAGAAGCTCGTCGAGGCCGAAGTCTACGAGAAGTTCCTGCACAAGCGCTATCCGGGCACGAAGCGCTTCGGGCTCGACGGCGGCGAAGCGATGATCCCGGCGCTCGAACAGATCATCAAGCGCGGCGGCGCGATGGGCGTGGAGGACATCGTCATCGGCATGCCGCACCGCGGGCGGCTCAATGTGCTCGCCGCGGTGATGGGCAAGCCGTACCGGGTGATCTTCCACGAGTTCGGCGGCGGCTCGGCGACGCCGGAAGACGTGCTGGGGTCGGGCGACGTCAAATATCACATGGGCGCATCGAGCGACCGGGCGTTCGACGGCAACACCGTGCACCTCTCGCTGACCGCAAATCCCTCCCACCTTGAAATCGTCAATCCGGTCGTGCTCGGCAAGGCGCGGGCCAAGCAGGCCGAACGGCAGACGTGGCGCGAAACCGACGAAGAGCTCCTGAAGCTGCGCTCGCGGGTGCTGCCGCTGCTCATCCATGGCGATGCGGCGTTTGCGGGCCAGGGCGTGGTGGCGGAGTGCTTCGCGCTCTCGGGCCTGCGCGGCTACCGCACGGGCGGGACCGTGCACTTCATCGTCAACAACCAGATCGGGTTCACGACGGCGCCGCGGTTCTCGCGCTCCTCGCCGTATCCGAGCGACACTGCGCTCATGGTGCAGGCGCCGATCTTCCACGTGAACGGGGACGACCCCGAGGCGGTGGTCTTCGCCGCGAAAGTGGCGACCGAGTATCGCCAGGCCTTCGGCAAGGACGTCGTCATCGACATGTTCTGCTATCGCCGCTTCGGGCACAACGAGGGCGACGATCCGACGATGACGCAGCCCTTGATGTACAGGCGCATCAAGGAGCATCCGACGACGCTCAGTCTGTATACGGACCGTCTGATCGAGGAAGGCGTGGTGAGCCGGGGCGACGTCGATGGCTGGGTGAGGGAATTCGAGGCCTTTCTCGACGCCGAGTTCGAAGCCGGCAAGGATTACAAGCCGAACAAGGCCGATTGGCTCGACGGGGCATGGTCGGGCTTCGGGCTGCCGGAGGATGACGACCGGCGGGGCAAGACGGAAGTCGGCGTCGACAAGCTCAAGGAAATCGGCCGCGCGATCACGGCGATCCCGGCGAATTTCGCCATGCACCGCACGGTGCAGCGCGTGGTGGAGCAGCGGCGCAAGGCGATCGAGGATGGCGGGCCGATCGATTGGGCGCTCGCCGAGCATCTGGCGTTCGGCGCGCTGCTCGACGAGGGCTTCGGCGTGCGGCTCTCGGGGCAAGATTCCTGCCGCGGCACGTTCTCGCAGCGGCACTCGCACTTCATCGATCAGGAGACGGAAGAGCGCTACACGCCGCTCAACAATATCCGCGCCGGGCAAGCGCACTACGAGGTGATCGATTCGCTGCTCTCCGAGGAGGCCGTGCTCGGCTTCGAGTACGGCTATTCGCTCGCCGATCCGAACACGCTGACGCTGTGGGAGGCGCAGTTCGGCGACTTCGTGAACGGCGCGCAGGTGGTGATCGACCAGTTCATCTCATCGGGCGAACGCAAGTGGCTCAGGATGAGCGGGCTCGTGCTGCTCCTGCCGCACGGCTATGAGGGCCAGGGGCCGGAGCATTCCTCGGCGCGGCTCGAACGCTTCCTGCAGCTTTGCGCGGAAGACAATATGCAGGTCGTCAACTGCACCACGCCGGCCAATTATTTCCACGCGCTGCGCCGGCAGATTCACCGAGACTACCGCAAGCCGCTGGTGGTGATGACGCCGAAATCGCTGCTGCGGCACAAACGCTGCGTTTCGCAACTCAGCGAAATGGGGCCGGGGACGAGTTTCCACCGGGTCCTGTGGGACGACGCCGACGCGCAGGCGGACCGCGGGTTGACGACGACCAAGCTCAAGAGCGACAGCGACATCCGTCGGGTGATCGTGTGCTCCGGGAAGGTCTATTACGATCTCCTGGAGGAGCGCGAGAAGCGCGGGATCGACGACATCTACATCCTGCGGCTCGAACAATTCTATCCGTGGCCGATCAAGTCGTTGACGCACGAATTGGTGCGGTTTGCGAACGCCGAGATCGTGTGGTGCCAGGAGGAGCCCAAGAATATGGGCGGGTGGAGCTTCGTGGAGCCGTGGATGGCGATCACGCTGGAGAAGCTCCATATCCGCGCCAAACACGCGCGCTATGTGGGCCGGCCGGCCACCGCCTCCACGGCGGCGGGGCAAATGCGCAAACATCTGGCGGAACTCGAAGCGTTCGTGAACGAGGCCTTGGCGTGATTTGAGCGGATGCTGACGCACAGCCCGCGAGGAGAGTGAAGAACATGACCGACATCGTCGTCCCGACGCTCGGCGAATCGATCACGGAAGCGACCGTCGCGCGCTGGCTGAAGAAGGCTGGCGACGCGGTAGCCAAAGACGAGGCGCTGGTGGAGCTGGAGACGGACAAGGTGTCCGTCGAGGTGCCGGCGCCGGCGGCGGGCGTGCTTGCCGACATCGTGGCCCAGGAGGGCGCCACCGTCGAAATCGGCTCCTTGCTCGGGCGACTGGGCGAAGGCGGCGGCAAGGCCGCGCCCAAGCCGGCGGCGAAGGAAAGCGCCAAGCCTGCACCCGCCGCAGCGAAGCCGAGCAATGGCGCAGGCCGCGAGACGATCGCCGCGCCCTCGGCGCAGCGCGTGGCGGCCGAGCGCGGGGTCGATCTGGCCAGCGTCGCCGGCACGGGGCGCGACGGCCGGGTGACGAAGCTCGATGCGCTCAATGCGCTGGTGACGCGGCCGCAGGCGCCGACGCCGGCGCACGCGCCGCGCCCGATCGGGCCGCGCGAAGAGCGCGTGCGGATGACGCGGCTCAGGCAGACGATCGCGCGCCGGCTCAAAGAGGCGCAGAACACGGCGGCGATGCTGACGACGTTCAATGAAGCCGACATGTCGGCGATCATGGCGGCGCGGGCGAAGTACAAGGACGGGTTCGAGCAGCGCCACGGCGTGAAGCTCGGCTTCATGAGCTTCTTCGTGAAGGCTGTGGTGGCCGCGCTGAAGGATCTGCCGAACGTCAATGCCGAGATCGACGGCGAGGACATCATCTACAAGAATTTCTACGACATCGGCATCGCGGTGGGCACGGATAAAGGCCTCGTCGTGCCGGTGGTGCGCGACGCCGACCAGCGCTCGATGGCGGAGATCGAGAAAGAGATCGCGGAACTCGGCGCCAAGGCGAGGGACGGGCGTCTGAAGCTGGAAGACCTGCAGGGCGCTACGTTCACGATCTCGAACGGGGGGGTGTACGGCTCGCTGATGTCGACGCCGATCCTCAATGCGCCGCAGTCCGGCATTCTCGGCATGCACAAGATCCAGGACCGGCCGGTGGCGATCAACGGGCAGGTGGTGATCCGGCCGATGATGTATCTTGCGCTCAGTTACGATCACCGCATCGTCGACGGCAAGGAAGCCGTGACGTTCCTGGTGCGGGTGAAGGAGGGGCTCGAGGATCCGGAGCGGATGCTGCTCGATTTGTGATCAGGAGCCCAGAGGATCGTAGTCTTGCGCGCTTGGGCCTGGGTTCCGGATCAGCGCTTCGCGCTGTCCGGAATGAGGGGCGGAGAGCTACTAAGCGACGTCGGCGAAGTTCGGCGTGCGCTTCTGCATATTGGCCATCACCGCTTCGACTTGGTTGGGGGAGCCTATCAAGGCGATTTGCTCCGCGGTTTCCTGCTTCAGGATCTCGTGTTGGTCCGCATCGGCCATCGCGTTGATGAGGCGCTTGGCGCCGCGGACGGCGTGGGGGTTTTTGCCGGCGATCTGGGCGGCGAGCGCCAGCGCTTCGGCGCGCGGGTCGGCGCAGACGCGGGTGGCGATCCCTAGCCCGAGCGCTTCCTCGCCGCTGAAGATGCGGCCGGAATAGGTCAGCTCACGGACGAAGTCGTCGCGCACGAGGCCGCGCAGGAGCGCGATGCCGGCCATGTCGGGCACGAGGCCCCAATTGATCTCGAAGATGGAGAGCTTCGCGTCGGGCGTGACGAAGCGCATGTCGGCGCCGAGAGTCAGCTGGAAGCCGCCGCCATAGGCGACGCCATGCACGGCCGCGATCACCGGCGCCGGCTGTTCGCGCCAGACCATCACCGCGTGCTGGGCGCGGTTGGCGCCGCCGGGGGTGCGCTTCTGGGCCTCCAGGCTGGTGTTTCCGCGCGGCTCGCCGGAGGCCATCTTGCCGAAGTTCGACGTGTCGAGGCCGGCGCAGAAGGCGCGGCCTTCGCCGGAGAGCACGATGGCGCGGACGGAGCGATCCTCTTTCAGCCGCTCGCCGGTCTCGATCAGGGCGGCGAACATGGCGTCGTCGAGCGCGTTCATCTTGTCGGCGCGCACGAGGCGCACATCGGCGACGCCGGCGTTCATGGTCACTGTGACGCGGTGTTCGCTCATCGGGTCCTCCGTCTTCTCTGTGTCCCATCGGTCAGCCGCCATTTCGCGACCTCCTCCTGCGGCAAGTCAACCGAATGGGCCGAAACGCCGCCTCGCGCGCCAGCCCCAGGCGGGGTAAGGCTTGCGCATGGCGGCGGCGGCGCAGCTTTCGGCGAGAGGGTCGCTTCTCGCGCTCTTCCTGGTCGTGCTCACGGGCATGATCGGGTTCGGGATCTTCGTTCCGATCTTTCCGTTCCTCTCCCTGCATCTCGGCGGAACGGCGACCGAGACCACGATCGCGATGGGCGCCTATTCGTTCGGGCAGCTGGTCGCGGCGCCGGCCTGGGGGCGGCTCTCCGACGCCGTGGGCAGAAAGCCAGTTCTGATCGCCGGGCTCATCGGCGCGGGCGCTTCCTACGTGATGATCGCTTATGCAGCTAATGTTGAGGCGCTCGGGTTCGCCCGGCTGTTCGGCGGGCTGATGGCGGGCAATGTGGGCGCGGCGTTCGCCGCGGCGCCCGATCTGGCGGATGAGCGCACCCGGACGCGGAACATGGGGCTCCTGGGGGCGGCGTTCGCGCTCGGCTTCATTTTCGGACCGGGGCTCGGCGCGCTGATCGTCGGCGATCGTCCGGATACGGAAGGTTTTCGCCGGGTTTGCCTTATGGCGGCGGCGTTCGCGCTGCTCGCGGCGCTCGCGGCGGCGGCGTTCTTCCGCGAGACGCTGGCGGCGGGCGCGCGGCGTCCGGCTGCGGCGCCGCGGGACGGGCGGGCGGCGCTCCTGATCAAGCGCCCTGCCTTGGCGCAACTGGTCGCGGTGACGCTGATGATGATCGCCGCGCAGGCGCTGATGGAGACGACGTTCGGGCTCTGGTCGGATGCGCAGCTCAGCTGGGGGCCGCGCGAGACGGGCGTGGCGTTCGCCGTGCTCGGGCTGATGACGGTGGGCTTGCAGGGCGGCGGGGCGGGTTGGCTGGCGAAACGGCTAGGCGAACGGCGCATGCTGCTCGGCGGGCTCACGCTGTTTGCGCTCGGGTTCGCGGCGCTGGGCGCGGCGCAGACGACTTGGCAAGCCTATGCGGCGCTGGCGCTCCTCGCGGTGGGCGGCGGCGCGGCGACGCCGGCGCTCTCCTCGATGGTCGGCGCGCAGGCGGGCGAGCAGGAGCGCGGGCTGGTGATGGGGCTCAATCAATCGGCCTCGGCGCTCGGGCGCGTGATCGGGCCGGCGTTCGCGGGGCTCCTGTTCGACCAGTTCGGGCATAGCTCACCGTTCTGGGTCGGGGCCGGCGTGCTCGCATGCGCCGTGGCGCTGGCGGCGTTCGCCGCGCCCAAGCGCGCTTAACTCAGCGCTTCCGCCAGCCAGCGGCCGGCGTCTTCGATCGCGTGGCGGGCGGCGGTCGAGACGGCGGTCATGTTGAAGAAGCCGTGCGGCTGGTTGGGGTAGTGGCGGTGCGTCACCGGCACGCCGGCGGCGGCGAGCTTGTCGGCATAGGCCTTGGCCTCGTCGAGCAGGGGATCGAAGCCGGCGGTGATGCACAGCGTCTGCGGCAGGCCGGCGAGATCATTCTCCAGCAGCGGCGAGCAGCGGACGTCGTAGGCGTCCTCGCGACGCGCGAGATACTTGTCCTTGAAGAAGTCCTGCGCCGCCTGGGTGACGACATAGCCTTCGCGGAACTTGAGCTGCGAGGGCGTCATCGTCACCATCTGCGTGCAGGGATAAATGAGCAGCTGCGCCGCCAGGCGGCTGCGGGGGTCGCGTCGCAGTGTTTGCGCAGCCACTGCTGCGAGCGTGCCGCCGGCGGAATCGCCGCCCAGCGCGATGCGCGCGGGATCAAAGCCGATCGCGGCGGCGTTGGCGAAGGCCCAGCGCGCGGCGGCCTCGGCGTCATCGACGGCGGCGGGAAAGCGGTGCTCCGGCGCCAGGCGATAGGCCACGCTCAGCACGCGGATGTGTGCGGCGGCGGCGAGGCGGCGGCACAGCATCTCGTGGCTGTCGAGATCGCCCATGACGAAGCCGCCGCCGTGGAAGTAGACGAGCCCGGGACCGATCGGTCCTGCAGCGAAGGGCGTGTAGAGGCGGGCGTCGAGGGCGCCTGCGCCGCCGTCGACCCTGAGGGCGCGGCGATCGTGCAATAGCGGGGCGTCAGCCTCCAAGCGTTGGGCGGCGCGCCAGAAGGCGGCGCGCGCCTGGACCGCGGACGCCTTCAGATCGATGCGCGGCGCGAGCCGGGACACGGAGTCCAACAGCGCCTGAAGTTTCGGATCCATCGCCAGAGCCTGCACGCGCGGCCTTGGCCTAGATTAGGGACGCGGAGCGTTCTCCGCCAGCACGCCCATGGTCGCGAGCAGCTGACGCTCGGCGACGACGAGATCCCGCTCCGCCGCCGCGAGCGCAAGGCGCGCGTTCAGGAGGTCGTCCTCCTGGATCAGCACGTCGATGGTGGAGCGCAGGCCCGTCTCCTGCTCGAGGCGGATGCCGCGATAGGCGAGCTCCGCCGTCTCAACCTGCTCGCGCGCGGAAACGACGGCGGCTTGCGCGCTCTGCAGACCCGTCCAAGCGGTGGTGACCTGCTCGCGCACGCTGCGCTGGGTTGCGGCCACGTCAAAGCGCGCAGCGCTGCGCAAGGCGCGACTCTGGCGATTGCGCGAAAGATTCGAACCGCCCGTGAAGAGCTGCCAGGAAAGGCGTATGCCGACGGAGTCGGAGGAGAAGTCATCCGTGCCGTCCTCGAAGTCGCCCGATCGGTTCGCGCCGGCGGTGAGCGCGACGTTCGGGAAAAAGTTGGATGTGGCGACGTCGACGGCGGCGTCGGCGGATTTTTCCGCCGCCTGGGCGGAAAGCAGGCCCGGGTTCTCGCGCACGGCGACAGCGAGCGCGTCTTCGAGGCTGGCGGGGAGGCCGGCGGCCGTGGGCGGCGCGCCGAGCTCCGCGGGCGGGTGGCCGACAAGACGGATGTAGGCTTCCACCGCTGCGGAATACTGGCCCTGCGCCTGTACGAAATTCGTGCGCGCTTGCGCAAGGCGGGCCTGTGATTGGGCGACGTCCGTGCGCGTCACCAGGCCGGCATTGAACTGGGCCTCGGCATAGCGCAATTGCTCGGTGAGATTGGAGACGGTCGTCTCGCGCGCGGCGAGCACCGCCTGCGCCTGGCGGACGCCGGCATAAGCTGCGGCGACATCGAGAATCAGTTGCTGTTCGGCGGCGTCATAGTCGGCGATGGCGCCGGCGATGTTCGCGCGCGCCTGGCGCACCGAAGCCAGGGCCCCGCCGCCGGAAAACAGAAGCTGCGAGGCGGAAAGACCGGCCGACCAGTTCTCATCCGTGCCGAAATCGTCGTCGGTGCGACCGGCGCTTGCGGAGGCGGAAAGCTGCGGCAGCAAATCGGCGCGCGCCTGCGGCAATTGTTCGCGTGTGGCGTTGAGCCGTGCGCGCTGCGCAGCGAGCGAAGGATTGGATTCCACCGCGGCGGCGACGGCCTCGTCGAGCGTTTCGCCATAGGCCGGGGCGATCAGCGCGGACGCCGCGCAAGCGATCATCAGACTGCGGATCATCGTCGTCTCTTCGTTCTGAAGCTCATTCCCGCCTGAGCGCCTCGATCGGATCGAGCCGCGCAGCCCTCCAGGCAGGATAGGCTCCGAAGGTTACGCCTACCAGACCGGAGAATAGCATCGCGTAAATGGGCGTCTCGGCGCTGAGCACCAAGGGCAGGCCCATGGCGCTCGTGATCCCCCAGGCGCCCAAAACGCCGATCAGGAGGCCGGCGGCGCCGCCGGCGACGGAAAGCGCGATCGCTTCGAGGCCGAACTGGTTCAGAATGTCGCTCCGGCGGGCGCCCAGCGCCTTGCGGAGGCCGATCTCGCGGGTGCGCTCGGTCACCGAAACCAACATTATGTTCATGATGCCGATGCCGCCGACGAGCAGCGACACGCCGGCGATGGCGGCCAGAAGAAGAGTGAAAGTCTGGGTCGTCTCCTTCATCGCGTCGGTGATCGAAGCGAGATTCTGCACGGTGAAGTCGTCGTCGTCGCCATCGGTGCGGTGGCGTTGGCGCAGCACGTCGGTGACGTCGGCCTCCACGATCGGGATCAAGTCCTCGCTCACGGCTTTCACGGAAATCTGGCTGATCGAGTCGCCGCGCCCGCGGCGCCCGGCGATCCGGCGCTTGACGGTGGTGAGCGGCGCGAGCGCGATGTCGTCCTGATCCTGAAAGCCCGACTGGCCCTTGGATTCGAGCACGCCAATCACCTCGTACGCGCCGCCGTTGAGGCGCAACGTCTGGCCGACTGGGTCCATGTTCGGGAACAGGTTCTGCGCGACGGTGGGGCCCAGCAGGATGACGCGGCGCGCCTGTGAGACGTCGGCGTCCTCGATCGGGCGGCCGTTCTCGACGGCGAGGTCGCGGGCGATGAAATAATGCGGCGTCACGCCGAGCACGCGGGTGTTCCAGTTGAGGCCGTTGGCGATCATCTGGCCGCCGGCGTTCTGCACCGGCGCTACGGCGGCGATGTTGGCGACGTCGCGCTCGATCGCTTCGGCGTCGCCCAGGGTCAGCGAATCCCAGCCGCCGGCGGCGCCGCGCACGCCGCCCGCGCCGCGCTGGGCCCCCGGCACGACGATGAGGAGGTTCGAGCCGAGGCTCTGAATGTTGGCCTCGACGCGCGCCTGCGCGCCGGAGCCGAGCGCGACCATGGCGACGACGGAGGCGACGCCGATGATCACGCCGAGAGCGGTCAGCGCCGAACGCATCGGGTTGGCGCGCAGCGCGCGCATGGCGGCGCCGACGAGATCGGTAGAGCGGATCATGCCGGCGCCGGCGCATGCTGATCGCGCACGATCTTGCCGTCGCGCATCTCGATGATGCGCGCCGTTTGCGCGGCCACTTCAGAATCGTGCGTGACGATGACGACGCAGACGCCCTCTTGGTTCAGCTCCTTGAAGAGCGCCAAGATCTCCCTGCCGGTATGGGTGTCGAGGGCGCCGGTGGGCTCGTCGGCGAGAAGGATCTGCGGCTCGCAGGCCAGCGCGCGGGCGATGGCCACGCGCTGCTGCTGGCCGCCGGAGAGCTGCGTGGGCTTGTGCGCGAGGCGTTCGCCGAGGCCGACACGTCGCAGAAGCGCGATCGCGCGCTCCTTGCGCCTTCTCGACTCGACGCCGCCATAGATCAAAGGAAGCTCGACATTCTCCAGCGCGGTGAGACGCGGGAGCAGATTGAAGCTCTGGAAGACGAAGCCGATGGTGCGGTTGCGGAAGACGGCGAGATCGCTGTCGTCCATGGCGCCGATGTCGTGGCCGTCGATGTGGAGGCGGCCGCCGGTGGGCGTGTCGAGGCCGCCGATGAGATTCATGAGCGTCGACTTGCCGGAGCCGGAGGGGCCGACGATGGCGACATAGCCGCCGCGCTCGATGTCGAAGCTCACGCCGTCGAGCGCGTGCACGGTCTCCTCGCCCATGGCGTAGAGCTTCACGAGCGCCGAGGCGGCGATCAGGCCGGGCATCTCAGCCGCCCCGGATCCGCACGCCGCCGCCCATCGGCCCGCCGCGCATCTGCTGCTGCTGTCGCGCGCGATCCACGGGCCCGCCGCCGGTGATGATCTGGTCGCCGTCGCGCAGGTCGCCGCCGCGAAGCTCCGTATACGAATCGTCAGCGGCGCCGAGCTCGACGCGGACAGGCTCGGGCCGGTTGTTGCGCAGAACGAAGATCACCGCGGCGCGGGTCGGCGTTTCACGGGGGCCGTTGGCTGCGGCGCCGCGCAAAGCCGCCAGGCGCGCGCGCTGCGTTTCGCTCAATGTCGGCTCGAGCGCGGCCAGAACGGCTTGACGGACGCGCCGCATCTGGGCGCGGCGATCGCCGTCGTCGCCGCCGGCTTGGCGGGCGTTGCGCGCGGCGTCGCGGGCGAGCTGTTTTTGTCGCTCGGTCAGATCGAGCCCCTCGGCGAAGGCGAGCGCGCCGCGGGGCTGGCCAGCCGCTCGGCTCTGGCCGCCGCGCTCGGCGGCGATCGCTTCGCCGTCGCCACCGCGTCCTTGGCCAGGGCTCATGAGGGCGCGGGCGCGGGCCTGGAGGGCCTCGTCCGGCGGCTGAAAGCGCAGCGCGCTGTTCGGGATGCGGGCGACTTCGGCCGTCTCCTGGATGATGATGGAGGCGTTGGCGGTCATGCCAGGCAGGAGGCGGCGGCCCGGATTGTCCGCCTCGACGACGACGGTGTAGCTGACCACGCCGTTGGTATCGACGCCCTGCTGGCGCACCTGGCTCACGCGGCCTTCGAAATCCTCATCGGGAAAAGCGTCGACGGTGAAGCGCACAGGCAGGCCTTCGCGCACCTGGCCGATGTCGGCTTCGTCGACGGTGATGTTGGCCTGAAGCCGCGAGAGATCCTGGGCGATGACGAAGAGGGTCGGCGCCTGGAAGCTCGCGGCGACGGATTGGCCCGGATTGATCTGGCGATCGACGACGACGCCGTCGATCGGGCTCCGGATGATCGAGCGCTCGAAATCCACGCGTGCGGTCTCAAGTTGCGCGGAGGCCTGCTGCACGGCGGCCGCTGCACGGGCGCGGGCGGCGCGCTGCTGCGCCATCAATTGATCCGAGACGAAGCCTTGCTCGGCGAGACGGAGGTAGCGCTGATAGTCGGAGTCGGCGACCTGGTAGTCGGCGCGCGCTGTGTTGAGCGAGGCCTGCAATTGCTGCATGCGCTGCTCGAAGGTATCCGGCTCGAGCCGCGCCAGGATCTGGCCGGCGCGGACCTGCGAGTTGAAGTCGACCAGCACTTCCTCGACCAGGCCAGAGACTGTGGAGCCGACGTTCACCGAGACCAACGGCTGGAGCGAGCCGGTGGCGCTCACCGACTGGGTGATGCGGCCGCGATCGACCGCAGCGGTGCGGTAAGGGGTCTCGTCGCCGTCGCCGCGGAAGAACAGGAACCAGGCAAGCAAGAGCGCGAGCGCCACGGCGCCCACGATCCAAACGAGGCGCGGGACACGCGCCGCCCGCTTCCTCGCCCAACCAAACGCTCCAGCCATTGGGTCACCGTCCTGCAAGCATCCGCGCTACAACGGACTGCGTCTCGACCTTCCGTCGCGCGCGCCGGCCGGGGCGGCATGAATGCGGCTCCCGGCTGACGCCTACGCAAAGCGAGGGCGATCCGATCCCGCTGAGGGAGCGGGTCGGAGCGTCCTCGCTCCCTGGAGGCTAGGGCCAAGGCGTGTCCAGGCGATGGCCGAATGTTTCAAGCGCGTTGCAGCGTCAGGCGGTCCTTTGGGCGCGGTCCTTCTCGTTGGACGCCTTGATCATGTCGCGGGCGGCCGCCCATTGCTCGTCGGTCCATTCGGAGAGGCGGGAGAAATTTCCGCCGGAGGCCTGGTACATGGCGCCGTCGATGGCGATGGTCTGGCCGGTCAGGTACTCGCAGCCGGGGGCCATCAGGAAGACGGCGAGGTTGCAGAGCTCGGTCATCTCGCCGACGCGGCCCATGGGATTGCCGGAGCGGCCGCCGGCCGCGTCCGCGCCCTGGCCGGGGGAGAGGCGGTCCCAAGCGCCCTTGGTGGGGAATGGGCCCGGCGCGATGGCGTTGAAGCGGATGCCGTAGGGGCCCCATTCGACGGCCAGGGATTGGGTCATGGCGTTGAGGCCGGCCTTCGACATCGCCGAGGGAACCGTGAACGGCGAGCCGTTCCACACCCAGGTGGTCAGGATCGAGATCACGTTTCCCTTGCGCTTCTCGGCGATCCAGCGCTTGCCGACATCGAGCGTGACGTAGAACGAGCCGCGGAAGACGATGTTGGCGATGGCGTCGAAGCCGCGCGGGGAAAGATCCTGGGTGCGGGAGATGAAATTGCCGGCGGCGTTGTTGACGAGGCCGGTCAATGGGCCCGTGGCCCAGATTTCGTCCAGCGCCTCGTGGACGGCTTCTGCGGCGCGGATGTCGCACGCCATGGGCACGACCTTGCCGCCGTGCCTGCCCATCAGTTCATCGGCAGTTTCCTTAAGGACTTCACCGCGGCGGCCCCAGATGATCACTTCGGCGCCGAGCTTGAGGAAGGCCTCGCTCATCTCCTTGCCGAGGCCGGTGCCGCCGCCGGTGACAAGAATGCGCTCGCCCTGCATCAGGCCATCGCGGAACATGAGTTTTGAGGCGTCCATGGTTTCGCTCCCGTGTTGGGGGCACGAAAGCGCCAAGACGGCGGGAAGTCCAGGCGCCGTTGGGAGAGGCGCATGCTGTTCGTGTTCAGCGGATCGGGTCAGCGATATCGGTCCGCTTGGCTATGCCGCGGCGTACGGTGAAGACGCGGGCGATCGACGCGCGGGGGCTTGCGCGGGCGAGTTGGGCTGAGGTCGAGGCGCGGGACTATGCTCCGTATACGGACGCGGACGTGCGGATCGATATGGCGGTGATGGGTCTGGAAGAGGCGCTGGGAGAGATTGTGAGGACGATTGGCTCGTAGCCTCCCTCATTCCGGATCAGCGCTGCGCGCTGTCCGGAATGAGGGACGACAGTGCAGCGCTCAGTCTGGCGTGTACTTGCGCCAGGCGCCGTCGGTTCCGCGGAGTTCGTAGCCCTCCACACCGGCGCGGATCGCGCAGGGGCCGAGCGGCGCCTTGCCGTGGCCGCCGGGAATGTCGAGGACATAGGTCGGCTGACAGAGGCCGGAGGCGCGGGCGTGGAGTTCGCGCACGATCTGGCGGCCGCGCTCGAGGGAGACGCGGAAATGCGACGTCCCGGGCGCAAGGTCGGGGTGGTGGAGGTAGTAGGGCTTCACCCGCGCCTCCACGAGCGCGCGCATGAGCTGCTCCAGCGTCTCGACGTCGTCGTTTACGCCCTTAAGCAGCACGGTTTGCGACAGGAGCGGGATTCCCGCTTTGGCGAGGCGGGCGAGCGCTTGTCTTGCTTGCGGCGTGATCTCGCGGGGGTGGTTGGCGTGAATCGCGACATAGGCGGTCAGTTCATCCGTATGCAGAGCATCGACGAAGGCGGCGGTGACGCGGTCGGGATCGACGATGGGCACGCGGGTGTGCCAGCGGATGATCTTCACGTGCGGGATGGCGGCGAGGCGCTCGGTGATCGCGCGCGCGCGGCGCGGCGAGAGCAGGAACGGATCGCCGCCGGTGAGGATAACTTCCCAGATCTCGGGATGGGCTGCGATGTAGGCGAAGGCGGCGTCGAGCGCTTCGGCGGAGAGCGGCGCCGTCTTGCCGGGGCCGACCATCTCGCGGCGGAAGCAGAACCGGCAGTAGACTGGGCAGATGCTCACGACCTTCAACAGGCAGCGGTCGCGGTAGCGGCGCACCACGCCTTCGACGGGCGTGAACGGATGATCGCCGATCGGATCGGCGCGCTCGGCCGGGGTGGTGATCAGTTCGCGGGCGTCGGGCCGGAATTGCAGGGCGATGGGATCGTCGGGATCATTGGGGCCGATCAGGCTCTCCATGAGCGGCGTGATCGCCGTCGCGTAGCGACGCTCGACCTCTTCCAGCGCATCGCGCGCCGCCGTGACCGGTGAGAGCGCCCCGTCCATGGCTCAAATCCCAAACGCCGCCGCATAGCGGACTGATCCGCCCGCCCTCAGCGCGCCGGGTTCAAGCTCGAGCGCCATGAAGGACGGGCCCGAGAAGGGAGCATCCAATGATTCGGCCGCCGCAGCCGAGAAGCCGAAGCGCGGATAATAGGCCGGGTGGCCGAGCAGGATGATGGCGGGCGCCTGCGCAAAGCGCGCCTGCTCAATTCCAGCGCGAATGAGCGCGGAGCCGACGCCGTCCTTCTGGCGGTCCGGGCGCACGGCGACCGGCGCGAGCGCCAGGGCGGTCAGGGTTTCGCCGGGGCGGTCGATGGCGAGCGGGCTGAACAGGATGCTGCCGATGAGTTCGCCGGAGTCTTCGTCCTCGGCCACAAGTTCGATGAAGGCGTCGCCGTCGGCGCGCAAGCGCTCGACGAGGCGCGCCTCGTCGGCGCGGCCGAAGGCCGAGGCGACGATGGCGCGGATGGCGAGGGCGTCCTCGGGTTCTGCGTCACGGATGATCATGGCGGCGTCCATAGCACCTGATCGATGTGCGTCGCGCCGGCGGCGAGCATGACGAGGCGATCGAATCCAAGCGCGCAGCCGCTGGCGGGCGGCATGTGGGCGAGGGCGGCGAGGAAGTCTTCGTCGATCGGCCAGCGGACGCCGTAGCGGCGTTGTTTTTCGTCCATGGCGGCTTCGAGGCGGGCGCGTTGTTCGATCGGATCGGTGAGTTCCCCGAAGCCGTTGGCGAGCTCGATTCCGCAGGCGTAGAGCTCGAAGCGCTCGGCGACGGATGGATCGTCGGGCTTGCGGCGCGCGAGGGCGGCTTCGGTGATCGGGTATTCGGTGAGAAAGGTGAGGCGATCGCGGCCGAGATTGGGCTCGACGTGCGCGACCAGGATTTTGGCGAACACGTCCGTAGGCTGATCATCCCCCCCACCCCCTGCCCCCTCCCCGCAAGGGGGAGGGGGGGCGTATCGGGCGAACGCAGCGCGCACTGAGAGGCGTTGCGGTTCGGAGAAAGGATCGCAGGCTTTCCCGCGCCATGTGAGCGCGCCGGCGCCGATCGCGCGGCAGGCGGCGCGGGCGATGTCGATGCAATCCTGCTGGACAGCTTCGTAAGGCGCGCCGGCGCGGCACCATTCGAGCAGCGTGAACTCGGGCGCGTGCAGGGGCCCGCGATCACCGGCGCGGTAGACCTTGCCGAGGAAGAAGAGCTTGTCTTCGCCGGCGGCCAAAAGCCGCTTGAGCGCAAATTCGGGAGAAGTGTGGAGGTAGCGGCCGGCGGTCTCGAACGCGTGGAGGTGCACCTCCGCGCCGGGGCTTTGAACCAGCGCGCCGACATCGGCTTCGATGAAGCCCTGGTCGGCGAACCAGGCGCGGATGACGGCCAGGATTTTCGCGCGCGCCAGCAGGAAGGGGCGGCGGTCGGCGTGGCGGGCGCGGGTCCAGTAGGGGCTATCGGTCACGGCTGGGTGCGGGGATCAAGACTTGGAAGCGGGCGCGGATGCCTGTATGACGCAGCGTTTTCCTGAAATCTTCGCGTTTTTCGCGCGCCCCTTGGTTCGGGCCAAGGCCCAGAACACAGGGGCGAGACTAGAAGGCATCCCGGTGGCCAAGGTTATCGCCAGCGACGTCCGCAAAGGCAATGTGCTCGAACTGGAGGACGGCAAGCTCTACGTCGTGCTCTCCTACGAGACATTCCGCCCCGGCAAGGGCACGCCGACGACGACGATCGTCATGCGCCGCATCGTCGACGGGGTGAAGACGACGCAAACCTACAAGACGACCGACAGCCTGGAAAAGGCGTTCGTCGAAGAGGTGAAGCACACCTACCTCTATGAGGACGGCGATGCGGGCTTCGTCTTCATGAATCCCACGACCTATGAGCAGGTCACCGTGCCGCGCGATACGCTGGGCGATCAAGCCGCGTATCTCACCGAGAACATGGAATGCTTCCTGCTGATGCATGAAGGCGTGCCGCTGTCGATCGAGCTGCCGCCGCGGGTGACGCTGGAGATCGTGGAGACGGAGCCCGTGGTCAAAGGGCAGACGGCCTCCTCCTCCTACAAGCCCGCGAAGCTCTCCAACGGGGTCAAAACCATGGTGCCGCCGCATATCGAGGCGGGAACGCGCGTGGTCGTCTCCACAGAAGACGGCTCGTACGTGGAGCGGGCGAAGGATTAAGGAATCCGCTGCAGGACGCGAACGAGCGCTCGGGTGCGGGCGGAGAAGAGAAGCGGCGTGTAATAGGCGCCGGCGGCGCGTTTCCAGATTTCTGAGCGGGTGGGATAGGCGATCACCGGATTGGTCAGCGCACGGATGGTGAGCCTGTTGGCCATGGCGAGGCTGATGGCCGCGATGAGATCGCCGGCGTGGGCGCCGACGATGGTCGCGCCGAGGATGCGGCCCTTCCTGCCGACGATGATCTTGGCGAAGCCGCACGGATCAGCCTCGACGACGGCGCGATCATTCTCCTCGAACGCCCAGCGCACGGTCGTGATCGCGGCGCCGTAGCGCTCCGCCGCTTGCGCTTCGGTCAGGCCGATCTGGGCGATCTCTGGATCGGCGTAGACGACGCTGGGGATCGGCTGGCCATCGGCGCGGGTGCGGGCCTTGAACAAGGCGTTGCGGACGAAGACGCTGGCGTGCCAGCCGGCGGCGTGGGTGAGGAGTTCGCGGCCGGCGGCGTCGCCCAACGCCCAGACGCGCGGGTTCGAAGTGCGCAGCGTCGGCGACGTCTCCACGCCCTTGCGGGTGAAGCGCACATTGGCGGCTTCGAGGCCCAAGCCTTCGATGGCCGGCGTTCGGCCCGTGGCGATGAGGAGGTGTGAGCCGTCGAAGCTGCGACGATCCTCGAGCGTCACGGCGACGCCGGCGTCGCTGCGCGCGACGCTTGCGGCTTTCGCGCCTTCGACGATCTCGACGCCGTCGGCGGCGAGCTGGGCGCGCACGAGGCCCGTGGCTTCTTCATCGGCGCCGTTGAGCAGGCGCAGCGCTTCGATGACGACGACTTCGGCGCCCAGACGGCGGAACGCCTGGCCGAGCTCGACGCCGATTGCGCCGCCGCCGAGGATGAGCAGGCGACGGGGCAGGGCTTCGAGCGAAAAGATGGTTTCGTTGGTGAGGTGGGGCGTTTCGGCGAGACCGGGGATCGGCGGAATGGCGGGATGGGAGCCCGTGGCGATCACGAACCGACGCGCGCGCACGCGGACGCCGTTCGATTGCACCGTATACGGATCGACGAAGCGCGCGTGCTCGCGAATGACCGCAACGCCCAGGCCTTCGAAGCGTTCCTGGGAATCGATCGGCGCGATGCGGGCGATGGCGGCGTGGACGTGGGCCTTCACCGCCTGCCAGCTGATCTCCGGCGCGGCCGATACGCCGAGGCGGGCGCTCGTGCGCGCAGCATGGGCGGCGTCGGCGGCCGCAATCAGCGCCTTGGAGGGCACGCAGCCCCAGTTGAGGCAATCGCCGCCCATTTCGCGATGCTCGAACAGCGCAACCTTGAGGCCGAGCTGGACGGCGCCGGCAGCGACCGAGAGGCCGGCCGAGCCCGCGCCGATGACGCAGAGGTCGACTTTGAGATCTCTCATGCCTCTGGCGCCCGTTTGCGGAACGCCTTCGCGACGATGGGGAGAAGCGACAGGAGGATGAGGCCGGCGATCGGCAGGATGATCTCCGGCGAAAACAGCAGGGCGCGGCCTTGGGCGGCGGGATCGGCGGAGACGCCGGCTTCGAACGCGGCGCGCAGGCCGTTGCCGACCGAGGCGTAGACGAGCGTGCCGGGGATGATGCCGATGAACGTCGCGAGCACGAAGTCGCGTAGCTTCACACCGAAGAAAGCAGGCACGAGATTGACGATGAAGAACGGCGCGCCGGGAAAGAGGCGAAGCGCGAGAAGGTAGTTGAAGGCGTTCTCGCGGAAGCCGCGTTCGAGCTTGTCGAGCCAGCCGCCGGCGCGGGCGCGCAAGGAATCGCCGATCGCGGTGCGGGCCGCCAAGAAGAGGAGCGTGGCGCCGATGGTGGCGGCGATGACGGTCGCTGCGCCGCCGACCCAGGGGCCGAAGAGGAAGCCGCCGGCGAGCGTCAACACCGAAGCGACGGGAAACGAGATCGCGACCGCGAGCGCGTAGAAGAGAATGTAGAGGCCGAGTGCGGCGGCGAGATTGGCGGCGACGAACGCCTCCAGCTCCGCTTGCCGCTCGCGCAGCGCCTCCAGCGACACCTGGCGATGGAGGCCGAGCGCGAAGGCGGCCCCCAGCGCCGCTGCGATCAGGATGAGCGGCGCAAAGCGCAGAAGGGGGGACGGCTTGGCGGCGGCGTCAGGCATGGGCTCTCCTATACGCGATCCTGGCGTCCGCGCTCAAAGCGGCCGGCGCATGAAGACACGCGTCGCGATGTCGAGGATACGCGCCTGATCGGCCTCGACGGCGTGCATCCAGGGCTTGTAGGCGGTACGGGGGAGGTCGACGAAGCCGCAGGTGCGGTAGAAGGGCGCGTTCCAGGGCACGGGATGTCGTGAGGCGGGCGGGGCGGATCGTCAAACGAGGATCACGCCTTCGCCGGGCGGCTCGGCGTAGAGCGAATCCACGAGATCCTTGCGTGCGGCGAGCGCGGCGCGCTGGTTCACATAGCCCTTGTCGGTGATCTCGCCGGCGTCGATCGAGGGCGGCGAGGTCATGATCCGCACGCGGGCGATGCGGCGCGACGTGCCGCCGGCCTCGGCGTTGAAGGCGGCGAGGCGCTGCTTGATGAGCGCGGCGAGTTTGGCGAGCGGATCGCCGCCTTCGGCCGCCAATTGCGCCATGCCCGCCGGCGAAGGCCACACAAGCGCGCCGATGAAGGGCTTGTCCTGGCCGGTGATGATCGCGTCGAACACGTAGGGGCTGCAGGCCGCGACGATGTCGGGGCGCAGCGTGCCGACGCTCACCCACGTGCCGGAGGCGAGCTTGAAATCCTCGGTGACGCGGCCGTCGAAAACGAGCCCTTGGGCGGGATCGCGCTCATCGACGAAACGGCAGGCGTCGCCCAGCTTGTAGAAGCCCTCCTCGTCGAACGCTTCGGCGGTCTTCTGCTCATCGTTCCAATAGCCGGTGGTGACGGTCGGTCCCTTGACGCGCACTTCGAGCTTCTCGCCGTTGGGCACGAGCTTCAAGGTGATGCCGGGCAGCGGCAGGCCGATGAGGCCGACGCGCTCGGCCTCCCAATGCACCACGGTGATGCCCTGGGTCTCGGTCGCCCCGTACATGGTGGTCAGCGGAATGCGCTGGCCGGTTTCGGCGATGGCGAGCGCTTGCAGGCGATCGTAGAGATCGTCCGACAGCGTGGCGCCGCCATAGCCCATGTAGCGCAGGTTCTTGAAGAAGCTCTTGCGGAGCCTTTCATCCTTCTCCAGCGCGTCGGCGAGCATGGCGAAGGCGATGGGGGCGGAGCCGAAGACGACCGGGCTTACTTCATAAAGATTCTTGATCGTGGTCTCGAACAGGCCGGGCAGCGGTTTGCCCTCGTCGAGGTGAATGGTGGCGCCGGACCAGAGCGCGCCGTTGAAGCCCACATTGCCGGCTGAGATGTGGCTCCAGGGCATCCATTCGAGCGTCTGCGGCGCTTCGTCCGGATTCGGATCTTCGTTGCGCAGGCCTTCGCTCGCCGCGATCTGGGCGCAGAGCATGCCCTGGTATTGCGGCGCCGCCTTGGGCATGCCGGTGGAGCCGGAAGTGAACAGGAACTTGGCGATGGTGCGGTCGGTGATCTTGTCCATCTCGACGGAGACGGCGGCGCCGGGCGTGCCCTCGATCAGGTCCTTGTAGAGAATGGCGGTGTTGTTCGGCGGCTCGTCATCGGCGGAGATCACAGTCACGCCGTCGAGGGGCAGCGAAGCCAGGGCGCGGGCGAAGAGCGCATGGCTCTGCACGAAGACCGCTTTCGGCTTCACGGCGTCGAAGCAATGGCGGAGCTTGGCGAAGTCGGAGCTCATCAACGAATAGGGGGCGCTGATCGGGGCGACGGGGGCGCGAATCTTCTGCGCCGCGAGCGCGAGGATTGCGTGCTCTATCGAGTTGCCAGACAGAATCATCAGCGGCGCATGGGGCCCGAGCCCCAGGGCGTAGAACTTTTCCGCCGCGGCGCCGGAGAAGCGCGCGGCCTCGCCGTAGCTGACGCTGCGCCACGGGCCGTGATTGGGCTCGCGCTGCTTGAGGAACGGGCGATCGGGATGCTGCGCGGCCTTGCTGTCCAGCAGATGGGGAATGGAGCGCGGACGATCGCCAGGCGGGTGGTTCGAGCGCATATAGATGACGCCGCCGGGGGCGCGCTCGACGCTGATGTCGGGGCCCTTCATCGGCAGTTTCTTGAACGCCGGCAGCGCTGTCGACGGATCCGCCAAGGCTTCCTCCCTTGTATGGGGTCATACTAGGCGGCGTCGGAGCGCGCGCAACGGCTGACGCAGCGGTCAGCGCTTCGCGCCGCCGCGGGGCGCCTCGAGGATGCAGTCCAGCAAGGCGCCTACGGAGGCTTCAAGGCGGCGCTGAAACGCTTTGTCGCGCCCATGTGCGGCGAGCAGGAGCGCAGCCTCGTTGAGCGCGCCGGACAGGAGATGCGCGGCGATCTCGATGTCGGGGAGCTTGATGGCGCGATCGCGCGCGACGGCTGCGAGGCCCTCACGCAGCGAGCCCATGCCGTAGCGTGAATCGAGCGCGCGCCATTTGTCCCAGCCGATCACAGCGGGCGCATCGATCAGCAGGATGCGGCGGCGCGCGCGATGCTGGCTCGCACGCAGCCAGGCAAGAGAACCCAGGCGCAATGCGCTTGCGGGGTCGGGCGCCTGAGCGGCGGCGGCGTCGATCTCGGCGACGATGTCGGCGAAGGCCTGCTCGACGATGGTTTCGAAGAGATCGGCCTTGTCCTTGAAATGGTGGTAGAGCGCGCCGCGGGTGACGCCGGCGGAGGCGACGATCTCCTCAGCGCCGGTCTCCGCGAAGCCCTTGGCCGCAAACAGACTCGCGCCGGCGCGAAGCAGGGCGGCGCGGGTCTCCGCGCGGCGCTCGGCCTGGGTGCGGCGGGGGGATTGCATTACATACGCCCTGTATGTTAGTTACGTGCACGATGTATGTAACATGAGAGGCCGCCCGATGAAAGCGCTCGACGTCTATCCGCTGATCACGACGGCGAAGCTTGCGGAAACGCGGGACTTCTATGTCCGCCATTTCGGGGCGACGGTCCTGTTCGAAGCGCGCTGGGTGGTCGTGCTCTCCTTGGCGGGGGAGCGCGGCGGGTTCACCTTGGCGTTCATGACGCCCGATCATCCGACGCGACCGCCGGGGCCCGAGGCGTTCGACGGCAAGGGCATGATCCTCACGGTTCAAGTCGCGGATGCGGCGGCGGCGCAAGCGGCGTTGCGCGGCGCCGGCGCGCCGATCGACTATCCGCTCGCCGTCGAGGCGTGGGGGCAGCGCCGGTTCATGACGCGCGATCCCGCCGGCGTCCTGATCGACGTGGTGGAGCAGATCGCGCCTGCCGAGGGGTACTGGGAGCGCTACGCGGCTTAGCGCAGGCGGCGCGCGCGAGCGACTGCACAGCATCCTGCTCGCGCGGCGTCGTCGCGGGCATGCGGCGCCAATCGGCGCCGTCGCGCACGTCCGCGAGGAGCCCGCCTTGATGCTCGTGGAAGTGCAGGAAGGCTCTGCCCTTGAGGTAGAATCGCCCGGGCCCCTTCTCGTCGAGGCCGTCGAGCGCGCGCAGACGTGCGAGCAGGCCTTCGATACGCGCCAGATCCTCAGGGCGGGCGTGGCGCATCAGCCGACCATCCTGCCGCGGCCTTCCCAATAGGGTTTGCGCAGCTCGCGGCGCAGGATCTTGCCGGAGGCGTTGCGTGGGATGGCGTCGACGAAATCGACGGTCTTCGGGACCTTGTAGCCGGCCAGGCGCTCGCGGGTGTGGGCGATGATCGAGTCCGGATCGGCGGCGGCGCCCGGCTTGAGGATGACGATCGCCTTGACGCTTTCGCCCCATTTGTCGTCAGGCACGCCGATGACGGCGACGTCGGCGACATCGGGATGGGAGAAGATCGCGTTCTCGACTTCGGCCGGATAGATGTTCTCGCCGCCCGACACGATCATGTCCTTCACGCGATCATAGATGAAGAAATAGCCTTCCTCATCCTTGTAGGCGGCGTCGCCGGTGTGCATCCAGCCGTCCTTCACCGCTTCGGCGGTGGCGTCCGGGCGCTTCCAATAGCCTTTCATCACGATCGGCGCCTTGATGACGATTTCGCCGACTTCGCCCGTCTTGCACTCGTTTCCGTTCGCGTCGACGACTTTCACGTCGACGCCTGGCCACGGAATCCCGCAGGAGCGGAGCTTGTTCCGCGCCGGATCGTGCGCTTCCGGCGGCAGATGCGTGCCGGCGCCGCATGTTTCCGTCATGCCGTAGAATTGCAGGAAGCTGCATTTGAAGCGATCGCGCGCGCGGATGAGCAGGTCTTCCGCGATCGGGCTTGCGCCGTAGGAGACCGTGCGCACGCTGGAGAGATCGGCGGCGGCCATCTCGGGCGCCTGCATCAGCATCAGGATCACGGCGGGCACGAAGAAGGCGTGGTTGATCTTCTCGCGCTCGATCATGGCGATGATCTGCGCGGGGATGAGATCGCGCAGGATGTGCAAGCGCGCGCCGCTCGCCAACGCGACAATGCCGATATTGGTTCCCGCGACATGGAATTGCGGCATGGCGTTGATGACGTTGTCGTCGGCTGCGTAGTTGAAGCCGGCGACGCCATGAGCCAGGCTAAGCACGGCGATCATGTTGGCGTTCGAGATCTCGACGCCCTTCGGATGGCCGGTGGTGCCGGAAGTGTAGAGCTGGAGAACGACATCATCGTCGGCGCCCTTCAGCATCGGATCGATCGCGGAGCCTTGGGCGCGCCAGGATTCGTACCAGACATAGCCGGGGCGCTCGCCGTCGAGAGCGATGAGCTTGGGGCGGGTCTTCATTTGCGCAAGCGCGGCCTCGGCGAGGGCGTAGAAGTCCTCGCCGACGAAGAGGAGCTTGGCTTCGCTGTCGTCGATGATATAGGCGATTTCAGGCGGTGCGAGGCGGAAATTGACGCCGGCCAACGCGGCGCGCGCTTTCATTGCGCCGAACCAGATCTCGTAGAAGAAGTCGCAGTTCTTGGAGAGAACGGCGACGCGGTCGCCCGGCTTCAAGCCCTCCACCAGCATGCGGTCAGCGACGCGGTTCGAATGCGCATCGAGCTGGGCGTAGGTGGTTTCGTAGCCGCCGTCCTTGAGCGCCAGCGCGTGCGGGCGGCGCTCAGCCTGGCGGCGGGCGACATCGGCCAGCGCGGCGACGCCGGTCAAGTCAATCATCGATCTCTCCCCATCCCTTTATCGACGTCCCAGCATTGGCGCGAGACTTTCAGAGCTTGATCTCTCCGGAGACGATCCGCGCGGCAAGCTCCGGCGTCAGGTCAACGTAAGCCTGGGCGGTCGGATCGTCAAAATAGATAGGATCGGCGACGCGGGCGAGGTCGAAGCCGTCGCGGACGAGATCAACTTTGCGGTACTTGAAGGTGCCGGTGGTGGTGATCTCCGGCTGCAGGCGCAAGAACAGCGGGCGCGCGTAGGAAGGAAGCTCGCGGACGAGATAGGCGCGCAGCGCGGCGAGGTCGATGTCCTTGGAGACGGTGAGCGCGGCCATGCCCGCGCGGCCGTCGTGGCCGGGGATGGAGACGCCATAGACGTTGGCCTCGGCGATTCCAGGAAATTGCGCGAGCACGTCGCCGACTTCATTGGTGGACACGTTCTCGCCCTTCCAGCGGAAGGTGTCGCCGATGCGGTCGATGAAATAGAAGTAGCCGTCCTTGTCCTTGCGCAGCAGGTCGCCGGTGCGGAACCAGGCGTCGCCCTTTTGGAAGACGTCGCGGAGGATCTTCTTCTCGGTCTGGGATTTGTCCCCGGCATAGCCTTCGTACTTGAAGCGGGGTTCGTCGGGATCGATGAGGCCGACGGCTTCGCCGGCTTCATCGACGTCGGCTTCGATGCAGAAGCCGTCCGGGCCGCGGACGGGCTGCTCGGTCTCGACGTCGAACTTCAGGATACGGACGTTCACACGGCTCTGCATCCAGGAGGGAATCCGGCCGATCGAGCCGACCTTGTTGTCGAAATTGAGCAGCGAGACATTGCCCTCGGTCGAGCCATAGAATTCGAGGAACTTGATGTCGCCGAAGCGCTCCTTGAACTTCTCCCACACTTCCGGGCGCATGCCGTTGCCGACGCCGAGGCGGAGCTTGTGCTGGCGCTCGAGCGGGTGGGGCGGGGCGTTGACGAGATAGCGGCAGAGTTCGCCGATATAGAAGAAGACGGTCGCGCCTTCGTTCACGCAATCCTCCCAGAAATGGGAGGTGGAGAATTTGCGGCGCAGGATGACGCTGGCGCCGGATTCAATGGCGAAGCCGATTCCGCAGAGGCCGCCGGTGCCGTGATAGAGCGGAAGCGTGACATAGACGCGATCGCTCGGCCGGGCTTTGCCGCCGCCGATGAAGGCTCGCATCATGCCCATGGTGCGCAGATGGGTGAGCTTTGCGGCCTTCGGCGCGCCGGTGGTGCCCGAGGTGTAGACGTAGAGCGCCAGATCCTTGGATTTGATTCCGGCGCGATGCTCCGTAGGCGGACGATCAGCCGGAAGCGCCGCGAGGGCGGCGTCGAGATTCTCCATCGTGTTCGGGGCGGCGGCGGGCGGAAGGCGCTGGACCCACGCTTTCGACTTGCGCGCCAGGTTTGGCGCGACGGCGGCGAGCGCGTCGGCCAGATCCTCGGACACGATGACGTGATCGGCGCCGGAGATGTCGATCGAATGGGTGAGGGGGCCGCCCTGGAGGTTGGAGTTGATGAGCGCGGCAGTGACGCCGGCTTTAGCGAGGCCCATCCAGCAGGCGACGTAATCCGGGCGGTTGGACATGAACAGCGCGACGACGGCGCCGGGCTTCAGGCCCTGGGCGAGCGCCCAGTGGGCGTAGCGGTTCGCGCGCGCGTCGAACTCGCGATAGGTGATCGCTGCGCCTTCGAAGCGGAAGGCGATGTTGTCGGGGAAGCGATCGACCGTGCGCTCGAGATCGTCGGCGACGGTGCGCGAGCCCTCAGCTTCGAGCTCCTTATAGGCCTTGAGCGTGGCCGAGGCGCCGGCGAGAACGGCGAAATCGCTGCGGATACGCTCGAGGATGTTCATGGTCTCGCCGTCTCCCTGGTCATTGGCGTTTGGCGCAACGATAGGGGCGGGCGCGCGGGGGTCAATCGTCGCCCAAGCGCTGGGGGACATCCATGGAGTCGTGGAGCACGCGCAGCACGGTCAGCGCCGCCTCGTCGAACGTGAAGATGATGAAGTGGCGCGCGGTTTTCGGCGCTGCGCCGCGGGTCCGCGCATGGCGCAGGTGGAAAACGTAGGGTGCGCGGGGCAAGTCCTCTCGCCGCTGAGCGCCGGCGCGTTCAGGATCGGCGCAGAGCAAGACGAACGCGCGCCGCATGAGCGCGCCGTATTTCTGCTGCGCGCCGGAGCCGAAGGCGCGGCGCGAGTAGGCGCGGATGGCTTTGATATCGGCGCGTGCTGGCGGCTCGATGACGAGCCGCCTCATTCAGCCGCGGCGCTCCTGGCTGCTTCCTCGGCGGCGACCTCGGTTTCTATTTCGTTGTCGATCTCGGCGAAGAAGGCGTCGATGTCACGGACGACGACGCCAGCGCCGCGATCGAACGAGTCCCAGCCCTCCTGCACGGCCTTGCGCAGAAGGTCGAGCTTGGCCGCGCGCTCCGCCTGCTCGGCTTCGAGCAGCCGCAATCCGGCGCGCACCACCTCGGAGGCGTTCTGGTAGGCGCCGGATTCGATCAGGTCTGCGACGAAGCTGTCGAGAGCGGGGGTGAGGTTGACGTTGCGCGTCGCCATGGGCGGAGGATGGGGCGGTTGGCAAGAATTGGCAAGGGTGGTGCCGACGCGCAATTTGTCGATCTGAGGGAGGACTGGGAGAATCAGTGACGCGACGCTCGTCGTAGTGCGCGGCCACTACTTAACTGTTCATGTTGTGGACTCAAATATATGCAACTGATTTTATTGAAAAAAAATGACAACCCACACATTGGCTATTGTATCGAAGTACTGAGCCCTTGCGAGCGGCGGAGTCCGCCCCCATGTCTCCGACGATTTGCCGTAAGGAGAGGGCCACGTGGCCGAAGGTGAAAAGCGCCCGTTTCCGCAGCTGCCCGCGACCGTCTGGTGGGGCCTGCGCGACAAGTTCAAGCGGTCTATTCCGAACGCCGTTACGGAGACCTTCCTCGCTGTGGAGCTTAACGTGCAGCCGGCGGCGGCCAAGTTTTACCTGACTGAGCTGAAACGGCTTGGATTGCTGGACGACGATGGAAAGCCACGCGACGTCGCCAAGAAGTGGCGAATGGACGACACGTATCGCGAAGCTTCGGATGAGATGTTGCACGCGGCCTATCCCAGAGAATTGATCGACGCCGCGCCGCCGTCGGATGGCGACCGCGAAAAGGCGGTGCGTTGGTTCATGACGGTCGGCGACCTTGGTGAAGGTGCAGCGCGCAACAAGGCCGCAACATACTTCATGATTGGTGCATCTGAACCGCCGGACGAAGCGCCGAGGGCGCGTACTGCCGGCTCAGAGCGGCCGAGGCGGGCGGCTTCCGATGCGCCGCCCTCATCGAGGCGAGAGCCCGGCAAACTGCCTGTGGAGAAGCAGCAATTGCCTCCGCTAAATGTAAACGTTCAGATTCACATCAGTGCCGATGCCAACAACGAGCAGATCGAGTCAATCTTTGCCAACATGAAGAAGTATTTGACGTGAGATGTTCGACGCGATTCGCAAATTCCAGGAGGCCGTGTATCGGATCGGTCTAGGTGCGGCAGTGCTGCAGTTGCCAGCTCCGCGTATGCTCGCGCTGCCAGGTCCTAGTTCAGGTCAGAACACTGTCCACGAAAACTTTCTGGTGGTTGTGGAGGACGCGGAAGTCCTCGCTGTTTCGCGTGATCTCTTTGTCTCGGGCTTTTACTCGGAGGCTGTCGAGGCAGCGTTCAAGATGCTCGATGAGGAAGTGAGGCGCGTCAGCAATGAAGGGCTTAGCGGCACCCGGTTGATGGAGAAGGCATTCTCGCCCAACGGGCCGATCATTCCGTTGAACGCGCAGGAGACTCAAAGCGAGCAGGACGAACAAGCGGGCTATCACCGGCTGTTCGCGGGCTCCATGCTGGGAATTCGCAACCCATGTGCCCATGAGAACGGGTGGATTGAAGACCCTCAAATCGCGCTTGAGACGATTGTTCTCTGTCAGCACCTTATGAGGAAACTCAAGGCGTCTACAAAGTACGCTCCGAAGGCCAAAGCGCCTTCGCCATAGCAAGGGTCGTTCCACACGCCCTTGTCATACCGCAACATCGATCTCCCCGCCTCCCTCGCGGAACCTCTTGCTCATCTCGGCCATCCCCGCTTCCGCCTCTTCCTTCGCCTTCGCGTAGTCCCGCACGTCCTGGGTGATTTTCATCGAGCAGAATTTCGGCCCGCACATGGAGCAGAAGTGCGCGGTTTTGTGCGCCTCTTTCGGCAATGTTTCGTCGTGGAAGCTGCGCGCGGTTTCGGGGTCTAAGCCGAGATTGAACTGGTCTTCCCAGCGGAACTCGAAACGGGCGCGGGAGAGCGCGTCGTCGTGGGCGCGGGCGGCCGGGTGGCCCTTCGCCAAGTCGGCGGCGTGGGCGGCGATCTTGTAGGCGATGACGCCCTGGCGCACGTCCTCGCGGTCGGGCAACCCTAAGTGTTCCTTCGGCGTGACGTAGCAGAGCATCGCCGTGCCGAACCAGCCGATCATCGCGGCGCCTATCGCAGACGTGATGTGGTCGTAGCCCGGCGCGATGTCTGTCGTCAGGGGCCCCAGCGTGTAGAACGGCGCTTCTCCGCATACGGACAATTGCTTGTCCATGTTCTCCTTGATCTTGTGCATCGGCACGTGGCCGGGGCCTTCGATCATCACCTGCACGCCGTGATCCCAAGCGATCTTGGTGAGTTCGCCCAGCGTTTCCAGCTCTGCAAACTGCGCGGCGTCATTGGCGTCCGCAATGCTGCCGGGGCGCAGGCCGTCGCCCAATGAGAAGCTCACGTCATAGGCGCGCATGATCTCGCAGATGTCGGCGAAGTGGGTGTAGAGGAAGCTCTCCTTGTGGTGCGCGAGGCACCACTTGGCCATGATCGAGCCGCCGCGGGAGACGATGCCGGTCACGCGCTTGGCGGTGAGGTGGATGTAAGCCAGGCGCACGCCGGCGTGGACGGTGAAGTAATCGACGCCCTGCTCGGCCTGCTCGATCAGCGTGTCACGATAGATCTCCCAGGTGAGATCCTCCGCGATTCCGCCGACTTTCTCCAGCGCCTGGTAGATCGGCACGGTGCCGATAGGCACGGGCGCGTTGCGGATGATCCATTCGCGGATGTTGTGGATGTTGCGCCCCGTGGAGAGGTCCATCACGGTGTCGGCGCCCCAGCGGATCGACCACACCATCTTCTCCACCTCTTCGGCCATGGAGGAGGTGACGGCGCTGTTGCCGATATTGGCGTTGATCTTCACCAGGAAGTTGCGGCCGATGATCATCGGCTCGAGTTCGGCGTGGTTGATGTTGGCGGGGATGATGGCGCGTCCGCGCGCGATTTCGCTGCGGACGAATTCGGGCGTGACGAAATCGGGGATGGACGCGCCGAAGTCTTCGCCGTCTCTTGGGGCGCCGGCGCTCCGGCGCAGGTTTTCGCGGATGGCGACGAATTCCATCTCCGGCGTGATGATCCCGCGGCGCGCGTACTCGAGCTGCGTGACGCAGGCGCCGGCCTTGGCGCGCAGCACGCGGGGCTTGTTGGGAAACTCCGGCGTGAGTTTGTCCGGCGAGAGATCGCCGTTGTCCGCCGGCTGCACGGCGCGGCCTTCGATTTCCTCGACATCGCCGCGCGCCTTCACCCAGGCTTCGCGCGTGCGGGCGAGGCCGCGTTCGATATCGATCGCCTGCGCGGGATCGCTGTAGGGGCCGCTTGAATCGTAGAGCGTGACGGGCGGCTCGTTCGCGCTCGGGTGCAGCGCGACTTCGCGGAACGGCACGCGCAGATCGGGATGCGCGCAGCCCGAGGCGTACACTTTGCGCGAGCCGGGAATCGGCTCGGCCGTGATCGCGGGACGGAAGGCGGCGGGGTTCTCGGGCTTGTTCATGAGGCGCTTTCAGCTTTCTGGAGCCAACCGATGAAGGTGAGCCACGCCCCGACGATCGCGATGAGCGCAGCCAGGGCGAGCGGAACGGCGGGGGCATGCGTCACGCCCTCGGCAAGGGCGGCGGCGAGATCGGGCGCCAGCATCAGCGTCACGCCGCGGATCACAGCGACGATGGCGAGCACCGAGATCACGCTGGCGGCGAGCGAGTTCCAATGATGATGCGCGGCGACCATCACGAGGCCGACCATCAGCGTGAAAACGCCGGTGATCAGCACCAGGGGCGTGTCTTGGAAGAAGGCGGGAAAGAGGGTGTCGATCGTGTTCGCGCGCAGGGCGACGGCCGCGCCAGCGACGAGCAGGAACGGCCCGACGATGCGCGCCAGCAGACGGGTGCGGGCGATGCGGTCCTGGTCTGTGAGTCTTGTCATGGCGTCTCTCCCTTCGCCGGCATGACCCGGATCAGGTTCGGCGGGTCGCGGGAGAAGCCCGCCTCTCAGCCCTGCGATCAGGGCGCCCCGGAGAACGGCGCGGAGACTAGACCTGCCCTGCGCGCCGTCAAGGCGCGGGTTCGGCCGCTTGTTCGGCCTCAGAGGCCAGCGCGGCGCGGATGCGAGCGGCCAGCGCTTCGGGCTCGGGCACGCTGCGCAGGCGTTCGCGGTTGCGCGGGCCGTGCTTGCCGGAGTCGCCGTAGTCGAACCAGATGTCGCCCTCGCGCACCTCCATCCGCGCAAATGCGGCGGGGCCGTAGCTGTGCGTGGCGCGGAACGGCGCCTCGCGGGCGATGATCACGCGCCGATCCGTGAGGCCATAGCTGGTCGACCAGGCGCTGCCGAACGTCGTCGCCGACCCGTAAAGAAGGAAGAGGCCCACCAGAACGAAGATCACGAGCACGACGACGGGCGTAGGGCTATCGCGCAGCCCTTCCTTGACGCTGCGGTCGCGGATCGCGATCCAGGCGGCCGCCCAGACGAAGACGTTCCAGACGATGGTGAAGGCGAGAAGAGGCGCGGCCTCCTCGGCCAAGGCGCCGCTGGGGGCGGCTTGCGACCAGAGCAAGCTTTCGCCCGGCTCAAGGCGGGCGGCGATCGCGGCGGCGGCTTCGGCGTCGGTCATCGCGCTTTCACTTCATCGGCGGCGACAGCGCCCGCTGCTGGCATCGGCCTTCTATCGCGCATTTGCGGCGCCGGCGAGGAAAGAACAGCGGGCCGGGCTCGCCCATCCAGCGCAGCCTGCCGGGCGCGCGCCGCCTGCGCCGTGTTCGAGTCCAGCGTTGAGGCGCGGCGGGGGAAGCGGATTGATCACGCCGCGCGCCGCGCCTAGATGCCTCGGCGAGGAGGAGCGCCGTGATCAAACGCAAGCTGGGACGCACGGGGATCGACATCACGCCGCTGATGCTGGGCGGCAATGTGTTCGGCTGGAATGTCGATCAGGCGAAGGCCAACATCATCCTCGACGCGTTCGTGGAGCTGGGCGGGAACGCGATCGATACGGCCGACGTCTATTCGGCCTGGGCGCCGGGCAATCAGGGCGGAGAATCGGAAACCGTCATTGGCCATTGGCTGAAAGCGAGCGGCAAGCGCGACAAGGTCGTCATCGCCACGAAGGTCGGGATGTGGCCTAAGCGGCCAGGACTACGCCGCGCCAATATCGAGGCCGCGTTCGACGATTCACTGCGGCGCCTGCAGACGGACTATGTCGACCTCTACCAGGCGCATCGCGACGATGACGCGGTCGCGCCGGAGGAATACATGGCGGCGTTCGACGCGCTGGTGAAGGCGGGCAAGGCGCGCGCGGTCGGGGCGTCGAACTTCACGGCGGCGCGGCTGTCTCAGGCGCTTGGCGCCAGCGCCGCGGGATCGCTGGCGCGCTTCGAGACGCTGCAGCCCGAATACAATCTCATGGAGCGCGGAATCGAGGCGGAGCTGGTTCCGCTATGCGTGCGCGAGGGCGTCTCGATCATTCCGTATTACGGGCTCGCGTCGGGGTTCCTGACCGGCAAGTATCGCCACGCCGACGACAAGGCGAAGAGCGTGCGCGGCGGCCGGATGGACCGCTACCTGACCGACAAGGGCGGGCGCGTGCTCAAGGCGCTCGATGCGGTGAGCGAGCGCCGCAGCGCCAGGCCGGCGCAGGTCGCGCTCGCCTGGATCATGGCCAAGCCGGCGATCGCTGCGCCGATCGCCAGCGTCACCAATGTCGAGCAGCTGCACGAGATCATGGGCGCGGTGCGGCTCACCTTGAGCGACGCCGACATGGCCGAGCTCGACGCGGCGAGCGCGTAGGTTCAGACCTGGAAGCGGAAGGCGTCGCCGTCGCGCCGGATGCGGCCGGCCGTGGGCGCGGCGAAGTGCGTGCCGATGATCAGCACCGGCTGATCGGCGTGATCGGAGACAAATTTGCGCCGGGTGCGGCGGGCCTGGTCGGGGTCGCTGTCGGCGTAGGGCGCCCATTCGGGGCGCGTGACCTGGCAGGGGTGGTGCATCAGGTCGCCGGTGATGATCGCGCGTTCGCCTTGGGACTCGATCAGCACGCTGACATGGCCGGGCGTGTGGCCGACCGTGGGCGTGAGGCGGATCTCGTTGGAGATGCGATGGTCGACCTCGACGAGGTCGACGAGCCCGGCATCGAGCACCGGGCGCACGGATTGCTCCATGACGCGGACCGATCCCTTGTCCTGCTGTGCGGACCAGAAGGCCCATTCCTCACGGCCGATGAGGTAGCGCGCGTTCGGAAAGGTCGGGACCCAGCGATCGGCGTCCTTCATCGTGTTCCAGCCGACATGATCGACATGGAGGTGGGTGCAGACGACGACGTCGACGCGCTCGCGCGGCCAGCCGATGTCCGCCATTTCCTCCAGGAAGCGCGTCTGCAACGGCTGGCGATCGATCAGGGCGTGCGGCTTGTCGTTGCCGAAGCAGGTGTCGACGATGACGCGCTTGCCTGGCGCGTCGATCAGCAGGGCGTGGACGGATATCTTCAGCGCGCCTTCGGGCGTCACGAAGTGCGGGTAGAGCCAGGGCATGCGCCGCAATTCCTCCGGCGTCGCTTCGGCGAGGAAGGGGCGCTCGGGATCATAGGGCGTCACGAGCTCGATCTCTAGCAGGCGGGTGACGTTCACCTCGCCGATCCGCCAAGCCAGCATCGCGCTCTCCCTTTTGGAGGGAGCCTAGATCATTGGCGGCGAGGCTCAAGACGGCTGCGCCGGGGATCGCTTGCCAGCGCCCGGACGCAGTCTAGAACCAGCCCTTCTTTTTCTTCTTGGGCTCCGGTTCCGGCGCTGGCGGCGGCTCGGGCGCCCGCGCGGGGGGAGGCGGCGCGGCGCGCGGCGGGTCCTGGGCCCGCGCCGGCTGGGGC
>JACAEE010000018.1 GCA_013389015.1 Hydrogenophilaceae bacterium | reverse complement strand
GCGGCCGCCGCCGCCCCGTGCGGCGCGATCACCGGCGAACGCGTCGCGAACGCATGCCCCGACACGCGCTCCCCGCGCCCGAAGGAAGGATCGCCCGGCGTCTGCGCCGCCGCCGCGACCACCAGGAAGCCAGCGCCCGCCAGCGCCGCAGCCAATCGCAACATCGCCTTCTCCCTCGCGCCGCACTCAAGCAGGAACGCGCCGCCCGCGGAAGCGCCTACCCGTTTTCGGCCCCTCGCTTTTCGGCCAGATCGGCTCTATCGCTGCCGCCCCTTGGAGCCGACGATGCCCACGCTGCCGTTCGCCACCTACGACGTCTTCACCGACCGGCGCTTCGCCGGCAATCCGCTGGCCGTCGTGTTCGACGCCGATCGCTTGAGCGACGTGCAGATGCAGACGATCGCCCGCGAGTTCAACCTCTCGGAGACGATCTTCATCCGCACGCCCGCCGACGCGATGCACGCCGCGGCGGCGCGAATCTTTACGCCCGGCAAGGAGCTCCCCTTCGCCGGCCACCCCACCATCGGCGGCGCGATCGCGCTGGCCGAACGCCGCCATGGCCGCGCCGTGAACGACGTGCTCCTGGTGCTGGAGGAGAAGATCGGCCTCGTCCGCTGCGCGGTGAAAGTGGCGAGGGAGGGCGCCAGCTTCGCCGAGTTCGACGCCCCTAAGCTGGCGCAGGAGGCGGGCCTTGCGCCGGCTGACGACGTCGTCGCCGCCGCCCTCGGCCTCGCGCCCGACGACATCGGCTTCGACCGCCACATCCCCACGCTCTATTCCGCCGGCGTGGCTTATGTGTGCGTGCCGCTCGCCAGCCTCGACGCGCTCGCCCGCGCCTGGCCGACGCCGGCGGCCGCCGCCGAAGCGCTGGGCGCGACCGAGCTCTTCCTCTACGCCCGCGCCGAGCGCGAAGCCGCCCATGCGTTCCGTGCACGGATGTTTGCGCCGGCGATCGGCGTCCCGGAGGACCCCGCCACCGGCAGCGCCGCCGCAAGCGTCGCCGGCGCGCTCGCGCGCTTCGAAGGCCTCGCCGACGGCTGGCACACTTTGCCGATCCTGCAAGGCGTCGAGATGGGCCGCCCCTCGCTGATCGGCCTCGAACTCGAACTCGCCGGCGGCAAGCTCAACGCGGTGCGCATCGGCGGCCAAGCGGTGAAGGTAAGCGAAGGAACGATCGCGGTTTGACGCCATTGCGTCTTCAACGCGGAATGAGATCGTCCACCGTCAGCGCCATCGCCGGCGCGAACAGCGGCGCCGCCGTCTCACCGGCGCGCGCGATCCGCGCGGTCGCGTAATCTCCGTCCGCCGGATCACGGAACACGTGCAGCGTCTCCGCCTCCGCTTCCCACACCCAATATTCGCCGATGCCGGCCTGGGCGTACACCTTGCGCTTCTCGTCGAGATCGCGCGCGCGAGAGGAAACCGAAGCCTCCACGATCAGCACGACGTCGTCTGGCGCTGGAAACCGCACGCCCGCAAACCGCCGGGTGATCATCAAGTCCGGCTCGCGCGCGTGATAGTCATCGATCTTCAGCGTCGCCTTCACCCGAACGTCGAGGGCGTCTGCGAGAACCGGCCCGCGCTCTGAGCGGCCGTTGAAGAAATTCGCCAGCGCCTGGAGTGCGAAGGTGTGCAGCTCCCCGTCGGTCGGCCTGATCTCGATCCTCCCGTCGACGAGCTCGATGCGGCCGCGTTCGGGCAGCCTCCCCTCCTCGGAGAGCCGCACCACCTCAGCCACCGTGAACCGGTGCGCAACCGCGTTTGGCGGATTCGGACGGATCGGCGCATTCATGACGCCACCATAACACGCCGCCCAGCCGATCGGGAGCGCCAGCGCAACCGACGCCGGCAGAAATCGCGCCCACGCGCGCCCGTTACAGCGCCGGCGCGCCACAAGAAATTAAAGGATCAGCCCGCCGTCGACCGGGATCGTCTGCCCGATCACGTACGCCGCCAGCGGCGAGGCGAGGAAGAGCGCCACGCCCGCCATGTCCTCCGGCCGCCCGAGCCGCCCGAGCGGAATCGAGCGCAGGCTCGCCGCCAGGCGTTCGGGATTTTCGGTCGTCACTTTCGTGAGCTTGGTGTCGACGAGCCCCGGCGCGATGCAGTTCACCCGCACGCCCTCGCCCGCCCACGCCTGGCCGAGCGTGCGCGTGAGGCCGATCAGCGCCGTCTTCGAGGCGTTGTACGCTGGATTGCCGCGCGTGGCGTGAAACGCCGAGGTCGAGCTGATGATGATCAGCGACCCCTTGCTCGCCGTCAGCATCGGCTTGAACTTCATCGCGCAGGCCATGACGGAATTGAGATTCACGTCCACGACCTTCTGGAATCCGTCCATCGCGAATTCCTGGCGCTTGTAGAGCACCGTGCCTTGCGACAGCACCAGCACGTCGAGGCTGTCGAACGGCGGCTGATAGGCCTCCACCGCCGCGAAATCGCTCGCGTCCATCCGCGTATAGAGGAGCCCGTCGAGATCGCAGCCCTCGGCCTTCGCATAGTCGGAAGCGTTCGCGCGCGTGCCCCACACATGCGTCTCGGCGCCTTGCGCGCGGAATGCCTGGGCGATGCCGTTGCCGATTCCGCTCGAGCCGCCGACGACGAGCGCGCGCTTGCCGGAGAAGTCGATCGCGTTCATGCCGCCGCCGCGCCGGCCGGGCTGCGCTGCTGCAGCGTCGCGAGCCTTGCGATCGCGGCGTGCGCCTCGGCCATGATCCGGCGCACGATCTCGCCGGCGGGAAGCACGTCATGAACGCCCCCCGCGCCTTGCCCCATCGCGAACGCGGACTTGTCGATGTCGAGGCCGTCGGTCTGCCCGCCGATTCCGCCCATGGCGTTGTTGCGCACGCTGATCATCGCCTGCATCGGGAACGCCTGGATGTCCTGCGGGCGCCGCTCCCAATCCTCGACATAGGAATTCTTCTTCACCCGCATCGGTTTTCCCGAATAGCACCGTGTACGGATGGTGTCTTCGTCGCCGGCTTCCAGGATCACGTCCTTGTACATCTGCCCCGCATGCGCCTCTGTGCTGGCGATGAAGCGCGTGCCCATCCACACGCCCTGCGCGCCGAGCGCCAGCGATGCGGCGAGCCCGCGCCCGTCATAGAGCCCGCCCGCCGCGATGACCGGGATCTTCACTGCCTCGACCGCCTGCGCCACGAGCGGCATCGTGCCCACGAGCCCTGTATGCCCGCCCCCTTCGCCGCCTTGGCAGATGACGGCGTCGCAGCCCGCCTGCTCGGCCTTCACCGCATGGCGCACAGCGCCGCCCACGACCATCACCTTGAGGCCCGCCCGCTTGAGCTTCTCCATGATCGGCATCGGCACGCCCAACCCCGCCACGAACGCGCTTGCGCCTTCGTTGATGATGATGTCGACCGCCGCCGTGAGGTGCTCCGGCGTCGCCGCCAGAAGATCGACGCCGAACGGCCGGTCCGTGAGCCGCCTGGTCTCGCGCATGTTGTCGCGCAGCTCGTCGAGCGTGCGCCCGGCCATGCCCAGCACGCCGTACCCGCCCGCATTCGACACCGCCGCCGCGAGCGGCGCGTAGGAGACCCCGCCCATGCCCGCCAGCAGGATCGGGTGCTCGATGTCCAGGAGATCGCAGATCGGCGTACGTAATGACATGGGTTTCCTCTCTTCGGGCGCGAAGAGAGCGCCCCTGACGCATCGTCCGTCAAGGGCGAAGGGTCTTGCCTTCCCCAACGGCTGCGGTCCAAGCCTCAAGGAAACGACAACGGGGAGTGAACTGATGTTCGACAACGGCATGATCGCGCCCGTGCTGGCGCTCGTTCTGTGGACGCTGGTGATGTGGCTGTGGCTTTACGCCGCCCGGATCCCGGCGATGCGCAAGGCCGGGATCGACCCGCAGGAGGCCGAACGCACCGGCAAGCTTGATCTACCCCGCGCCGTGCAGCGCCCCGCGGAAAACTACAACCATCTGCACGAACAGCCGACGATCTTCTACGCCGCGGCGCTCTCCATCCAGATCGCCAGCGCCGCCGATTCCATGGCGATCACGCTGGCCTGGGCCTATGTCGGCCTGCGCATCATCCATTCGCTGGTGCAGGCGACGGCCAACATCATCATGCTGCGCTTCCTGATCTTCACCATCGCCTCGATCACGCTCGCCTGGATGGTCATCCGCGCCGCCCTCGAACTGCAGATCTGGCGGATGTGAAGTCGGGAATAGGGAGTAGGGGGAACGCCCTCATTCCGGACGCGCGCAGCGCGATCCGGAACCCAGAGGCCAAGGGCGATGGTCTGCAATCCCCTGGTTCCGGGTCTCCGCATCGTGGTGCGATGCTCCGCGCGGAATGAAGGCGGACAAAAATTCCCTATTCCCTACTCCCTATTCCATCTCCGCGATCCATTCGCGGATGAGCGCGACCGCGCGCGCGTCAACGGTCTGGCGCCCGAGCTCCGGCATCATCACGCCGGGATCGAGGCTCTCCATGCGATGCAGCAGGATCGAGCGCTCGGGATGGCCGGGCTCGATCGAGAACGCCATCCCCGCAGAGGCGCGCCCCGCCGCCACCGGCGGCTTCATGACGCCCCACGAATACGCCGCCTCGTTCGCGAGCCGGAGATCGAGCCCCGATGTCGCCGCCGGCCCGCGCGGATTGTGGCAATGCGCGCAATTCACATCGAGATAAGTCCGCGCCCGCAGCGCCAGCGGCGCATCGTCGGCGGCGTAAGCGTCCGGCGCCCGCGGCGCGTCTGACGGGGCGGGCGCGCCCGCGAGCAGCCCCAGCGTCGCCCAATACGTCAGTTGGTTGGCGGCGCCCTCCGCATACGGATAATCGCGGTTGAGGTTTCGTGCGCTCGGCCCGATCGGCGCGACCACGCCGTCGCGGTCATGGCAGCCCTTGCACTGGTTACGATTGGGAACGCGCCAGGCGAGCGCGTGCTCGTCGCCCGCAGCGTCCCGCCATGCGACCGGAATCTCCGCCCCGATCGGCGAATAGACCGCCTCGCTCTGCGCCTCGTTCCACACATAGGGATAGGCGACCCAGCCGTCGTCGCGATGGATCAGCAGCCGCGTCTCCAGGAACCGCATCGTCCCGTCTGCGCCCGGCGCGGCGAACGTCTTGATGAGCGCGGTCCCGACCGGAAACGCGAAGACCTCGCTTTCATGATATTGCGCCTGCGCGCCCGGCGGAATGAACACGTAGCGGAACTTCACCGCCCCATCGGCGTAGAGCTCGGTGTTGAGCCCGTAGGGCGTCACCCGTGCGTTCGGCGTGCGTGCGCCTGAATCCAGGAACAGCCGATAGTCCGAGAGCCGCGCCGCCGGCGCATCCCCAAGCAGGAGCCGCGCATTCACCGGCCGCTGCGCCTGCGCGCCCGCAAGCGCGGCGAGGCAAAGCGCCATCGCCGCGATCGCGAACCCGGCGAGCGCGCGCGCCCGCATCAGTCCTGCGGCAGCCGCACGCGAGCGGGCGCTTCGACGGACGCGGCCGGCGGCATCTCCATGCGCGGCTGCGCCTCCGAAAGCGCCGCGCCCGCGACCGGCACGCCCAGCGAAAGGAAGGTAGGCGCCCGCCCCGGCGCCGCGTTGTTCTGCATCGTGATCCGGACCGGCTCGGTTTGCGGCGCGCCCGCGGCCGAATAGATCTCCGCGCCGTCCCAGATCACGTCGGGCAGCGCAACGCCCATCTGCGCCAGCGCCGCCAGATCGCCGTCCGGCGCAAACCCCACGCGCCCGAAGCTGTTGTCGCGGATGACGATGTCGCGCGGCAGCGGATTGTAGCGCGTATCCGGGATCTCGCCGCGATAGGCGATGAGCATCACATTGACGGTGCCGTTGTCGCCGATCTCATTGTCGAAAATGTGCACGTTGCGGTTGGCCATCACCAGCACGCCCGTGCCGGACGGCACGCCGGCCACGATATTGCCCTCGGGCGCGAAATTGTCGGTGTTGTTGTCGACGATCCGGTTCTCGAACACCCGCACCGAATGCCCGCCCACCTGCGGCAGCCCCGGCAGGTCGAACACCAATATCCCGCCGGTGTTGCGCGTCGTCGTGTTGCGGTAGACGTCGGCGTTGAACGAGTTCTCGATCTCGATCCCGGCGACGTTCAGCTCCGCCAGCGATGCGCGCACGATGATGTTGCGCGATTGCCCGACATAGATGCCCGCGTCAGAGGCCCCCCGCGCGATCGATTCTTCGATCAGCACATTGGTGCAGTTCACCGGATAGAGGCCGTAAGCGCCGTTGTTGGGGCTTGGCCCCCCCGTCCATTCCGCGCGGACGCGGATGAACGAGATCTGGTCGCAGCCCTGCGCCTTGATCGCGTCGCCCTTGGCGTTCTCCACCGCGAAGTCGCGCAGCGTCACCCGGTCGGAGGTGACCATGAGCCCCTCCGCGCCCTGCCGCTGGTTCGAGAAGTCGAGAATGGTGCGGTCATGCCCTTCGCCGCGGATCGTCACCCGATCGACGTCGAGCGACAGCCCCGCGCTCAGCACATAACGCCCATCGTCGAGCCGCACCGTGTCGCCCGGGCGCGCCTCGATCAGCGCCTGCTGCAACTCGGCCTGCGCGTTCGGCCCCGGCTCGATCCGCCACGTCCGCGCCTCCGCCGCGCCGGCCAGGAAAACCAGCGCCGCGCCCGCGGCCAAAGCCCATCTCATTGTCGCCCTCCGGTGCAATCGTCTGGCGCGCAAAATCGACGAGCGGACCCGCCCTGTAAAGCGCCCCCTGCGGCGGGCGCCTGACTGGCGCGGGCGCTCCGTCCTATGAAGAACCCATGAGTCAGAATCCTGTAACGCTTTCGGCGGAAGCGCTCGCGCGGATCGATGCGGAAGTGGCGGCTGGGCGATTCGCCTCCCGCGAAGCGCTTCTGGAGAAGGCGCTGGTGTTCTACCGGCGCGAACTGGAAGCCGCTCGCGCCTTCATTTCCCCGGCTCTGGCGGATGCCGCCGCCGGCCGGACCCGTCCCGCACGCGAGGTCGTGCGTGAACTCCTGGCGGAACTGGATGCCGAGACCGGCGCGGAATGACCGCGAAAGTCGCTGAGGCTCAAAACGCCGTGTAGCCGCCGTCGATGACGATCAGGTCGGCGGTGTGGAAGGCGCTCGCGTCGGACGCGAGATAGACGGCGATGCCGCCGAAATCGGCCGGATCGCCCCAGCGCCGCACCGGCATGCGCGGCAGCACCTTCTCCTGAAAGCCCTTGGAATCGAGCGCGGGGCCTGCAAGCTCGGTGTGCACCCAGCCAGGCAGGATCGTGTTGGCGCGCACGCCGTAGCGCGCGTACTCCATCGCGATCCCCTTGGTCATCGCCGTGAGCGCGCCTTTCGCCGACGCATAGGCCTGGTTGCGCGGCGCGCCATGGATGGCCGAGACCGACGAGATCGCGATCAGCGAGCCGCCGGGATCGCCGGCCTTGGCGCGCGCCACGATGTGCTTGCACGCTTCGCGGAACGTCCAGAACACGCCGTCGAGATCGACGGCGAGCACGCGGCGCCATTGCTCGGTGGGGAATTCCGCGAAGCTCGGCGCGCCCCCGCCAATGCCGGCGTTGGCGATCACGGTGTCGAGCCGGCCGAAATCGGCGACCGTCTGCGCGGTCGCGGCGATGACTGCCGCTTCGTCGGCGACGTCCACGACATAGCCCTTCGCCTTGATCCCTTGCGCCGTGAGCTTGGCGATCGCTTCCTCGTTGCGCTCCGCGCCCCGCCCCCAGATCGCGATGGCGGCGCCCGATTGCCCGAGCGCCTCCGCCATGCCGTAGCCGATGCCGCGATTGCCGCCGGTGACGAGCGCGACTTTGCCGGTGAGATCGAAGGGCTTGTAGGACATGGCGCGTTTCCGTCTCTAGTCTTGGGCCGCGATCATCGCGTGCGCGGCGTGGATCACGCGTACGGTTTCGCTCCACATTGACAGAGAGTCCACCGCCGAGATCGGGACGAATCTGGCTTCCGCGGCGTCATCCCCCGCGCGCGGTTCGCCCCTCGCCCACCGCGCCGCGAAGTCCACCAGCACGTAATGCCCCCAGGTCTCGCCCTGCGTGCGGCTGGCGAACAATCCGTCCACCACATCCACGAGCCCGACGATCTCGGCCGCGACCCCGGTCTCTTCGCGCAGTTCCCGCAGCGCCGCGTCACGCGCCCGCTCGCCCCACTCGATCCGCCCGCCCGGCAGGCTCCACTCGCCCTCCCGCGGCGGCTTGCCCCGCCGGATCAGCAGCACCTCGTCCCTCCGTATACAGACGACCCCGACCGCTGCGATCGGCGCGCGCTCAGTCATGGCTCACGCGCTCCGAAGGGTAGGGTGAAAACGAACCGCATGCTGCAGCGCCTGCGCACAAGGCTGCACCCCCCCTCCCCCTACCCCCGGGATCGCTTCGCTCGACTTCGGCAGTGGTCCGCCAAGCTGAATCGATGCGCCGCCCGCAAGAAGACGCGCCCTCGCGCGCCGGCAATCCAATCGGCGCGCCTCGACGGCGACACCGAGCGTCACGGCGCGGGCGCGCCAATACAAAGTCAAACCACCGCCTCGATCAGCGTCGGGCCTTTCTGCGCCAGCATCCGCGCCAGCGTGCGGTCGAAATCCTCCGCCGTCTCGCAGCGCGCGGCGTCCACGCCCTGTGCTTGCGCCATCTTCACCCAGTCGAGCGCCGGATCGCCGAGCGACAGCATCGCTTGCGCCGTCGGCCCCGGATTGCCCGCGCCCGTGCGCGCCAGTTCGATCAGCAGGATGCGATAGATCCGGTTGGCGAAAATCACGACCGTGATGTCGAGCTTCTCGCGCGCCATCGTCCACAGCGCCTGCACCGTATACATCGCCGCCCCGTCGCCGCAGAGCGCGATCACTTTGCGGTCCCGGGCCGCGACCGCCGCGCCCACCGCCATCGGCATGCCTTGCCCGATCGCGCCGCCGGTGTGGAAGAGCCAATCGTGCGGCGCCGCCTGCATCGTCGGAAACAGGATCGAAAGCCCCGCCGTCACGCTGTCGTCCGCGACGATCGCGCCTTCCGGCATGTGCCGCGCCAGCGAGAAGCCCGCCGCCTCCGGCGTCAGCGCGCCCGTCGGCGCGTCCGGCGCCGTCGCCGCGTTGCGCGGCGCAGCGCGCGGCGCGCCGAGCGCCTCCGCCAGCATCTCCACCGCTACAGCCGAGTTGATTTCCGGCCCGCCGAGCGATAGCCGCGCCGCGCCTTCGGGCGTGAGTTCGCTTGGCTTGCCGGGATAGGCGAAAAACGCCACCGGATGCTTGGTCCCGATCGTGACCAGAAGATCGACGCCGGCGAGCGTCTCCAGCGCCTGCTCCCCGAAATACGGCAGCCGCGTCGGCGCATACATCCCGGCCCCGCGCCGCTGCATCACCGAGAACGTGTCCGAGAGCACGAACACGCCCGCTGCATCCAACCGCGCCAGATGCGAAAGACCCGCTTCGGACAGCGCATCGCCATTGACAAGCACTGCCGGCTTCTTCGCCGCCTTGATCGAGCGCGCGATCTCTTCCACCAGCACAGCGTCCGGCGTCTTCGTGGAAGGTGTGGGCGGCTTGCGCCCCATTGCGCCGCCTTCGCTCCAAGCGCTGTCGGCCGGCAGGATCAGGAACGCGTTGCCGCCCGGCGGCCCGAAGCTCGCCGCATACGCCGCCGCCGCCTTGGCGCCCGCCTCTCCCGGCGTGCGCACCACGTCCGTCCACGCCGAGAGCGGCTTGACCAGCGTTTCGATATCGCTCGTCAGCGGTGCATCGAGATGGCGGTGATAGGTGGCGTGATCGCCGATGACATTGATCGTCGGCGAGAACGCGCGCCGCGCATCGTGCAGATTGGCGCCGCCATTGAGGTAGCCGGGGCCAAGATGCAACAGCGTCATCGCCGGCTTCTGCGCGATCCGCGCATAGCCGTCCGCGGCGCCCGTGGCGACGCCTTCGAACAGGCAGAGCGCCGAGCGGATCCGCGGCTCGCGGTCGAGCGCGGTGACCAGATGCATCTCGCTCGTGCCCGGATTGGCGAAGCATGCGTCCACGCCGCAATCGGCGAACGTCTTGATCAGGGCGTCGGCGCCGTTCATGTTTCAATTCTCCGGAAGTGGAATGAATTCATCGTCGCCGGGCACGCGGTCGAACCCGCCCGCCTTCCACCGCGCCTTCGCCGCCTCGAGTTTCTCTCGCGATGAAGCAACGAAATTCCACCACACGTGCCGCGGCGCATCGAGCGGCGGCCCGCCCAGGAGCGCAATGCGCGCATCCGCCTCCGCCGTGATCCGCGCGCCGCCTGTGAGGATCGCCAGGCGCCCCGCCTGAACCGCCTCGCCGTTCACGCGCACCGCGCCCATCGACACGTAAAGCGCCCGTTCTTCGAACACCTCGCCGAACTCGAAATCGCCGCCCGCCTGCATGGCGACGTCCGCGTAGACCATCGGCGACAGCGTCCGCGCCGGCGACTTCTTGCCGAATCCCTCGCCGGCGATCACCGTGATCTGCACGTTCTCGGCGTAGAGCTTCGGCAGCTTGTCGGCGTCGTAGTGATCGAAGCTCGGCGCGGACTCCTCCTCCGCGAGCGGCAGCGCCACCCATGCCTGCAGCCCGAACACCGGCCCGCCCTCGGCCCGCACCGCCTCGCTGGAGCGCTCCGAATGCACGATCCCGCGCCCCGCGCTCATCCAATTGAGTTCGCCCGGCCGGATCGGCTGCACATAGCCCAGCGAATCCCGATGCAGGATCTCCCCTTCGTAGAGGTAGGTCACGGTGGCGAGCCCGATATGCGGATGCGGCCGCACATCGAGCCCCTGGCCCGCAGCCAGCCGCGTCGGCCCCATCTGATCGAGGAACACGAACGGCCCGACGGTGCGCCGCTCGACCGTCGGCAGGATGCGGCGCACCATGAACCCATCGCCCAGATCGCGCGGCTTGGGCTCGATGATCTTGGCGATGGCGGAGTCGGTCATGCGCCTTTGAACCGCGTCCCCCGCCCCGCCGCAAGCGCGCGGACGCGAAGAAAAGCGGGCCCGGCGCGCGGCCGGGCCCGAGGTTCAGCAAGGGGGGCGGCAAGCCTGCCGCCGCGGAGGCTTGAACGCGGCGCAGCGCCGCGTCCGTCGCACTAGCGGCGGCGGCGCTCGACCTCGTAGGTACCTGACTGCGTGCGCGTTTCGCCGTTGCGGCCGGTGGCGGTCCGCTCCACGCTTCCGGTGCCGTCGCCGTTTCCATCGCGGACGGCGTCGACCGAGCGGGTCGTCCCATCGCTGAACGTCACGTCGCGGGCGCGGGACACGTCAGCGCCGTCGCGCGTGCGGCTCTGTGACCAGCTCGTGGTTTCGCCCTGGCGGTTCGTGATCGCGCCTTGGCTCTCGCAATGGCCGGCGCCGTCGCAGGCGCCGCTGGAGGAGCGCGAAATCTGCGTGCCGTCTTCGAACGTCGCGCTGGAAGTGACGCTGCGCGTTCCGTTCTCGCGCGTCACTTCGCGCTGGTAATCCACCTGGCCATGGTTCTGCGTCTGGATGTCGCCGGTGACGATGCGGCCGTTCTCGGTCCGCTCGCCGGTGAACGTGCCGGTCTGCGTGCGCGTCTCGCCGTTGCGCCCGGTGACCTGGCGCTGCGCGGTCCATTCGCCTTCGCCGGTGCGTTGCGCGTCGGCATCCACGGTGCGCGTATCGCCGTTCGCGAACGTGCGCTCGCGGTCGTGACTATACGTGCCTTCTTCGCGATTCCAGCGGCGCTCGTCATGTACGCTGGTTTCTCGCCCGTTCGGCCCGGTCACGCTGCGGTCGCGCACGCGCGCGCTGCGTTCGCGCCGCACTTCGCCGCGCGCCTGGTAGGTCCCGCGCTCGGTCTGGATCGTGGCCTGGCCGCGCCGGCCGCGCTGTTCGGCCGAGGCTTCGCTGGCCGCCGCCAGCACGCCGCCCGCGACGATCACCGCCGCCAGCACGCGCGAAATCGCCGTCTTGGACATTTTTGCGTTAGTCGACATTAATCATCCCCTGATGACTCGCTGCCTGGTCCTCGCGCCTCTCAAACGGCGCACGCGCGCGTTTCCGTCGCTGGAGATTGCGCCGTGACGGCCCGCCTGGAGGTCGTGGTCGCGCGCATCGAGACCTTGGCGCTCGACGCCATCGTCAACGCCGCCAACACGCGCCTCATCGGCGGGGCGGGCGTGGATGGCGCGATCCGCCGCGCCGCCGGGCCGGCGCTCAATGCGCTGCTTGCGCAGTACGGCGGCTTGGGCGAGGGCCAAGCGCTGCTGACGCCGGGCTTCGACCTGCCGGCGCGCTTCATCATTCACACCGTCGCGCCTATCTACGCCGCGCCTGGCCCCCGCGCAGAAAAGCTCGCCCGTCTCGGCTCCTGCTACCGCGAATGCCTGCTGGCCGCAGATCGCGCGGGCTTGGCGGAAATCGCCTTCCCGGCCCTCGGCGCCGGCGCGTACGGCTGGCCCAAGCCTTTGGCGCGCGACATCGCCATTGAAACCGTGGTCGAGCAGCTCCCGCTCGCGCCCACTATCGCGCGCGTCGTGTTCTGCTGTTTCATCGAAGAGGATGCGCGTCTCTACCGCGACGCGCTCGGCGCCTGAGCGCTATTCAGCCAGCTTCGCCGCCGCCTCGCGCTCCGCGCGGGCCTTGCGCATCGCGGCCAACCGCTCCTGCTCACGCCCATCGCCGGGCAACAGCGGCACGATGAAGCGAAGGATCACGAACACGATGACGCCCGCCCCGCCGGCGATCAATGCGGCTTGCACATACGGATCCATCGGCTCACTCCTTCTCCCTAAAGTAGCGCAGGATCGCGTGTGCTGCCAGATGCAGCGCAGCACCGAACGTCAGCAAAGATGCGATCGCGAGAGCCTGCGGCGGCGCAGGATTCACCAGAGGCGCAACGAAAGCGCCCACAAAGCAGGCGATAGCCAGACCATTGAACGCGCCGGCGGCCAGTTTCACGTGCTCGTTCCAGCGTTCGCGACCGAAATGCGCGGCGAGCCCTTCGGAAATTTCCCGTGGCGGTTCCTCGTTGCTCACGCCAGCGCCTCCAGGAACCGGATCGGTTCGCCCGCGCCGCTTTCCACCAGCGCGCCGTCGCGCATCACGATCCGCCCGCGCACGATCGTCGCCATCGGCCAGCCCTGCGCGGCGAAGCCGTCGAACGGCGTCCAGCCCGCCTTCGAGGCCATGTCCGCCGCCGCGATCGTGCGCTTGGCCTTGAGATCGACGAGCGTGAAATCGGCGTCGTAGCCGAGCGCGATCCGCCCCTTGCCGGCGATCCCGAACACGCGCTGCGGCCCCGCGCTCGTCAGATCGACGAACCGCGCAAGGCTGAGCCGCCCCTCCGCGACATGCGTCAGCATCACCGGCACGAGCGTCTGCACCCCCGGCATGCCGGACGGCGATTGCGGATAGGGCTTCGCCTTCTCTTCCGCCGTATGCGGCGCATGATCGGTGCCCAGAACATCGACGACGCCCTGCGCGATCCCGAGATCCCACAGCGCGGCGCGGTCCGCGGCATAGCGGATCGGCGGGTTCATCTGCGCGAAGCCTTTGAGCCGCTCATACACGCCAGGCGCTTCAAAGCTCAGGAATTGCGGCAGCGTTTCGACTGTCGCCACATCCTTCGCCGTCGCCAGGAACTCCATCTCGATCTTCGAGGACACGTGCAGCACATGCACGCGCTTGCGATGCGTCCGCGCCGCGGCGACCAGCCGCTGCACCGCCAGGAGCGCGGCCTGATCGTCGCGCACTTCCGGATGGCTCGTCCAATCGCCCTCGCGCGCCAGCGGTTTGCGTTCGATGAGCCGCCCCTCATCCTCGGCGTGGAAGGCGCCGCGCCGCCGGATGCTTTTCAGCACCCGGTTGAGCCCCGCATCGTCCTTCACCAGCAGCGTGCCGGTGGAGGAGCCCATGAACGTCTTGATCCCGGCGCAGCCGGGCAGGCGCTCGAGTTCGTCGAGGTGATCGGCGTTTTCCTCTGTCGCGCCGGCGTAGAACGCATGATCCACATGCATGCGCCCCTTGGCGCGCGCGAGCTTGTCGTTGAGCGCGTCCGCCGTGGAGGTCGGCGGCGTCGTGTTCGGCATCTCGAACACCGCGGTGACCCCGCCGAGCGCCGCCGCGCGGGACCCGGACTCCAGATCCTCCTTGTGCGTCAGTCCCGGCTCGCGGAAATGCACCTGGGTGTCGATCACGCCCGGCAGCACCGCGAGCCCTTTGGCGTCGAACGCTGCGCCAAATGCGGATGATCCAAGCGTGCCGATCGCGGCGATGCGTCCGTCCGTGACGCCGATATCGGCCTCGACAAGCCCGCCGGGCGTGAACGCCGCGCCGCCGCGGATGAGCAGATCAAACTTCATGCGAGGCCTCCTCCGTGCAGCAGCGCGTGCGCCGCAGCCTCCACCGCGTCGATCGAGAGATCGTCCAGCAGCGTCTTGTTCACATCATGGGGATCGCCGAACGCCGCAAGCTCCCCATAGGGCCGCCCGCGCAGCGCGCGCGCCCTGTCCCCCCACGGTCCGTAAAGCCGCTCGTCGGTCGGCCCGAACAGGCCGAGCGTCGGGGCCCCCACGGCCGCCGCGATGTGCATCAGCCCGCTGTCATTGCCGATGAACAGCGTCGTGCGCTCCAGAAGCGCCGCGCAGGCCAAGAGATCAAGCGCGCCGGTGAGGTTCTTGGCGCGCACGCCGTCGGCCGCAAGGCTGGCGCTGATCTCGGCGGCGATCGGCGCATCCTCGCCTCCGCCCAGGATGAGGATCGCGGCGCCCGCAAGCGGCGCGCCCGGCCCGGTCAGCCGCCGCGCGACCGCAGCGAAGCGTTCCGCGCGCCAGCGTTTGGCGATGATGCTCGCGCCTGGCCCGAGCACGAGCGTTGGCCCCTCGGGCGCCGCCGCGCGCGCGTCCCGGCGCGCTTGTTCGTCGAGCTTCAGCCGTGGATGCAGCGTGTGGGGCGCGCGCATCAGCGCTGTCGCCTCCTCCACCTTGTGCCGCACAAGCGCGCTTTTCCGGAACACGAACCGGCGCTTGGCCGGCAGCATATAGGTGACGAGCGAGCCGCGCAGATCGATGGCGACGTCGTAGCGCACGCCCCTGAGTTGATCGCGCAGTTGGAGCCAGTGCCCGATCCCGCCGCGATTCACGAACGTATGCAGCGCGCGAAGGTTCGGCTCAGCCCGGAAAAGCGGCGCCGGCAAGGGGCCGCACGCGATGGTCGCCTCCGCCCCGGGCGCGAGCGTGCGCGCATAGTCGAGCGCGCCCGACGAAAGCACCGCATCGCCGATGCGCGTGGAGGAGATGAGCAGGATATGGGGCATGTGAGGGTTTGCGCTTTAGGGGCGCCCCCCAGGATTGCCAAGCCGGCTTGCTGAACCCGTCGCCCGACGGCGGCCCGCTTGGCGGCGCTTCGCCAATGCGCCTATCTCAGCGGCGATGTTTTCAGCCCTGGTCCTTGATCGCGCCGTCATCCGTCTGGCTGGTCCCGACGCTCGCTCCTTTCTCAACAACCTCGTCACCCAGGAGCTGGCCCGCCTGGACCATGAGCAGGTTGTTTACGCCGGGCTTCTCTCCCCACAGGGGAAGGTGGCTTGTGATTTTCTGGTCTGGCGCGAGGACGGCGCGCTGCTCCTGGACGCGCCCCGCGCCCGCGCGCCGGATCTGCTCCGCCGCCTGCTGATGTACCGCCTGCGCGCGCAGGTGGAGATCGCCGAGGTTTCGGACCGTTGCGCCGTCTACGCCGAGAGCGCCCCCGCCGCCGGCGCCCGCCCCGATCCGCGCCTGGCCGCGCT
>JACAEE010000089.1 GCA_013389015.1 Hydrogenophilaceae bacterium | reverse complement strand
GCGGGCGAATACTGGCGCACGGCTCAATCATCCCTTCTCCCGCTCGCGGGGGAGAAGGCAGCGTCGCCAAGACCCCGACGGTTGCCGATCGGGTCGCTCTCGCGGTTCCGGCGCGCGCCTAAGCGGAGTGCGCCAGCACCGCGAGCAGCAGCAGCGCCACGATATTGGTGATCTTGATCATCGGGTTCACGGCGGGGCCGGCGGTGTCCTTGTAGGGATCGCCGACGGTGTCGCCGGTGACGGCGGCCTTATGGGCGTCGCTGCCCTTGCCGCCATGTTCGCCCTCTTCGATGAGCTTCTTGGCGTTGTCCCACGCGCCGCCGCCCGAAGTCATCGAAACCGCGACGAAGAGCCCGGTGACGATCACGCCCACGAGCAGCGCGCCCAGCGAAGCGAGCGCCTGGCTGGTTTCCCCGCTCACGGCCCAGACCGCGAAGAAGAGCGCGACCGGCGCGAGCACCGGCAGCATCGAGGGGATGATCATCTCCTTGATCGCCGCCTGCGTGAGGATGTCGACGGCGCGCCCGTAATCGGGCTTCGCCGTGCGCTCCATGATGCCGGGGATCTCCTTGAACTGGCGGCGCACTTCGCTGACCACCGATTGCGCCGCGCGCCCCACCGCCGTCATCGACCAGCCGCCGAAGAGATAGGGCAAGAGCCCGCCGATGAAGAGGCCGACGATCACATACGGATTGTTGAGCGCGAAATCTGGCGCGACGCCTTCGAAGAAGCGGAACTCCGCGGATTCGCTCGCATAGAAGCGGATGTCCTCGAAGAACGCGGCGAACAGCACGAGCGCGCCCAGACCGGCGGAGCCGATGGCGTAGCCCTTCGTGACCGCCTTCGTGGTGTTGCCGACCGCGTCGAGCGCATCGGTGGTGACGCGCACTTCCTTCGGCAGGCCGGCCATTTCCGCGATCCCGCCGGCATTGTCCGTAACCGGACCGAACGCGTCGAGCGCGACGATGATGCCGCACACCGAAAGCATCGTCGTCACCGCGATCGCGATGCCGAAGAGCCCGCCGATCATGTTGCACGCCACAATGCCGGCGACGATCACCAGCGCCGGCAGCGCGGTCGCTTCCATCGAAACCGCAAGGCCCTGGATGACGTTGGTGCCGTGGCCGGACTTGGAGGCCTCCGCGACGCTCTTCACCGGGCGGAAGCCCGTGCCGGTATAGTATTCGGTGATCCACACGATGGCGCCGGTGACGCCGAGCCCGATGAGGCCGCACCAAACCAGATCGAGCCCGGTGACGTCGGCATAGGCGGTCGTCCCGCCGAGGCTCGGCACGATCGGGCCGAAGCTGCCGCCGTTGAGGTAATAGACGGTGCCGACCACGCCGGCGGCCGAGAGCGCGCCCGCGGCGATGAGCCCCTTGTAGAGCGCGCCCATGATCGAATTGTTCGATCCCAGGCGCACGAAATAGGTCGAGATGATCGAGGCCGCGATCGAGATCCCGCCGATCGCCAGCGGCAGCGCCATCAGCGCTTCCACTTCATCTGCGTTGCGGAAGAGGATGGAGGCGAGCACCATCGTCGCCACCGTCGTCACCGCGTAAGTCTCGAACAGGTCCGCCGCCATGCCGGCGCAATCGCCGACATTGTCGCCGACATTGTCGGCGATGGTCGCGGGATTGCGCGGATCGTCTTCGGGGATGCCGGCTTCGACCTTGCCGACCATGTCGCCGCCGACATCGGCGCCCTTGGTGAAGATGCCGCCGCCCAGGCGCGCGAAGATCGAAATGAGCGAGGCGCCGAAGCCGAGCGCCACGAGGCTGTCGACGACTTCGCGGTCGGTCACGCTCCAGAATTGCTTGAGGATGAGATAATAGACGGCCACGCCCAAGAGCGCGAAGCCGGCCACCAGCATGCCGGTGACCGCGCCCGCCTTGAACGCGATGTTGAGCCCGCCCGCGAGGCTCTTCGAGGCTGCTTCAGCCGTGCGCACATTGGCTTGCACCGAGACGTTCATGCCGATGAAGCCGGCGAGGCCCGAAAGCACTGCGCCGATCACGAAGCCGCCGGCGATCTGCGGCGAGCCCCAGAACAGAATGACAAGCAGCACCGTCACGCCCGCGCCGACGGCCGCGATGGTGGTGTACTGACGCCGCAGATAGGCCTTCGCGCCTTCCTGGATCGCGGCGGCGATCTCCTTCATCCGGTCGTTGCCCGCAGGCGCGGCCTGGATCGACTGGCTTTGCAGAAATCCATAGAGGGCCGCCAACAGGCCGAACCCGCATGCGAGCCAAACGAAGAGATCGCTCATTGTTTCCGTTCCCAGGAGGAGAAAATCGAAGGCGGCGCGGATGCGCCCGACCGGCGCCGCGGCCCTAGAATGCGGCGGCATCATTCCATGCCGCCGGGGGCGCCCCGCCAAATCGGCGCGGACACTGCCAAAAGCCCTTCCGCAAAGCAATGTCGGATTGGCCCGGAGGGGAATTCGCCTCATCCTCCTTTTGTTCCGTAGGCGATCGTTCCGCCTACGTACCGATCTAGCGGCGCGCCTGCTGCATGCGGCTCGAATGCACCGAAAGGATCGAGACCGAGCGCACGGCGCGCTCGCCCAGGGCCTGGCGGGCGGCGGCGCGGAAGGCGCTGATCGCGGCCGGCTCATTGAGCCGGTCGTTCCGCTCGGCGTCCGCGAGCGGCGCGGCGTGGGCGGCGCGGACGAGCGCGTCGCGCAGGAAATGCGCCTTCTCGCGCGTGCGCCACAGATCGACGCCATTGGCGATGTCGACCCGGATGGAGACGAACAGGTAGTTCACCAGCCGGCCGTCCCGCACCACGGGCACGGCGATGTAGGTGGCGTCCATGGTCCGGGCGGAATCGCTCTCTTCCGCGTTCGGCTGGGCGGTGGCGACCGCATGGCCGGCGAGCATGGTGGAGGCGAGCATGGCGGCCGCGATGGCCCGGCGGACGGCGTGACGCATGGCGGCAGGGTCGTGGCTCACGGTTTCCAGAGTCTTACCCGTTCAAGGCGGAAACGGGACTCCGCTTTGGCCTCAGCGTCCCAGCGCGTGGCGGTAGCCCATGTCCGGGATGGGCAGAGGCGCGCCATGGGAATCCACAAGCGAAACCCCTTCTCCTGCGGCCGTCGCGCCAATTCTGGTGACCTGGAGCCCCGCCCTCGCGGCTGCGCGCTTCACCGAAGCACGCTTCTCGGGCGCGGCGGTGAACAGGATTTCATAGTCGTCCCCGCCGCTCAGCAGCCGCAATTGGTAGGCGTCGGGCGTCTCCAGCCAGCGCTGGGCGATGGTCGAGTGCGGCAGCGCGGCGGCTTCGAGCGTCACCGCCAGCCGGGAGGCGTGGGCGAGCCGCGCGGCGTCGAGCAGCAGTCCGTCGGAGACATCCATGGAGGCGCCGGCCAGCCGCGCGATCGCCTGCGCGAACCGGGTCCGCGGCTGGGGCAGCCGGTAGCGGTCGATCAGCAGGTCGCGGTCGCGCGCCGGCAGCGCGCCAAGCTCGCCCCGCGCGGCGCGCAGGCCCAAATGCGCATCCCCGATCGTTCCGGTTATCCACAGGTCCTCGCCCGCCTTGGCGTCGGCGCGCGCGGGGATGCGGCGCCGATAGGGCCGCCCGATCGCGGTTATGGCCACCATGAGGGGACCTGGCGTGGCGGTCGTGTCGCCGCCGAAGAGCGCGCAGCGATAGAGGCGCAAGTCCTCACCAAGGCCGGCGGCGAAGCGCGCGATCTCGGCGCTGCGGCGCGCCTTCGGCCAGGCGAGCGAAAGCACGATCCCGAGCGCCCTGGCGCCCTTGGCGGCGAGATCGGAGAGGTTCACCCGCAACGCCTTCTTGGCGATGGTCTCGATGGGATCGTCGGGCAGGAAGTGCACGCCTTCGATGATGGCGTCGGCGGTGATGGCGAGGGGCCCGCGGGTTTGCAGCACCGCGAGATCGTCCTCGAGCTTGCGCGCCGCCGGATGCGTGGCCAGCGGCGCGAAATGCTTGGCGATGATCTCCAGTTCGTCGCCGGCCATGGTCACCGTCCTGGCGGCCTTCTCGGTGATTCCCGCTTAATCAATCGCGCGGTTTCACGCGTTTGTCGCCACGCCGCGCAGATCGCCGGCGCAGGCGTCGAGCGCGGCGTTGACGAAGCCGGGCTCGGGCCCGTCGAAGAACGCCTTGGCGATCTCGACATATTCGTCGATCACCACCGCGCTCGGCGTCTCCTTGCGGGCCCAGAGCTCGGCCACGCCGGCGCGCAGGATCGCGCGCGCCACGCTGTCGATCCGCTCGAGCTTCCAGCCCACGAGACGGTGCGCGATGGCGACGTCGATGGCCTCCTGGTTCTCGACCACCGTGTCGATCAAAGTCGAGAAGAGCGCGAGATCGGGCTCGGCTTCGAGCGCCTCTTCCGCGCGCGGCAGGCGCCCGGCGCGGATGTCCTGCTCGACGTCGGCGGCGGAGGCGCCCGCGGTCTCCATCTGGTAGAGCGCCTGGACGGCCGCGAGCCTGGCCGCGGGGCGGCCGCTCTTTGGAGGCGCCGCCGCGCTCATCCCTTGAGCAGATCGCGGCGGATGGAAACCAGCGCCAGGCACGCGCGCGCCGCCTCGCCGCCCTTGTCGCGATTGGCCGGATCGGCGCGCGCCGCGGCCTGATCGAGATTTTCGACCGTCAGAATGCCGTAGCCGATGGCGATGCCGTCGCGCACGCCGAGATCCATGAGCGCGCGTGCGCTTTCGCCGCAGACATAATCATAATGGCTCGTCTCGCCGCGCACGACGCAGCCCAGCGCGACATAGCCGTCATAGGCGCGCCCGGCCTTCGCCCGCCAGGAGATCGCCGTGGGCAGTTCGAACGCGCCGGGCACTTCCATGAGGTCATGCGTCGCGCCCGCGGCCTCGATCGCGGCCTTCGCGCCGTCGACAAGCTGGGTCGCGATGTCGCGGTAGTAATACGAGACGACGATCAGGATCCGCGCGCCCGGCACGGCCTTCGGTTCGGGCTTGGCGTTGGGATCCATGGGACACACTAGGCAGTAGGCAATAGGCAATAGGCAATAGGCTTATGTGCGTTCTATAGCGCGATTCAGAGCCCGCGACATGCGACCCAGTTCGTCGCATTGATCGAGAAGCGGTTGAGCCGCATCCACCGACGCCAGCCCGACACGGCAGGCAAGTTCGACAAAAGTCTCGAATTCCTTGAGCGATCCTTGCGCGATGCGAAGGTGATTGACGTAGGCGCCGGAGCTGTCGCGACCATACCCTTCGGCGATGTTCGCCGCGATTGATGCGGCGGAACGGCGAATCTGACTTGTCAGGCCATACATCTCCGCGGGCGGAAACGGCATTGTAAACGCATACGCCGCCTCGGCGGCGCTCATGGCGGTGCGCCATACTTTGAGGTCTCGATGCGAGCGTATGTCTCCCTCATCCGACACCGCGTCCCCTATTGCCTATTGCCTATTCACTACTGCCTATCCTGGAACTTTCGCCAGCCCACGAGCGTCAAGCCGTACCCCTCCAGGCCTACGATCTGCTGCGGAGCGTCCGAGAGCAGCACCATCTGGCGCACGCCGAGTTCACGCAGGATTTGCGCGCCCACGCCGTATTCGCGCAGCATCCGGTGGCGGCGATCGGCCTCGTGGTCGTCGCCGCCGAGCGCGCGCGACAGCGAGCGGGGGCCCCGATCCCAGAGGATCACCATGGCCGCGGGCCCCGGTTCCGCCGCGAGCTCTTTCAGCGCGCGCTGCAAGAGCCCATGGCGCGCGCCGGCGCCGCCGAGCAGATCATGCTCGACGTCGGCGCGGTGCATGCGCACGAGCGTGGGCTTGTCGGCCTTGATCTCGCCGCGCACGAGCGCGGGATATTCCGCGCCGTTGAGCTGGTTGCGGAACACCAGAACGCGAAAGCCTTCGCCATAGGCGCTTTCGAACGGCCGCTCCACCACCTTGTCGATCATGTGATCGTGCAAGGTGCGATAGGCGATCAGATCTTCGATCGTGCCGATCTTGAGCCCGTGCAGCTGCGCGAAGCTCACCAGCTCCGGCAGCCGCGCCATGGCGCCGTCGTCGTTCATGATCTCGCAGATGACCGACGCGGGGATGAGGCCGGCGAGACGGGCGATGTCGACGCTGGCTTCGGTGTGGCCGGCGCGCACGAGCACGCCGCCGTCGCGCGCTTCGAGCGGGAACACATGCCCAGGCGAGACGATGTCGGACGCGTTCTTGGTCGGGTCGATCGCGACCGCGATCGTGTGCGCGCGGTCATGCGCGCTGATCCCCGTGGTGACGCCTTCCTTGGCTTCGATGGAGACGGTGAAGGCGGTGCTCATGCGCGTGCCGTTGCGCGCCGACATCGGCTCGAGCCCAAGCGCGCGCGTGCGCTCGCTGGTCAGCGCCAGGCAGATGAGCCCGCGCCCGTGCTTGGCCATGAAGTTGACTTTGTCGGGCGTCGCGAACTGCGCGGGAATGACGAGATCGCCTTCGTTCTCGCGGTCCTCGGCGTCGACGAGAATGAACATCCGCCCCTCGCGCGCCTCCTCGACGATCTCCTCGACAGGCGAGATCGCGCGCTTCAAATCGTCTATCGGCGAGGCGGAACCGCGGGCCATGCTTTCACTCCGCTCTGAACGCGAGCATGCGCGCAACATAGCGCGCGATGAGATCGGCTTCCAGGTTCACCCGATCCCCTGGCGTCAAGACGCCCAGCGTGGTTTCGCTTGCCGTATGGGGAATGATCATCACCGAGAAGGTTTCGCGCTCGACCGCGTTGACGGTGAGCGAGACCCCGTCGATCGCGATCGACCCCTTTGGCGCCAGGTAGGGCATGAGCGCCCGCGGCGCAGCGAAGGTCAGACGCAGATAGTCGCCCTCGACGCCGCGTGATGCGAGTTCGCCCATGCCGTCGACATGGCCGGCGACGATGTGGCCGCCCAATTCGTCGCCCACGCGCGCGGCGCGCTCGAGATTCATCCGCGCCCCGACGCGCCATTGCCCCAACGTCGTCAGCGCCAGCGTCTCCGGCGAACACTCCACGATATGGCGCATTCCCGCATTCGTCTTCTCCCTGGAGACGACCGTGAGGCAGCAGCCGGCATGGCTGATCGAAGCGCCGATCGCCACCGTGTCGGGATCATAGGACGAGGCGATTTCGAAGCGCGCCTGTTCGCCGGCGCGCTCCGCGCGCGTCACTTCTCCGACGGCGGTGACGATTCCGGTGAACATTCCGCGCTGACCTTCTCGTAGGTCTCCCATAGATCAGGTCCAAGCTGGCGCGACGCAACCTTCTTGAAGGCCGGCGCATCGGCGAGATGCTTCAATTGCAGCGGGCCGATGGCCGCACGGCCCTCTTCCCCAAGGAGAATGGGGGCGCGGAACCATTCGAGCCGATCGACGAGGCCGCGCTTGATGAGGCTCGCGGCGAGCGCGCCGCCGCCTTCAACCAAGAGCGTGTTGACCGCCCAATTGGTCTTCAGATCCTCGAACACGGCTTCGAGCTCCACCCCCCCCATCGAGCGGGGCACGAACACGACCTTGGCGCCGGTTGCGGTGAGGCGCTCCACCGCCGAAGGCTCGACGCCGCGCGCCGCGTAGATCAGAACCTGGCCCTGATCGGTCGTGCGCGCGAGCTTGGACGTGGAGGGCAGCCGCAAGTCCGTGTCGAGCACGATCCGCACCGGCTGCTTGGCGGCGGGCTTGAGACGGGCGGTGAGTTCGGGATCGTCGCTGAGCGCGGTCCCGGAGCCGATCAGCACGCCGTCGCTGTCGGCGCGCAGGCGATGGACCTTCGCGCGCGCCAGCTCCCCCGTGATCCAACGGCTCTCGCCGGTGGCCGTGGCGATGCGCCCATCGAGGCTGGTGGCGAGCTTGAGGATGATCACCGGGCGCGGGCTTGCGCTGGGGGCGTTCTCTTGCGGGCTCTGCGTCGCCGCTTGGGTAGGCATGGCTCTCAGGTCCGTTTCTTCGCCTCGCCGCCGCTCTGCGAGCCGCCCAGCTGAGGATCGTCGAGGATATCGGCGAAGTCGTTAGCGTCCCGGAAATCGCGATAGACGGAGGCGTAGCGGACATACGCGACCGGATCGAGATTGGCTAACGCCTCCATCACCATTTCGCCGATCTCGCGCGAGGGAATCTCGCTCTCGCCGGAACTTTCCAGCCGCCGCACGATCCCCGAGACCAGCTGATCCACCTGCTCGCTGTCGATCGGCCGCTTGCGCAGCGCGATCATGACCGAGCGGGCGAGCTTTTCACGGTCGAACGGCGCGCGCCGGCCCGACTTCTTGACCACGATCAGCTCGCGCAGCTGCACCCGCTCGAACGTGGTGAAGCGCGAGCCGCACTTGTCGCACTGGCGCCGGCGCCGGATCGCCGCCCCGTCCTCGGTCGGGCGGCTGTCCTTCACTTGCGTGTCTTCGTGCTGGCAGAACGGGCAACGCATGAACGCTCGCTTCGCTCGCAGTCAGTAGTGAGTAGTCAGTAGAGACCGCGAAACTGCCCTATTGCCTACTGACTACTGACTATTGACTAGCCATAGATCGGAAACCGCGCCGTCAGCGCCTCCACCTTCGCGGCGACGGCCGCCTCCGTCGCGCTGTTGTCGCCATTGCTCCGGGCATAGGCGTCGAGCACTTCGCACATCATGTCGGCCACCTGGCGGAATTCGGCAGGGCCGAAGCCGCGGGTGGTGCACGCGGGCGAGCCGACGCGCAGCCCGCTCGTCACCATGGGCTTGGCCGGATCGAACGGGATGGCGTTCTTGTTGGCGGTGATGAGGGCGCGCTCGAGCGTCGCCTCGGCGGCCTTGCCGGTGACGTTCTTGGGCCGCAGGTCCACCAGCATCACATGGCTGTCGGTGCCGCCCGAGACGACGGCGAGCCCGTTCTCGATCAGCCGCTCGGCCAGCGCCTTGGCGTTGTCCACGACCCGCTTGGCGTAGAGCTTGAAGCTCGGCTGCAGGGCTTCCCCGAAACTCACCGCCTTGGCCGCGATCACATGCATCAGCGGCCCGCCCTGGAGGCCCGGAAACACCGCCGAATTGATCCTCTTGCCGATCTCCTCGTCGTTGGAGAGGATCATGCCGCCGCGCGGGCCGCGCAGCGTCTTGTGCGTGGTGGTGGTCACGACGTGCGCGTGCGGCAAAGGCGATGGATAGACGCCCGCCGCGACGAGGCCGGCGTAATGGGCCATGTCGACCATGAAGATCGCGCCGATCTCGTCGGCGATCTCGCGGAAGCGCGCGAAATCGATCACCCGCGAATAGGCGCTGGCGCCGGCGAGGATGAGCTTGGGCCGCTCGCGCCGCGCGATCTCGGCGACTTCGTCCATGTCGATGCGGTGGTCGTCGCGGCGCACGCCATAGGCGACCGGCTTGAACCATTTGCCTGAGATGTTGACCGGCGAGCCGTGCGTCAGATGCCCGCCGCAGGCCAGGTCCATGCCCAGGAACGTGTCGCCCGGCTGCAGCAGCGCGAAGAACACCGCCTGGTTGGCGCTTGCGCCCGAATGGGGCTGGACGTTGGCGAACGCGCAGTCGAACAGCCGCTTGGCGCGGTCGATCGCGAGCCGCTCGACCTCATCGACGAACTCGCACCCGCCATAATAGCGCCGCCCCGGATAGCCTTCCGCATACTTGTTGGTGAGCGCCGACCCCTGCGCTTCCAGCACCGCGCGCGAGACGATGTTCTCCGAGGCGATGAGCTCGATCTGGCGCCCTTGGCGGCCGACTTCCTCACGGATCGCAGCGAAAACCTCGCTGTCGGCCTCAGCCAGGCCGGTCTCGAAGAAGCCGTCATGGGCGGCGGCGCGGGTGCTCGTCTCAATCGTCATGGAGGCTCGCGAGTCGGCTCAAGGGGGACGCGCCCTCACATAAGCGGTTTCGTGCGCAATTGCGATCAGGTCCCCTGCCGGGCGCGCAAGAGTCTCCAGAGCCGGAAATTGGCGCGCGGTTGCATCCAGTTGCGATTACCCGCAGCGGGGGAAATCCCGGCAAGGGCTCGCTCCCCCAGGTCACGCGCCAAGCAAGACTTCTCCTGCGCTCTTTACTTGCCAATTCTTCAGGCGGCGCTGTATATCCTAAGCGGGGCTTGTGGACGACTGTGTGCGTGAAGGCGGGCAGATGCGGGACGACAATGAAGGCGAGCTTGAAGGCGCAGACGAAACCCTAAGAATGACCGCGGAGATCGTGGCGTCGTTCGTAGCGAATAATTCGGTGCAGACCGAACAGCTTCCGGAACTCATTCGTTCCATTTACGCGACCTTGGGCGGCCTCTCCAAGGGCGAAGAAGAACGGAACGTCGAGCGGCCGAAACCTGCGGTCCCGATCAACAAATCTATCCAGAACGATTTCATTATTTGCCTGGAAGATGGCAAGAAACTCAAGATGTTGAAGCGTTACCTACGCTCAACTTACGACATGTCGCCGGAAGAGTATCGCAAGCGGTGGGGCCTGCCGGCGGACTACCCCATGGTGGCGCCCGCCTACGCCAAGCGCCGCAGCGAGTTCGCCAAGCGGATCGGCCTCGGGCGCGGCGTTCGGCGCAGGGACTAAGAGACCCGGGCCGCCAGGCTAGACAACCCGGCCGGGGCGCGGCGGCGACCCATTTTGGGTCGCCAGCTTGCGCTCCAGTTTGCCCAGCGCGATGCGCTCGAGATCGCTTTGCAGGGCCGCAGCGGGTCCGATCGCCGCCGCCTCGATCCCGGTCTCGGCGTCGATGGCCGAGACCCGCATGACGTCCCCCAACCGCGCGATCTCGAAATAGACCTCGCGCCGGGCGGCCATCAGGCGACGCGCCTCATGTTGAACTGCGCCCATACCGCCGACAACGCGGCGACCAGGTCGTCCATCAGCGCATCGTCATGGAACGGCGAGGGCGTGATCCGCAGACGCTCGGTCCCGCGCGGCACCGTGGGATAGTTGATAGGCTGCACATAGATGCCGTGCTCGAACAGGAGCGCATCGGAGAGCTCTTTGCACAGCGCCGCGTCGCCCACTTCGACGGGCACGATGTGGGTCGTCGAAGAGGCCATCACCGGCAGCCCGGCGTCCTTCAGCTTTTCCTTCAGCCGTTCGGCGCGCTCGGCCAGCCGATCGCGCATGTGCGGGCAGGCGCGCACGATGCGGACGCTTTCCAGAGCCGCCGCCGCAATCGAGGGCGCAAGCGAGGTGGTGAAAATGAAGCCCGGCGCCATCGAGCGGATCGCATCGATCGCAGCGGCCGGGCCGGTCACATAACCGCCCATCGCGCCGAACGCCTTGGCCAGCGTGCCTTCGATGAAGTCGACGCGGTGCATCACCCCGTCGCGCTCGGCGACGCCGCCGCCCTTCTCGCCATAGAGGCCGACGCCGTGGACTTCATCGAGATAGGTCATGGCGCCGTATTGGCGCGCGATATCGCAGATCGCTTCGATCGGCGCAGTGTCGCCGTCCATCGAATAGACGCTCTCGAACGCGATGAGCTTGGGCGCGCTGGCAGGCGCCTCGTTCAGCATCGCCTCGAGGTGCTGCAGGTCGTTGTGGCGGAAGATCCGCTTCTGGCACTTCGCGCGCCTAATCCCCTCGATCATCGAGGCGTGGTTCTGCGCGTCGGAAAAGATCCAGAGATCGGGGAAGAGCTTGGCGATGGTGGAGAGCGTCGCGTCGTTGGAGACATAGCCGGAGGTGAAGAGGAGCGCGGCCTCCTTGCCGTGCAGCGCCGCGAGCTCGCGTTCGAGGTCCACGTGATAGCTGGTCGTGCCGGAGATGTTGCGCGTGCCGCCCGCGCCCGCGCCGACCGCGTCGATCGCCGCATGCGCCGCCGCCAGCACGTCTTCATTCTGCCCCTGGCCGAGATAGTCGTTGGAGCACCACACCACGATGTCGCGGTAACCGCCGCCCTCGAGCCGCAGCCGCGCGTGAGGAAAGCGGCCGCGCTGGCGCAGGATGTCGGCGAAGACGCGATAGCGGCCCTCGTCCTTGATCTGGGCGACGGCGTTCTCGAACACCTCTTGGTCTTCGGCTCTCATGCTGCGCGTCTTTCTGCGAACAATTCTCAAAAACCCGGCGCTCTGCGCGATCTCAGCAGAGACACAGTGTATAAGTGGTTTCCTTGTGTCTATGGGAAGAGCCGAGCACAACGAACATGACGCACGTCAATTACGCCGCACGCTTCCCTGCCGCGCGCCCGCGCCGCCTGCGACAAGCCGAATGGACGCGCCGCCTGGTGCGCGAACACAGCCTTTCCCGCGACGATCTCATCTGGGCGCTCATCGTGCATGACGGCGCGGCGGCGCGCATCCCGGTTTCCTCTATGCCCGGCATCGAGCGGCTCAATATTGATGAGGCGGTGAAGGCGGCCGAAACCGCGCGCGCGCTGGGCGTGCCGGCGCTGGCCGTTTTCCCCCATATCGACGCCGCCAAGAAAGACAATGACGGCCGCGAGGCGACCAATCCCCGCGGCCTCGTCCCCCAGGTCGTAGCCGCGATCAAATCCGCCGTTCCGGAGGTCGGGCTCATGGTCGACGTCGCGCTTGATCCGTTCACGGATCATGGCCATGACGGCGTATTGCGCGAGGGCGTCATCGTCAATGATGAGAGCGTCGCGCGCCTTGTCGAGCAGGCGCTCGTGCTCGCCGACGCGGGCGCCGACATCATCGCGCCTTCCGACATGATGGACGGCCGGATCGGCGCGATCAGAAACGCGCTCGAATCCGCCGCCAAGCCGGACGTGCTCATCATGAGCTACGCCGCGAAATACGCCTCGGCCTTCTACGGACCCTATCGCGACGCCATCGGCTCGGCGAAGGCGCTCCAGGGCGACAAGAAGACCTATCAGATGGATCCGGCCAACACCGACGAGGCGCTGAAGGAGGTCGCGCTCGACATCGCCGAAGGCGCCGACATGGTGATGGTCAAGCCCGGCCTCGCCTATCTCGACATCATCCGCCGGGTGAAGGAGCGCTTCGCGCTGCCGACCTTCGCGTTCCAGGTCAGCGGCGAATATGCGATGATCAAGGCCGCGGCGCAGAGCGGCTGGATCGACGAGGAGCGCGCCATCCTGGAGACGCTGACCGCGTTCAAGCGCGCCGGCTGCGACGGGATCATCACTTACTTCGCGCCGAGGGCGGCGGCGCTCATCGGCTGACGCCTGGAAATTGATCTGCGGCAAGGACAGCTTCGATCGCAGCGCCTAGCTGCGCCGATCGGAGGCTTCCCATGGACGCGCAGATCAGGACGCTGATCCAGAGGATCATCGATACGCACCGCACGCTCACGCTGGCGACGCTGCGGCCCGACGGCTGGCCGCAGGCCACCACCGTCGGCTATGCGGGAGAAGGGCTGACGCTCTATTTCCTATGCGGCGCCGACAGCCAGAAGGCCGCCAATATCGCCGCGTGCAACAAGGTCTCGCTCACCATCGACGATGATGTCGACGACATTCCGAAGCTGCAGGGCCTTTCCATGGCGGCGACCGCCGCGTTCGTCACCGATCCTGCCGATTGCTCGCGCATCTTCCGGATGCTGATCGCCAAGTACCCCGCGGCCAAGGACTGGCCCGAGCCCGCGCAAGGGACGGTCCGCTATGTGCGCCTGACGCCGAAAGTGATCTCGGTGCTCGATTACGCCAAAGGTTTCGGCCACGCCGATCTCGTCGAAGTGACGCCGGCCGACATGGCGCGGGCCGCCTGAGGCGGCTACGCCGCCGAGCGCTCCGTCACGCGCGTGATCGCGTCGCACACGCGTTCCGCGATCCGCGCGCGCTCGCCGTCATTCTCCGTCGCGACAAGCGCGCCCAGCCCATCGACGCAGGCGACGATCGCCGCGCGCCCGGCGGCGCTTTCGCGCGCGTCCAGGTGTGTGGCGAGCGCTGCGCATACGCGCATGAGCGGCGCGTCCTGCGTCTCGTTCGCCCGATCGAGAATCTCCTCCAGCACGTCCTCGCACGCCCCCGTGCGGGCCTGGCGTCCCGACACCAGATCGTCGACGCACGCGAGCGCGCGCGCGATCAGTTCACGGACGGTTGCGGCGCTGGCCGCCGCCCTTTCGAAGTCGCTCTTGCGCCGCCGCGGCGCCGGTCCCGCGGGGACGATGCCGGCGCGCCGGCATGGGCCCACATAATTCGCCGCCTCGATGAAGGGACGCGGATTGGCGAGCACCTTCCTGATCGTGTTGATGAGCGTGGCGCCGGACACGGGCTTGGCGATCGCCGCGTTCGCGCCAGCGATGCGGCACGCTTCCGCGACCGGCCGCGACAGCCGCCTGGTCAGGAGCATCACCGCCGCCTTGCGCGACGGGCTCTTTTGCATCCGGCGCAGCCGCCGCGTGAATGCGACGCCGTCCACGCCCTCGCAATCGAGCTCCATCAGGATCATGTTGAAGGCGCCGAGTTCGGCCGCGTCGAGAGCCGCCGCTGAATTCGTCTCGGTCCGGATGGATTGAACGCCGGCGAAGCGCAGCAGATCGGCGACGATCTGGGCCTCATATTTGTTCGGCTCGATCAGCAGAACCTTCCACTGCCGGACGTCCATTCGCGCGCTCCGCTAGCCCCGGCGCGATGTTAGGCCCCTTAGCCTTAACGCAAGGTTGAGTAGCCGGCCCTACGCCTTCAGCGCCGCGACAGCCGCGCGATGAGGCTGGAGGTGTCCCAGCGGCCCCCGCCCATCGCCTGGACCTCGGCGTAGAACTGGTCGACCAGCGCCGCCACCGGCGTCGAGGCGCCGTTGGCGCGCGCTTCCGCGAGCACGAGGCCGAGATCTTTGCGCATCCAATCGACGGCGAAGCCGAAATCGAACTTGCCGTCGCGCATGGTGCGCCAGCGGTTCTCCATCTGCCAGGATTGCGCCGCGCCCTTCGAGATCGCGCCGATCACCTTCTCGATGTCGAGCCCGGCGGCGTCGGCGAAGTGCAGGCCTTCCGCCAGCCCCTGCACGATCCCGGCGATGCAGATCTGGTTGACCATCTTGGCGAGCTGGCCGCAGCCGGCCGGGCCGATATGGGTGATCGCTGCGGCATAGGGCTGCATCAGCGGCGCCGCGCGCGCGAAATCGGCGGCGTCGCCGCCGACCATGATCGCAAGCTTGCCCGCCTCCGCGCCCGCCTGCCCGCCCGAGACCGGCGCATCCACGAAGGCGCGCCCGTTCGCCTTGGCCTCATCGCTCAAACTGCGCGCCAGCGACGCCGACGCCGTAGTGTGATCGATGAGGAGCGCATCGGGCGCGAGCGCGGAAAGCGCGGCGTCGAAGACGGCGCGCACGTCGCGGTCATCGCCCACGCACAGGATCGCCGCCTCGGCGTTCTGCGCAGCTTCCGCGACGCCGCCGCACGCCATGCCGTTGTGCGCGGACGCCCACGCCTGCGCCTTTTCCGGCGAGCGATTGTAGACGCGCACCTCGTGCCCCGCTTGCGCGAGATGCCCGGCCATCGGCGCGCCCATCACGCCCAGCCCGATGAACGCCACGCGCGTCATGCGTCGCCTCCGATTGTGCGATAGCCGCCGCGGAAATAGAGGAGCGGCGCGGCCGTGTCGTCGCTGGCGAAGGCGGCGACTTCGCCGAACAGCATCAGATGGTCCCCGACGATGCGGCTCTCGGCCACGCGGCACGCCAGCCTTGACGCGCCCGCCCGCAATACCGGCGCGCGCTCCCACATCTCGATGAGGCCCGGCTCGATGGCCGACACGTTCTGCTGCGAGAATCGCTTCGCCAGATCGATCTGCGCCGCGCTGAGCACGCTGATCCCGAATCCCTGCGCCCGCGCGAACGCGTCGTAGCGATCCGATTCGCAGCCGAGACTCCACACCACCAGCCGGGGCGTGAGCGACACCGAGGCGAACGAATTGATCGTGATCGCGCTGAAGCCGGACGCGACGTCGCCCACGGTGACGATCGCCACCCCGGTGGCGAACCCGCCCAGCGCCCGCCGGTAGGCCCGGTCCTCCTCATTGCTCATCGCCGCTCGCACACCTGATTTTAAGCCCCGCCGTTCACCATAGCGCTCCCGCCGCCGTTCGCGCGCGGGGGTCGGAGTGAACTAGAGCCATGGCGGCAGCCAACAAAGCCCCCATCGTCATCAAGAAGATAAAAAAGGGCGGCGGCCACGGGCATCATGGCGGCGCCTGGAAGGTCGCCTACGCCGACTTCGTGACCGCCATGATGGCCTTCTTCCTGCTGATGTGGCTGATCAACACCACGAGCCCCGACCAGCGCCGGGGCATCGCCGAGTTCTTCGCCCCGGCCAGCGTCTCACGCACCTCGAGCGGCTCGGGCGGCCTGCTGCAGGGCACCGCCTTCGACGACGAGGGCGTCAAGCACAATATGAGCGCGCCGGTGACGCCCCCGAGCGACCCCCATTACACGACCAATGACCGCGACGCGCAAAACCCCGACGCCAACACCGGCGAGCAATCCCCGGCCCAGGACGCCCTCGATCGCGCCCGCACGATCCGCGAGAACGCCCAATTCTCCCGCGCCGAAGCTGCGATCCGCCAGGCCATGCAGGACCTGCCCGACGTCGCCGAACTCTCCCGCCACATTATCATGGACCAGACCCCCGAGGGGCTGCGCATCCAGATCATCGACCAGGAAGGCCGCTCGATGTTCGACCGCGGCTCGACCCAGCTCAACGACCGCGCGCGCCTCTTGCTGCGCACGATCTCGGGGGCGATCGCCCGCCTCCCCAACCGGCTGATGATCAGCGGCCACACCGACGGCGCGCCCGCCGCCGGCGGGGGAAGCAATTGGGAGCTCTCCGCCGCGCGCGCCAATTCGGCGCGGCGCCAGCTGGAGAGCCTCGGCATATCGGGCGAGCGCATCTACCAGGTGGCCGGCAAGGCCGATTCCGAGCCGCTCTTTCCCGACGATCCGACCCTGCCCGGCAACCGCCGCATCGAAATCACGCTGATGCGCGAGGCGCCGCCGCTCCCGCCCGGCTACCAGCTGGCGCCGTAAGGAGCGCGCCCATGACGTCAGAACGCCGCCGCCGCCCGCGCAACGCGCAGCTCATCGCGCCCGGCCTTGACGAAACCGGGCCCGCCCGGGAACCTTCCGTCAGGAAGGTCCACAACGAGGCCCTTGACGCTGTGACGCGCCCCTACCCTTCGCGGAGCCTGAGGTTCTACCTCACGGCGCCGGCGCCGTGCCCCTACCTGCCGGGCCGGCGCGAGCGGAAGGTGTTCACGGGCCTGGAGGCGCTCGACGCCGTCAATCTCAACGACGCGCTGACCCATGCCGGCTTCCGCCGGTCGCAGAACATCGCCTATCGCCCCGCGTGCGATATGTGCGACGCCTGCGTCTCGGCGCGCGTGCGCGTGGACGATTTCGCGCTCACGAGGCGCTGGAAGAAGGTGCTGGCGCGCAATCAGGACCTCGCTAGCGCGCTGATGCCGGCGGAAGCCACCGAGGAGCAGTTCTGGCTCCTGCGCCGCTATCTGGCCGCCCGCCACGCCGAAGGCGGCATGGCCGACATGTCGCTGCTGGACTACGCGGCGATGGTCGAGGAGACGTCGGTGCGCACCCACATCGTGGAATACCGCTACACCGCGCCGGGCCCCGACAAAGGGGAGCTGGCGGCTGCGGCGCTCGTCGACGTGCTGAAGGACGGCGTCTCGCTCGTCTATTCCTATTTCGACACCCGCGATCCGAAACGCAGCCTCGGCGTTTTCACCATTCTCGATCACATCATGCGCGCCCGGACTGTCGGGCTGCCGCACGTCTATCTGGGCTATTGGGTCCGCGGCTCCGACAAGATGGACTACAAGGCCGCGTTCCAGCCGCTCGAACTGCTGATCGCGGGAAACTGGACGCCGTTCCGCAAGACCGGCGAGGCCGGTTAGGAGCGCCACGGAGCGCCGGCGCTCCAACTTCGCCTACTCCCACGGCCCGCGCTTGCCGAACCCCTTCGGCGGCGCGGGGTTGCTCCGCCGTCCCCCGGCGTATTCCACCAGCGCGGCGATGCGCTTCTCGATCGGCGGGTGCGTGGCGAAGAGGCCGGCGAATTCGGCGTGCGCGTTCTCGATGAACATTTCGCGCACTTCGCTGGGCGCGTTCGGGATCGCGGCGCGCCCGGCGATCTTCTCCAGCGCCGAGATCATCGCGTCGGGATTCTTAGTGAGTTCGACGGCCCCCGCGTCGGCGAGGAATTCACGCCGCCGCGACAGCGAGAAGCGGATGACGACCGCAAGCGCATAGGCGATCGCAATGAGCACGAGCGCGACGATGATCGCGAGCGCCGCGCCGCCGCCCGAACTCGAACGCCGCCCGCCTCCGCCTGAAGAGCGGCCGCCGCTTCCGCTATAGCGCAGCGAGCGAAACGCCATTTCGCCGATGAACGAGAAGATGCCGACGAAGATCACCGAGATGACCAGCAGGCGCACGTCGCGGTTACGGATGTGCGTCAGCTCATGCGCCAGCACCGCTTCGAGCTCCTGCTCGTTGAGCGCCTCGATCAGCCCGCGCGTCACGGTGATCGAATACTGCCCCTCATGCAGCCCCGTGGCGAAGGCGTTGAGCGCCGGCGTCTCGATCACCCGCAGCTTCGGCGTCGTGATCCCGCGCGAGATGCAGAGGTTCTCAAGCAGGCGGTAGAGCTGCGGATCGTCCGTGCGCTCGATCAGCCGCGCGCCCGTCGAGGCGTCGATCATGTTCTGATAGAAGGCGTAGGCGATCGCGAACCACACGCCGGCGGCGACGAGCGCATAGGGCCAGGAATGCGCCAGCGCATCGCCGGCCCAGATGAACGGGCCCGAGAGATCCTGCGAGCCTTGATAGGTCTCGCCGGACAGTCCCGCATAAAGCAGGAACAGCGCATAGGTGAACAGCATCAGCAGGATCGGAAACCCGCCCAGCAGCAGGACGGATTTCCAGTTGTTGTTCCAAATATGCGTGGCGAGGCCGTAGGCGCGCATGGCGGGGCGAATGGCGAATTGCGAGCGGCGAATAGAGCCTATTCGCTATTCGCCAATCGCTACTCCCTATCTCTGGAAGCTCACCTTCGGCGCTTCCTCGGCCTTGGCGCGATCCTCGCCGAGATCGAAGAAGTCGCGCGGGCCGAAGCCGAACATGCCGGCGAAAACCACCGCCGGGAACTGCTCGCGCGCGGTGTTGTATTCCTGGACGGCGTTGTTGAAGAAGCGCCGGGCCGCCGCGATCTTGTCTTCGAGGTTGGAGAGCTCAGCCTGCAGCTGCTGGAAGTTCACGTCGGCCTTGAGGTCGGGATATTGCTCCGCCAGCGCGAACAGCCGGCCGAGCGTGGCGCCCAGCACGCCTTCGGCCTGCGCCATCGCGGCGGGATCGCCGGAGCGCTCGGCGCTGACGGCGGTGTTGCGCGCCTGGATGACCGCTTCGAGCGTCTCGCGCTCGTGGGCGGCGTAGCCTTTGACCGTCTCCACCAGATTGGGCACCAGATCGTGGCGCTGCTTGAGCTGGACGTCCACGTCCCCGAACGCCTGGTTCGTACGCTGACGAAGCGCCACCAACTGGTTGTAGATGAAGATCAAGAGGATCGCCAGGACGGCGATGACGATGAGAATGATCCAGATCGGGTCCATGAGCGCTCCCCGGAGAAAGATGACGTCTCTTAGAGGAACCGGGGCCCTGATGCGAGCCGGGAAATCATCCTAGCCCAGCGCGTCCTTGAACTTGCCGGAGCGGGAGAAGCCGCGCGGGGCGATGCGGCCTGAGGTGGCGCGCTTGGCGACATAATCCTTCCATTCCGGCACTGCGCGGACGCGCCCGGCGCTGTCGATCCAGGAGAGCCCGTCGGCGGCGAAGAAGAGCACGGCGTCGCTCAAGCCGCCGTCCTTGTAGCTCTGCAGCTTCACGCCCTTGCCGCGGCTCATTTCGGGCAGCTCGTCGGCCTTGAACACGAGAAGCTTGCGGTTTTCGCCGATCACGGCGACGCGGTCGCCCGCCGCCGGCGCGGCGACGCAGGCGCGCCCCTCGCCCACGTTGAGCACCTGCTTGCCGGCCTTGCGCGTAGAGAGGAGCTCCTCGTCCTTCACCACGAAGCCGTAGCCTTCATCGCCCGCCAGGAGCCGGCGCGCGCCTTCTTCGAAGGCGAACATGGCGATGATGGCGTGCCGCTCTTCAAGCTCGATCATGAGCCGGATCGGCTCGCCGGCGCCGCGCCCGCCGGGCAGCTTGTGCGCCTCCAGCGTGAACGCGCGGCCATCGCTGGCGAAGAAGATGATCTTGTCCGTCGTCTGCGCATGCACCGCGAAGGCGGCGTGATCGCCTTCCTTGAACTTGGTGGCGTCGAGATCGTCGACATGGCCCTTGAGCGCGCGGATCCAGCCCTTTTCGGAGAGCACGACCGTGACCGGATCGCGCGCCACGAATGCTTCCACGCTGATCTCGGCGGCGCCTTCGGGCGCGGCGCCCAGGGCCGCGCGTCGTTTTCCCCAGGCCGTGTCCGGCCCGAAAATCTTGCGCGTCTCCTTCAGCTCCTCGCCGATCTTCTTCCATTGCTTGCGGTTGTCGTTGAGCAGCGCTTCGAGCCCCTTCTGCTCTTCGCGCAACGCCGCGTCCTCGCGCCGGATCTCCATCTCTTCGAGCTTGCGCAATTGCCGGAGCCGGGTGTTGAGAATGGCCTCGGCCTGCACCTCGTTGAGCGTGAAGCGCTTGATCAGCACGGGCTTGGGATCGTCCTCGTTGCGGATGATGCGGATCACCTCGTCGAGATTGAGATAGACGATGAGCAGGCCCGCCAGCACGTCGAGGCGCGCCGCGATCTTGGCGAGTCTGAAGGCGCTGCGCCGCTTCAGCACGTCGCGGCGATGGTCGAGGAAGGCCTGCAGCGCCTCCATCAGCCCCATCACCCGCGGCGCGTGCTGCGCGTCGAGCACATTGAGATTGAGCGGGATGCGGGTTTCGAGATCGGTGAGCTTGAATAGGCTCTCCATCATCACCGCCGGCTCGATCGTGCGCGATTTCGGCTCGAGCACCAGCCGGATCGTTTCGGCGCTCTCGTCGCGCACATCGCCCAGGAGCGGCGACTTCCTGGTCTCGATCAGGTCGGCGAGCTGGGCGACGAGCTTCGATTTCTGCACCTGGTACGGGATTTCGCTGACGACGATGCGCCACATGCCCCGCCCCAGCTCCTCCACGCTCCAGCGCGCGCGCAGGCGGAAGCCGCCGCGGCCCGTGGCGTAAGCCTCGCGGATCGCCTCGGCCGGCTCGACGATCTCGCCGCCGGTGGGAAAATCCGGACCCGGAATGATTTTGAGGATGTCGTCCAGGGAGGCCTGCTTGTTCTCGATCATGAAGAGGCAGGCGTCGATCAGTTCGGCGGCGTTGTGCGGCGGGATGTTCGTCGCCATCCCCACCGCGATGCCGGACGCGCCGTTGGCGAGCAGGTTCGGAAACGCCGCCGGCAGCACGGCCGGCTCGTCGTCGCTGCCGTCATAGTTCGGGCGGAAATCGACGGCGTCCTCGTCGATGCCTTCGAGCAGCGCTTCGGCCGCCTTGGTGAGGCGGCTTTCGGTGTAGCGCATGGCGGCGGGATTATCGCCGTCGATATTGCCGAAATTGCCCTGCCCGTCGACGAGCGGATAGCGCGAGTTGAAATCCTGCGCCAAGCGCACGAGCGCGTCATAGATCGCCTGGTCGCCGTGCGGGTGGAACGTGCCCATCACGTCGCCGACGACCTTGGCGCTCTTCTTGAATGCGGCGTCCGGCGAAAGATTGAGCCGGCGCATGGCGTAGAGCACGCGCCGGTGCACGGGCTTGAGCCCATCGCGCACGTCCGGCAGCGCGCGGCTGGTGATCGTGGAGAGCGCGTAGGCGAGATAGCGCCTGGACAGCGCCTCCCCGATCGGCTCCTCGATGATGCGTCCGCCTTCGTCTCCGTTCGGCGGCGGCGATGTGACGTCGTCGGCCATTCTGCCCTCCCTCCTCCCCCTGCAAGGGGGAGGTGGTCGCGAAGCGATCGGAGGGGGTCCGAACACGACCCCCTCCTCACCTCCCCCCTTCAGGGGGAGGAATCGGAACGCGACTGCCTACTCAGAGTCGCCCTGCAAATCCTAAACGCTCGATCAGCCGGCGGCGTGCGTCAGGAAGTCCCTCGCCGCGCTGGTCATAGACCCGCCGCTCGAGGAAATAGCCCGAAAGCGCCAGCGAATCCGCCACATCGCCGGCCGCGACCTTCGCATCCGGGACGGTGAGGAACGGCGGCAGGCGCAGCAGCTTCTCCGCGAAGGGCGCGCCGGCCGCCGCGCTCGCCGCGCGCCCGGTCCGCGGGCTGACGAAGGCGAGGTCCTCCCTCGCGCCGGTCACCGCGCAGCGGCCGAGATCGAGGCCGTAGCCGACCTCGGCGAGGAGCCCGATCTCGAAGCGCGCATAGAGGGCAGGCCAGACTTCCTCCTGCGCCAGCGTGTCGATCAAGAGCGCCAGCGCGTCATAGAGGCCGGGATAGGCGTGCCGCTCCGCCGTGGTGGTGCGGACGAGGGCGATGGCGCTCGTGAGGCCCGCGAGCCCCAGCGGATTGTCGAGCAGCCTCGAGGCCGTCGGCTCGATCAGTTCAAGCGGCGAATAGAAGCCGAGTTGTTCGGAGAGCCGCGCCTTCCAGCCTGCGCGCACGACATTGCCCGCCTGCAGCACCGGACGCATCGTCTTGCCCATGCCGCCATGGACGACGCCGCCATAGCGCCCGTGCGCGCGCGCGAACACTTCCGCAATCGCCTTCGATTCGCCGAACGGCTTGGCCCCCAGGATGATCGCGTCGTCGAGCCAGTCCATCACCCAAACCGCTTTGGGATTCTACGCATCATAATCCAACCCAAGCGCCCGGTAGCGCGCGCGCTCCTCGCTCCAGTTCTCGCGCAGCTTGACATGCAGGAAGAGATGCACGCGCCGCCCGAGCGTCGCCTCAAGCTCCTTGCGCGCGGCTTCGCCGATCGCCTTCACCGTCTGGCCCTTCTCGCCGATCGCGATCTTGCGCTGGCTCTCGCGCGCCACATAGATCGTCTGTTCGATGCGCACCGAGCCGTCCTTGCGCTCCTCCCACGTTTCAGTTTCGACCGTCGTCTCGTAGGGCAGTTCGTCATGCAGGCGCAGCATGAGCTTCTCCCGCGTCGTCTCCGCGGCCAGCACGCGCGCGGGCGCATCCGCGATCTGATCCTCCGGAAATAGCCACGGCCCCTCCGGCGCAAGCGCCGCAAGCCGCGTGGCCAGGTCCTCCACGCCGTCTCCCGTCAGCGCCGATATCATGAACACGTCGTCGTAGACGCCCTCTGCGCTCAGCTTCTGCGCGAGCCCAAGGAGCGCTGCGCGCGGCATCGCATCCACCTTGTTGAGCACGAGAATCGCTGTCTTGCCGGCCTTCTTGAGCGTGGTCCGGATCGTTTCGGCGTCCGCTTGCGCCTTGGCGTCGGCGCCGGTTCCCTCCCCGCTGGCCACGCGCGCGGCGGCGGCGGCGTCGACGACATGCGCGATCGCATCCGCGCCGTCGAGCGCGCCCCAGGCCGCGCGCACCATCGCGCGGTCGAGCCGCCGCTTCGGCGCGAACACGCCCGGCGTGTCGATCAGCACGAGTTGCACGTCGCCGCGCATGGCGACGCCGCGCAGCGGCGCGCGCGTCGTCTGCACCTTGTGGGTGACGATCGCGACCTTCTCGCCGACGAGGGCGTTGACGAGCGTCGACTTGCCCGCGTTCGGCGCGCCGAGGATGGCGACGACGGCGCAGCGTCTCGTCATTCGAGCTGCTCCAAAAGCGCCTTGGCCGCGGCCTGCTCCGCCTCGCGCTTGGAGCCGCCTTCGCCGCGCGCGGCGCCCACGTCGTCGATCACCGCCTCCACCACAAAGCGCGGCGCATGATCGGGGCCTTCGCGCTCGAGATGGCGGTAGCGCAGCGCCTTTCGCCGCGCCGCGGCCCATTCCTGGAGGCGCGATTTGGCGTCGCGCGCGCTTTGTTCGACGGTCTTAAGATCTTCGGCCCAGGCGCGCAGAACGAAGTCGCGCGCGGTCTCGAACCCGTCGTCGAGATAGATCGCCGCGATCAGAGCCTCGCACGCGTCGGCGAGGATCGCGTCCTTGTCGCGCCCGCCGGACTCCTCCTCCGAGCGGGACATCTCCAGCGCATCGCCCAGCCCGATCCGGCGCGCGACGCGCGCGCATGCCGTGCGGTCGACGAGCGCGTTGAACCGCGGCGCAAGCCGCCCCTCCGCCGAGGTCGGGAACGCTTTGAACAGCTCTTCCGCAATCACCAGGTTGAGCACGCGGTCGCCGAGAAACTCGAGGCGTTCGTTGCTGCGCAGATCCGAACGCTGGTCGAGCGCGCTGCCATGCCGCAACGCCTCGCGCGCACGCGCATCGTCCTTGAAGCGATAGCCGATCCGCGCCTCGAGCGCGGCGAGCGCGCCTTTGCGTGCGCGGGTCAATGGAGCGGCTTCAGGAACCGCTCCCCCCGGAAGCCCGTGAACAGCGTCCAGGGCCGGAAGATCGAGGTCGAACGGTCGAAGGAGGCGAAGACGAATTGCGCCGGCCCGATCAGGTTGTCGCGCGGGACCATGCCGACGACTTGCGTGCGGCTGTCCTGCGAATTGTCGCGGTCGTCGCCCATCATGAAATAATGCCCCTCGGGCACGACGAAGTCCTCGTCGCTGTTGTCGAAGCGGTCGTTGGGCCGTTCGTCGAAGGAAAGATAGCTCGCCCCGTTGGGCAACGTCTCGCGATAGAGTTCGACGCGGGTGGTGCGGTAGTCGTTCTCCATCACCAGGCGCTCGGCTTCGCGCTCGCCGATGAGTTCGCGCGCCACCGGCTCGCCATTGATGTGGAGCACGCTGTTCACCATGCGGATGCGATCGCCGGGCAGCCCGATGAGGCGCTTCACGAAATCCCGATTCTGGCCGGCCGGGCGAAACACCACAATGTCGCCCCGTTTCGGCTCGGATCCGAAGATGCGCCCGCCCGGCAGGAACCGGTCGAGCGGGGTGAACGAGTAGCGGCTGTAGCCGTAGGACCATTTGGTCACGACGATATAGTCGCCCTGCTCCAGAGTCGGCTGCATCGAGCCGGACGGAATGCGGAACGGCTGCGCCACGGTGAAGCGGATGAGCATCGCAAGCGCCAGCGCGTAAATGATCGTGCGCACGTTCTCCCAGAACGAATCGAGCGCCGACACGGTGCGTACCTCGGTGGTGGTGGTCATGCGGTTCTCGCGGCGCTGTCGGCGCTGTGCGTGGGGCGTTCTGCGGAAATGACGACGAAGCTCTGCGCGAGGGGGTAGTCGTCGGTCAAGGAGACATGGATGACGGGCGCCAGACCCGGCGGCGTGATCGCCGCCAGGCGCGCCGCGGCGCCCCCGGTGAGCGCCATGGTGGGCTGGCCGGTGCGCAGGTTCACCACGCCCATGTCGCGCCAATACACCCCTTGCTTGAGGCCGGTGCCCAAGGCCTTGGCGCAGGCCTCCTTGGCCGCGAACCGCTTGGCGTAGCTTGCGGCCCTGGCATGGGCCCGGCGCTCCGCGCGCGCCTGCTCGATCTCGGTGAACAGCCGCTGCACGAAGCGGTCGCCGAAACGTTCGAGCGATTGCTCGATACGCCGGATGTCGATGAGGTCGGAGCCAATGCCCAGGATCATGTCGCCGCCGCGGTGTCGTAGGTCGGGGGATATGCCACAAAAGCCTTCAGGAAGCGTGCCGCGGCGGACACAAGGCGAATCCTATCGGCTCGTTAAGGCTATTTCACGCGCGCGCCGCGTCCATCCGGCGGCGCATCTCCGCGATGGCGCCGGCGAGGCCGGTGAAAATCGCCTCGCCGACAAGAAAGTGGCCTATATTCAGCTCCTTGAGCTGCGGAATGGCGGCGATAGGCCCGACGCTGGCGAAGCTGATCCCGTGCCCGGCATGGACTTCAAGGCCGCGCCCGGCGGCGTCGGCGGCGGCCGCCTGGATGGTCTTGAGCTCCGCCTCGGCGCGCGCGGCGTCGCCGGCCTCCACCGCCCCGCAATAGGCCCCTGTGTGGATCTCGATCACGGGCGCGCCCAGCGCTTGCGCGACCGCGTTCTGGACCGGGCTCGGGTCGATGAACAGCGACACCCGGATCCCCGCCTCCCGCAGCTGGCGCACGTACGGGGCCACGTGGTTGTGCTGGGCGGCGACGTCGAGCCCGCCCTCGGTCGTCCGCTCCTCCCGGCGCTCGGGCACCAGACAGCAGGCATGCGGACGCACCTGGAGCGCGATCTCCAGCATCTCCTCGGCGCAGGCCATTTCGAGATTGATCGGCAGATCCATCGCCGCCTTGAGGCGCAGGAGATCGTCCTCGCGAACGTGCCGGCGATCCTCACGGACGTGCAGCGTGATGCCGTCGGCGCCGGCGGCGCGCGCGATCAGCGCGGCGCGCACGGGATCGGGATGGGCGCCCCCGCGCGCGTTCCGGATCGTGGCGACATGGTCGATATTGACCCCGAGCCTCAGCCTCCCGCCCATGGCGCCCTCCTCGAAATGACCTGCGGTGCGGTGTAGTATCTAGGCATGAACGCGCCCGCCCGCCTCCGGATGACGCTGGACCAGTATCTCGACTGGGAATCCCGCCAGGAGCGCAAGCACGAACTGGTCGACGGCGTCGTCAGGCTGATGACCGGCGGCACCGCCGCGCACAACCGCGTGTCTCGAAACGTGTCGTTCGCGCTGCAAGCCCGCCTGCGCGGGGGCCCCTGCGAGCCCTTCGGCTCGGACATGAAGGTGCGGATTCCGAACGGGAACGTCCGCTATCCGGACGTGACGGTGGATTGCGGCAAGCCGAAGCCGCTTGATCGCTGGGCGGCCGAGCCGCGCGTGATCATCGAAGTGCTTTCGCCCTCCACCGAATGGTTCGACCAGACCCAGAAACTGGCCGAATACCAGTCGATCCCGAGCGTGGCGCATGTCGCCTTCCTGTCCCAGAATCGCATGTTCGGCCGGGTGTGGACGCGCGCCGGCGAGGGCTGGGACAGCGTCGATTTTGACGGCGCGGACGCCGCGATGGCCTTCCCGGCGGTCGACGTCGCGCTGCCGCTTTCGGAGATCTACGACGGCGTCGAGTTCCCCTCCGAGCCCGCCTGATCAGCTTGCGAGCCCGCGGCTGCCGGGCTTGACCGCGGGCAGCTTCGCCAGTTCCGGCGGCAGCTGGTCCGCCGGATAGGCCGGCGCATCGACGCGCGCGAGCGCGATCAGCGGCGCGCCGATATCGGCCTTGCCGCCGGAGCGGTCGATCAGGCAGGCCGCGCCGACCAGCTCCCCCGGATGGCTCCTGATCGCTTCGAGGCACTCGCGCGAGGAGAGCCCGGTCGTCACCACGTCCTCCACCATCAGCACCCGCTCGCCCGGCTTGATCTCGAAGCCGCGCCGCAGCTGGAAGCGCCCGCCTTCGCGCTCCACGAAAATCGCGCGCGCGCCGAGATGGCGCGCCGTCTCGTAACCCGGAATGATCGCGCCGACCGCCGGGGAGACGACCACGTCGATACGCCCGAACGCCGCGCGCGCCTTCTCGGCCAGCGCGCGGCACACCCGCTCGGTCCGCACCGGGTCCTGGAAGATGAACGTCTTCTGAAAGAACACGGGCGAGTGCAGCCCGGAGGACAGGACGAAATGTCCCTCCAGCAGCGCGCCGGCGGCGCGGAATTCGTCGAGCACGTCCGATTCGGTCATGGCGCTGAGATAGCGCGTCACGGCGGTTCGGTCGAACGGCGCGGCGCCCCAGGCTGGCGCACGCATTGGACGCCGCGCGCGGATCGTGATTGCTACCGCCCATGCCGACGCGCCTCACCGCCGCCCGCTGCGCCGCCTGGCGGCCGGCCTCGACCGAGTACTTCAAGCGCTACGCCGAAGGCCGCTTCGACGAGAAAGCGCAAGCGTGGCTCATCCTGCCGCGCGAGCACGCCCGCCTCGACGAGGCCCGCGGCGCGCTGGTGATCGGAAGCGCCGGCGTCGACGGGATCACTTTTTGCCTCCGCAAGGGGCTCGCCGGCGTCTGGGCCTATTATCCGCACGAGGACGAGTTCCAGATCAAGGCGACAAGCCTGGAGCACCTCGAACGCGGCTGGGCCGACGGGACGATCTGGGTGTGATCAGACGAGTTCGACGATCGCCTCGCCGGCGCTGAGCAACGCCTCCGCATCCAACCAAAGCGGGGCCAATCGAGAGAACAGGCGCTGGTTTGCAACGTTGCCGAACCTAATCCACAGAACCTGAGGGACCGCGGCGATGCCGGCGCGCCGGGCCCGGAAATCCTCGTCCTTTGTCGCAATGATCGCCCCAGTCTCAACCGCGCGCCGCCAGATCAACTCGTCCCCAGCGTCTCGCAAGCCGATCTGACGCACGTGCTCGGCCTCATGACCCCGCGCGACAAGCCAGCCGCACAGACCGCGGGCAATTGTTGGTCAACGAGAAACTTCGCTCTGCTGCGGAAAGGATCGGGTGATCGACCCGGGCGGCGGCGAAGGCCAGGCTTGCACGGATGTCGTCCATCTCAAGCTCTGGAAAATCCGCCAGTATCTCTTCCGGCGTCGCGCCATCCGCGAGCATGTCGAGGATATCCCGCACCCGGATGCGCATGCCGCGAATGCAAGGACGCCCGCCCATCTTCCCGGGCTCAGTCGTAATGCGCTGAAGAAGGAACAGAACAGCGTCTCACGTCTTCAGTCGGTAGCCGGTCATGAACATCCAGCGGATGAGGAGGAGGCACACCGCCATGAACCCCGTCGTCATGGCCAGGCTCACCGCGATATGCACCTCGGCGTCGCCGAAAAACGCCCAGCGGAACCCGCTGACGAGATAGACCACCGGATTGAACCACGAGACCTGCCGCCAGAACTCCGGCAGCATCGAGATCGAATAGAAGCTGCCGCCCAGAAACGTCAGCGGCATCACCACCAGCATCGGGATGATCTGCAGCTTCTCGAACCCGTCCGCCCACACCCCGATGATGAAGCCGAAGAGGGAGAACGCCACCGACGTCAGCGCCAGGAACAGGATCACGAGCGGCCAATTGTAGACGGGATAGTCCACAAAGAACCGCGCCGTCACGAGAATGATGAGCCCGAGCAGGATCGACTTCGACGCCGCCGCGCCGACATAGCCGGCCGTCACCTCCACGAACGAGACCGGCGCCGACAGCACTTCGTAGATCGTGCCGGAGAACTTGGGGAAATAGATTCCGAACGAGGCGTTGGAGATGCTCTCGGTTAGGATCGAAAGCATGATCAGGCCGGGAATGATGAACGCGGCGTAGTCCACGCCGTCGATCTGATCGATCCGCGAGCCGATCGCGGCGCCGAACACGATGAAATAGAGCGAGGTCGACAGCACCGGCGACAGGATCGACTGCATCGCGGTGCGGAACCAACGCGCCATTTCGAACTGATAGATCGCCCGGATCGCATGAACGTTCATGCGCCCCTCCGCAGGATCGCCGCGCGCAGGAGCGGCAGCCGGTCATTGCCGAAATACATGTCGTCGCCGTCGAGATACATGGTGGGCGAGCCGAAGGCGCCGCGCGCCATCGCCTCGTCGGTGTTGGCTTTCAGCGCCGCCTTGATCGCAGGGTCGGCGATCGCCGCGAAGAATTCCGCCGGCTCGATCGCATTCGCCCGGCAGAGATCGGCCAGCACGTCGTCCTGCGCGATGTCGCGATCATCGCCCCAATAGGCCTCGAACACAGCGGTCGCGAACGGAACGAGCTTGCCCTGCGGCGCCAGCCACAGGCAGCCGCGCATCGCCTTGACGCTGTTCACCGGAAAGATGCTCGGCGGCATCTTGATTTTGAGCCCGGCGAGGCGCGCCCAGTCCTGCAGATCCTTGCCCGCATAGCGGGCCTTGGCCGGCACGGGCGCCTCGCGCGACGCATAGACGCTTGGATTGGCGGCGTTGAAGATGCCGCCCACCAGGATCGGGCGCCACACGATCTCCGCGCCCAGCTCGCGCGCGAGCGGCTGGATATTGTGGAACGCGAGATAGGTCCATGGGCTCGAGCAATCGAAGAAGAACTCGATCCGCGGCGGCGGCCTCATGCGGGCCTCCCATTGGCGCGCCCCTCGCCGTGCACCAGGCTGACGAAGATCTCCTCCAGCGACGACTGGTCCGTATGGAGATCCTTATAATCGACGCCGGCGGCGCCGAGCGCGGTCAGGAGTTCGGGAATGCCGGTCTCCTCCGCCTTCGTATCGAACGAATAGACGATCTCGCCCCCGCCATTGTTGAGTTCGAGCTTGAACGGGGAGAGCGCCGCAGGAATGCCTTGCAGCGGCGCGCGCAGATGCACGACGAGCTGCTTCTTGCCGAGCTTCTTCATGAGCGCGGTCTTCTCTTCCACCAGGATGAGCTCGCCCTTGTTGATGACGCCCACGCGGTCGGCCATGTCCTCGGCCTCCTCGATATAGTGGGTGGTGAGGATGATGGTGACGCCGTTCTCCCGCAGCTGGCGAACCATCTCCCACATGTCCTGCCGCAATTCGACGTCCACGCCCGCGGTCGGCTCATCGAGGAAGAGGATCTTCGGTTCATGCGAGAGCGCCTTGGCGATCATCACGCGGCGCTTCATGCCGCCCGAGAGCGTCATGATCTTCGCGTCCTTCTTGTCCCAGAGCGACAGATCGCGCAGCACCTTCTCCACGAACGGCTTGTTCGGCGGTTTGCCGAAGAGCCCCCGGCTGAAATTCACCGTCGCCCACACCGTCTCGAACGCATCGGTGGAGAGCTCCTGCGGCACCAGGCCGATTTTCGCCCGCGCCGCGCGGAAATCGCGGATGACGTCATGCCCGTCCGCAACGATGGTCCCGGACGTCGGGTTCACCAGCCCGCACACCGCGCCGATCAGCGTCGTCTTGCCCGCGCCGTTGGGCCCGAGCAGCGCGAAGATCTCGCCCGCGCGGATGTCGAGATTCACGTCGCTGAGCGCCTTCAGGCCGCCGGCATAGACCTTGTTCAGGTTGCGGATGGTTATGATCGCAGTCATCAGTCGCGCGGCGCGTTCCTTGTCGTGTGGGGGGAACGTAGGCGCCCGCGCGCCCCGCCGCCAGCCTCGGCGTGCGGAAGCTGTTTCGGCGCCCGCCGATTTGTTCTAGACATCCGTGGCGCGTCGACGGAGGGGACTATCATGACAGGTGCTGACACGCCGACGCCGGCCCCGATCGCGCGGGGCGAGCGCATTGAAACCCTGGACGTCGTGCGGGGATTCGCGCTGTTCGGCATCCTGCTCATGAACATCGTCGTCATGGGCCAGCCCTTCGGCGCCTATTTCAACCCCGCCTACGCCGGCCCCCCGAGCGAGGCCGACTTCACCGCCTGGTTCATCACCCACACCTTTTTCGAAGGCTCGATGCGGACGCTGTTCTCGATGCTGTTCGGCGCGGGCTTCATCCTCTTGCTCGAGCGCCTGGAGACGCGCGCGCCCGGCCTCAGCGCCGCCAAGATCTACATGCGCCGCCTGGCCTATCTGATGCTCTTCGGCCTGATCGACATCGTCGTGTTTCTCTGGTTCGGCGACATCCTCTTCGCCTACGCCGTCGCCGGCATCTTCCTCCTCCTGTTCTGGAAGGCGAAGCTGCGCGGCCTGATCATCTGGGCGGTGGCGATCATGTTGATGACCACGCTGTTCAATCTCGGCGGCGGCGAGAAATTCGTGGTGATGCAGGCCGAGTATGACAAGGCGGTCGCCGCGCGCACTGCGGGCGAGACGCTGACCGAAGAGCAGCAAACCTCGCTGCGCGAATTCCCGGAAGCCATCGCCTTTTTCCAGCCCAACGAGGAGCAGAACAAGGAAGCGATCGAGACCGCCAAAGGCGGCTGGCCCGCCATGGCGGGCCACAATTTCGGCAAGATATTCGGCACGCCGATCGGCTTCTTCGCCACGTTCAACGTGCTCGATCCGCTGGCCGCGATGCTGCTGGGCATGATCGCGTATCGGCTTGGCCTACTGCAGGGTCGCTGGTCGCTGCGCGCGACGCTCGCGCTCGCCGTCGCCGGGTTCGGAATCGGCGTGCCGGTGAACCTGATGGAGACGCAGACGATCATCGCCAGCGGCTTCACCATCCATGGCTTCTTCGACGCCATGCGCACTTATGATCTCGGACGCGTCAGTCTGGCGCTGGGATGGCTGGGCGTCTTCCTGCTGATCTGCAAGGCGCCGTGGCTTTCCTGGATTCGCGCAGGCGTCGGCAGCGTCGGGCGCATGGCGCTCTCCAACTATCTCGCCCACTCGATCATGGCCGCGATCTTCTTCATCGGCATGGGCTATTTCGGCGCGCTCTCCCGCGCCGAGCTCTATCTCGTCGTCGCCGCGATGTGGACGTTCAACATCGTCTTCAGCCTGCTTTGGCTGAGCCTCTTCCGCATGGGCCCGTTCGAATGGCTTTGGCGTTGGGGAACCTATGGCCGCCCGCCCCCGCTTGTGAAGGCGCGCGGCGCCGTCGCTGCGCCGGCGGAATCGCCCGCTTAGGGCGCAGCGGCGACGACGTCGGCGCCGCTGACGAAGCCGAACGTCTCGTCGAGGACGCCGCCGCTGACGCTGCGCCCCGTCAGCGCGACATAGAGATCGGCGTCGCGATCGACGCCGATGAGCATCGGCGCCTCCGGCGTCGGCCGCGCCACCGCCGCCGCCTCGCGCGGAGGCCTCGCCGGCACGTCGATCCATTGAGCCCCCGGACGCACGCTGAGTCCGCTCTCAGCCTCCGGCGCAAGCGGCTCGAAGCGCAGCGGATTGGCGCAGCCTTCAAAATTGAAGCCTTCGCAATACCAATACCCCGCTTCCCCATACATGCCCGCTTCGGCGTCATAGGCGTAGACATGATGCAGCGGGTGCCCGCTGAGATTGCTCCATCTCTCCCCGACCAGCCCCAAATGGCCGCTGCTGCGCTCGTTGAGCGTGCGCACATTCGTCGCCGCGAACATCGAGCCTGCGGGAATGTAGGCCTCGCCGGCCGACAGATAGATCTCGATATAGCACCCGCCTGAACCGCAGACATTGGTGGAGGAATTGTAGACCAGGAAGTCGAGCCGGCCGTCGCCGTTGAGATCGGCGCTGAGCACGATGCGGTAATCAATCCGCCCGTCATTGACGCCGGCCGCATCAAGATCCTTCCGCATCGCGGCCTCGAAGAACCGGCGGAAGTTCGCCTCCTGGACTTCCGGCTGCAGCGCTTCGATCTGGCGCTCCCGCGTCTCGATGCGCCGCTCCTGCAATTGCACGAAAAGGAAACCGCCCGCGCCGAGCGCCGCAAGCGCCGCCGCCCACGCAGCGAGCGTTCGCGCCCGGCGCCGCTGCTCGCGTCGCCATAACAGGTCGAATTCCGCGCCGATGAGGCCCGCGATCAGCTTGACGATCGCGCGCTCCCGCCCATCGCCCTCTTTGCGCAAATCCGCCGCGAGCGGCGCCTGCAAGCGCCCCTGCGCGTCGCGGCGCAACAAGGGCGCGGGAAAGCAATCCGGCGGCGCCCCCGCGCCGATGATCGCGTGGATCTCGCCGCTGGGACGCAGCTTCCGGAACAACTCGATCTCCCGCGCGACCCAGCTATCGGCTTCCGCCGCCGCCGGCGTGCACAACACGATGAGATGGCGCGAGGCCGCGATCTTCTCGGCGATGACCGTGTCGACATAGGCCGCGGTCGGGAATTCCTCTCGGTCCCGGCAGATCGGGCCTGCGCGCGGCGGAATCGGGCCGAAGCGTCCCGCCTGGCCGACGAGGCCGCGCGGCGTGCGCCAACGCTCGAGCCGATCGAAGATCCGCGACGCGAGCGCCTTGTCGCTCGACCGATAGCTCAGGAATGCGCGGTACCGCTCCGCCATCGCGCGCCTCGCCGCGCCATTCTCCGGCGCCCAGCGCACGCGCGCAACGTCCCCACGCTCACCCCCGCACCCGCTCCGCCCCGCGCACGGCGCGGCTGGTGCGCATCGCGGCGAGGATGTTGGTGAGGTGCTTGGCGTCAGTGACTTCGATGTCGAACACGAGGTCGAAGAAGTCGGCGCTGCGCCGCTTGGTGCGAATGTTGAGGATGTTGCCCTCGTTCTCGGCGATGATCATGCAGAGATTGGCGAGCACGCCGCGCCCGTTCTCCACCGTCGCCTCGATCCGGCCCGTCGCCAGCGCATGATCGAGCGCGGCTTCCGTCCAGCCGAGATCGATCCAGTCCTGCGCGTCTTCGTGCGCGGCCAGCGTCTCGCAGTCGATCGTGTGCACGATCACGCCGCGGCCCGGCTCCTGCACCCCGACGATGCGGTCGCCCGGGATCGGCGAGCAGCACTCGCCGAAATGCAGGCTCACGCCAGGCGTCAATCCCGAGCCGCGCACATAGAGGCGCGCCTTGCGCTCCTCCATGGGCTTGCGCTCTTCGTCCTTCTTGATGCGCTCGGCCAGCTGCGGGAACGCGGCTGAGGCCACCGCCGAGGATTTGATCGAGCCTTCGCCGACGGCGATGAAGAGGTCCTCGACGCTGTCTTCGCCCAGGCGCTTGGCGGTGTCGTCGAGCGAGGTCTCGGCCAGGTCGCGGCCATAGCGGTGCAGCGCGTGCGCGACCAGCTCGCGCCCGAGCTTCATGAATTCCTCGCGCCGCGCGATCCGCTCGAGGCGGCGCTGATGCGACTTCGCGCGGCCCGTCTTGGTCAGCGATTCCCAGCCGGGCACCGGGGCGGGATCGTCCCCGCACACGATCTCGACGACGTCGCCGTTGCGCAGCTGCGTGCGCAGCGGCCGCTCCTCGCCGTTGATGACCGCGCCGATGCAGGTGTCGCCGATATGCGAGTGGACGGCGTAGGCGAAATCGAGCGGCGTCGCGCCCTGCGGCAGATCGATCAGCGCGCCCTTGGGCGTGAACGTGAAGACGTGATCCTGATAGAGATCGAGCTTGGCGTGCTCCATGAACTCCTCGGGATCGCCGCCGTGCTCGGCGATCTCCAGGAGCGAGCGCACCGTCTCGCGCGGATCGAGCCCCATCGAGGCCGCCTGCTCGGCGTCGAAGCCGTAGGCGTTGTTCTTGTAGCGCCAGTGCGCGGCCACGCCCGCTTCGGCGAGCTGATCCATCTCGTCGGAGCGAATCTGAATCTCCACCCGCGCATTGCCCGGCCCGATCACGATCGTGTGGATCGAGCGGTAGCCGTTGGGCTTGGGATTGGAGATGTAGTCTTCCAGCGCTTCCGGCACGCAGCGCCAGGCGCGATGGATGAGACCGAGCGCGCGGTAGCACTCGTCAGCGTCCTTCACGATCACCCGGAACGCGTGGATGTCGGCGAGATCGGCCAGCCCCACATTCTTGCGCTGCATCTTGCGCCAGATCGAATAGGGCTGCTTTTCGCGGCCGAAGACCCGCGCCTCCAGGCCCGCGTTCTGCAGCATCTCATAGATGCGTTCGGAGATGAGCGAGAGGCTCTTGCCCTTGTCGGCGCGCAGCGTCTCAAGCCGCCGCTGGATCGCCGCGGCCGCATCGGGAAACGCCTCGGGGAACGAGAGATCCTCGAGCTCCGCCGCCATCTTCTCCATGCCGATGCGGCGCGCGAGCGGCGCGTAGATCTCCAGCGTCTCCAGCGCGATCCGCCGGCGCTTGGCCGCCGTGGGCACATGCTGGATCGTGCGCATGTTGTGCAGCCGGTCCGCCAGCTTCACCAGGAGCACGCGCACGTCCTTGGCCATCGCCAGGATGAATTTCTGGAGGCTGCCCGCCTGGCGCTCGTTCTCCGCCAGCTCTTCGAGCTTGGAGAGCTTCGTCACACCTTCGACGAGCGCCAGTATCTGAGGGCCGAACGCGCCCTCGATCTGTTCGGGCGTGGCGACGGTGTCCTCCAACGTATCGTGCAGCAGGCCGGCCACGATCGTCTGGGTGTCGAGCTTGTACTCGGTGAGAATGCCCGCGACCTGGATCGGATGGGCGAAATAGGGATCGCCCGAATGGCGCCGCTGGCTGCCGTGCATCGCCGTGGCGAACACATAAGCGCGGTTGATCAGCGCTTCATCCGCCTGCGGATCATAGGCCCGCACCCGCTCCACAAGTTCGAACTGGCGCAGAATCTTCGCGCGCCCGACGGCGGGCGCAGGCCCCGAGGGCGCGCCGTCCGGAGGCGGGAAGGCGGCGCTGGGCGTTTGAGCGGCTGGGGCGCCGCCGTCCATGGCTTAATAGCGCTCGTCGCGCTGGGCCTCGGCTTCCGCCTGCAGCGCGCGGATGACGTCCTCTTCGCTGGTCTCCACCGGCGCGGCCAACGCCAGCTGGTCCTGCTCGTCCTCGGCGCGGGCGGCGGGCTGCACATCCTGGAACTGCAGCACCAGGCTGTCGCGCACGTCCTCGGGGGCAAGCGCCCCATCGGCGATCTCGCGCAGCGCCAGGACCGGCGGCTTGTCCCGGTCGACCTCCACCAGCGGCGCCGCGCCGGAGGTGATTCCCCGCGCCCGATGCGCCGCCAGCAGCACCAGGGCGAAACGGTTGGGGACCTTTTCGACGCAATCTTCAACGGTGACGCGGGCCAAGACTTATCCTCAGGTTGCACGAAGCGATGAGCTAAACGATCAAGATATGCGGCTCGCCCCGCCTTCGCAATCGCGAAACCGCAGAGCGGCCACCCGCTCCACGCCCTGATCCGGCAGGCGCGCCAGCAGCGCCCTAGCCGTCTCGCCGAGCCGGGGGTGGCGCCAGTCCGGCGCCAGTTCGCAGAGCGGGGCGAGAACGAAAGCCCGCTCGTGGGCCCGCGGATGGGGCAGCGTCAGCCCAGGCCGGGAGACCGTGGCGCCGGCGAAATCGATGATGTCGAGATCGAGCGTGCGCGCGGCCCAGCGGGCCCGCCGCTCGCGCCCGAACCGCCGCTCCACCGCCAAGAGCCGATCAAGCAGCGCGGCGGGGTCGAGAGCGCCGGCCGCCGTCTCAACCACGGCGTTCAAGTAATCGGGCTGGCCTTCGGTCTCCGCCCCCGGGGGCCAAGGCGGGCTTCGCCACGCGCTCGAAACCGCGCAGATCGCGACGCCTTCCTCCACGAGCGCGCCGATGGCCGCTTCCAGGAGCGCAACCCCGGCAAGGCCCTGGTGCGGCAGATTGGCGCCGAGCCCGACATAGCAGCGCTGCGCCGCTTCCTTCGCCACCCCGCCCCGTTTAGCTGTTTGCATCGTCGCTCCAACAGGGGATCCCGATCCGCATGTCAGACCTCCTGGATCGCCTCATTCACCCTGACGAACGCATCGCGCTGTTCATCGACGGCGCCAATCTCTACTCCGCCGCCCGCGGCCTGCAGTTCGATATCGACTATCGCAAGCTGCTCGAGGCGTTCCGCAACCAGGGCCGCTTCATTCGCGCCAATTACTACACCGCGCTGATCGAGGATCAGGAATTCTCCCCGATCCGCCCGCTCGTCGATTGGCTCGACTACAACGGCTATTCGCTGATCACCAAGCCCGCGCGCGAGTTCACTGACGCCGTGGGCCGCCGCCGCGTCAAGGGCGATATGGATATCGAGATCACCGTCGACATGATGGAGGCGGCGAAATTCGCCGACCACCTCTTCCTGTTTTCCGGCGACGGCGATTTCACCCCGCTGGTCCAGGCGCTCCAGCGCCAAGGCGTGCGCGTGAGCGTGGTCTCCACGATCCGCACCAATCCCCCCATGGTCGCCGACGACCTGCGCCGCCAGGCCGACAATTTCGTCGATCTGGTCGATCTCGCCCCGATTGTCGGGCGGCCCCCGCGCGAGCGTGCGCCGGAGCGCGAGCGCGCGCCGGCCGGCCGGTACAGCGACGAGGACGACGCCTAATCGCTTGCGCGGGCGCGTTTCGGCGCCGACAACGGCCAAATGACGCCAGAAGCCCCGCGCGATTGCCCGCTCTGCCCCCGCCTTGTCGCGTACCGCGAGGCCAATGCGCGCGTCGAGCCGAGCTGGTTCAACGGCGCGGCGCCAAGCTTCGGCGACCCCAACGCGCGCCTCCTTGTCGTCGGCCTCGCGCCGGGCCGCACCGGCGCCAATCGCACGGGGCGGCCCTTCACCGGCGATTTCGCCGGCGAGCTGCTCTACTCCACCTTGAAGAAGTTCGGCTTCGCCGAGGGCGAATACCGCGCCGATCCCCATGACGGCTTCACGCTGAAGGGCGCGATGATCACCAACGCGGTGCGCTGCGCGCCGCCGGAAAACAAGCCGCTGCCGGACGAGATCGCACGCTGCCGCCCGTTTCTAAGCGCCCGCATCGCCGCGCTGCCGCACCTCAAGGTGCTGATCGCGCTCGGCGCCATCGCCCACGAAAGCGTGCTGCGCGTCCATGAACTCGCGCTGACCCAAGCGCGCTTTGCGCACGGCGCGGAGACGATTCTGACGCCGGCGCGCACGATGGTCTCGTCCTATCATTGCTCGCGCTACAACACCCAGACCCGCCGCCTGACGCCGGAAATGTTCGAAGCCGTGTTCGCGCGCGCGAGAGCCCTGATCGGCTAGGGCCGCGCCATCGCCTTGCAATAGATGGCGTCGGTTTCTTCCGCCACGCGGTCCCAATCATAGCGCGCCAGCATCGATTGCGGCGCGCGGAACGCCTCGGCCGGCGCCGTCAGCTTCGCAGCGAGCGCCTCAATGTTCCCCACTGGGAAATAATGCAGTCCCGGCAGATCGACGTCGAGATTGGGCTGGATGTCGCTCAGCACAACCGGCGCCCCACATGCCACCGCCTCCAGCGCCGCAATCGGCAGCCCTTCATGGCTCGACGCCAAGACGAACAGCGCGGCGTTGGAATAGAGCGTGCGCAGCTCCGCGGGCGCCAGCATGCCGGTGAACACGACATCGTCGCCGGCCTCGGCCTGGAGCGTGCGGGAATAGGCGTCGGCGTGATCGGCGCCGCCGGCGATCACCAGCTTGCGTCCGGTAGCCGCCTTGCGGTGCGCTGCGATGAGATCATGAAAGCCCTTGGACGGTTCAAGCCGACCCACCGACAAGACAAAGTCCCCGCGGCGAAGGCCGAAGCGGGCGAGCGTCGCTTGCGGATTGGGATCGAGCGGCAATTGCGTCGCGCCGTTCGGGATGAAGACGATGCGGTCCGCGCGGCGCGGAAAGCGCTGCTTCAGATCCGCCGCCGCCGAGCGCGAGACCACGATGACCCGGTCTGCGAAGCGCACAGCCAGCGCCTCGCCCAAGCGCAGCACGACCTTGGCGAAGCGGTTCCACTTGGGCCGGTCATAGTCTTTCCCGTGATGGGTGACGACGACGCGCTTGCCGAAGAGCTTCGCCAGCGGCGTGAACAGCCCCGGGCCGATCGCATGCAGGTGGATGAGTTCCGGATTCTCGCCAAGCACGGCCACCAGGATTCCGAGGAAGGTGTGCAGCAGCGCTTCCAGGTGCTTGTTGCGCACCGACCAGATCGGCTTGACCTTGAGGCCGTCGCCCAGATCGGCCGACGCCGGCATGTAGGACTTCCGCGCCAGAACCGTGATCTCGCGCCGCCGCAGCCGCGACAAGCGGGGATAGATTTGATTGCAATGGCTCTCCACGCCGCCCTGGACGTTGGGAAAGCCCCTCAGCCCCAGGACGACGATCCGCTCATCTTCAGCGGGCTTCGACGGGGTTTCCGCGTCGGCCGCCGCGCGCTGCTGCTCTTCCGGCGTGTCGCCGGCGGAATGACGCTGCGCACAATTCTGCGACACCCTTGACTCCTGCGACGCGGCGCGCCCCTGCGCGGACCGTGCATTCCCCGTTCCAGGGTCAAAGCGTATAGGCCGTTACATTTCGAGCCACAGGGCGGCTCGCGCCGTTGGCGAAAGCTTTCTCGCACAGCGCCCGGCGGGGCGGCGGCGCCTCCTGCTGGAGGTCACTCGGACGCCGAACTTTCAGCCTTTGTCGCGCAAGAGCCGCCCTTGCTGCCGCTTCCATTCGCGATCCTTGGTCGCCTCGCGCTTGTCATGCGCCTTCTTGCCCCGGGCGAGCGCCAGCTCCAGCTTCGCGATCCCGCGCTCATTGAAGAAGAGCTTGAGCGGCACGAGCGTGCGTCCCTCGCGCTCGACCGCGCCCTTGAGCTTGGCCAGCTGGCGCTTGTGGACCAGGAGTTTCCGCGGCCGCCGCGGTTCGTGGTTGAAGCGCGAGGCCGGCGCATATTCGGGGATGTGCGCGTTCACCAGATAAAGCTCGCCGCTCTCCGGGCTCGCATAGCTTTCGGCGATGTTCGCCCGGCCCTGGCGGAGCGCCTTGACCTCGGTGCCGACGAGTTGAATTCCAGCCTCGAGAACCTCCTCGATGAGGTAGTCGAAGCGCGCGCGCCGGTTCTCGGCGATGAGTTTGCGTTCCATCAGCCGAGCGCTCCGGCCTTCGCCATCGCGTCGCGTACGACCGCCTGGCCTGCCTCGCTCAGCGGCATGATCGGGCTGCGCGCTTCCGGCGAGATGTCCGCGATCAGGGAGAGCGCGAACTTCGTCGCCGCCGGCGAGGGCTCGCAGAACAGCGCGCGATGGAGATCGGCAAGCGCGTCATTGATCGCCCGCGCCGTCGCATAGTCGCCTGCGCGACAGGCGTCGTGGAGGGCCGCGCACGGCCCCGGCGCGACATTGGCTGTGACCGAGATGCAGCCGTTTCCGCCCATCGCGTTGAATCCGAGCATGGTGTCGTCGTCGCCCGAAAGCAGCGAGAATGACGCGGGGCAGCCTGCGCGATGGCGCGGCACGCGGCCCAGGTCCCGGCTCGCATCCTTGATCCCGACCACGCCCGGCAGCGCCGCGAGACGGATCACGGTCTCGGGGCTGAGATCGACCCCGGTGCGGGCCGGCACGTTGTACGCCACGATCGGCAGGTCGACGGCTTCGCTGAGCGTCTTGTAATGCTGGAACATGCCCTCCTGGGAGGGGCGGTTGTAATAGGGCGTCACCACCAGCGCGGCGTCCGCCCGCGCCGCCTTGGCCTGCTGCATGAGATGGATCGCATGCGCGGTCGAGGCCGCGCCGCACCCGGCGATCACCGGAACGCGCCCGGCCGCAGCCTCCACCGTGAGCGCGATCACGCGCGCGTGTTCGTCGTCTTCCAGAGTTGGTGATTCGCCGGTGGTGCCGGCCGGAACCAGCCCGTGGGAGCCGGCGGCGACCTGGCGATCGACCAGGCGCTGCAGCGCCGCGTCGTCGATTTTCCCGTTTCGGAACGGCGTGATAAGCGCGGGTATCGAGCCCTGAAACATGGTGGCGGCGCCCTGATCGCATCGCGCAAGTGGCGTTCGCGCGAATCCTGCCGCAAATTTGGCGGATGAGGCAATCGGACGCGAGCGTCAAAGACGCCGCGCCTGCGCTGCGATTCCGGGCGGCGGCGCACGCAGCGATCGAACGGGGCTCGCGCCGGGCGTCGAGCCCGACTAGGCTTTGAAGGCCCGAAGGGCCCGTTCGCGGAGGCGGGAATGAACGATTGGTGGAAGCCGGTCGGCGCGGCGTTGTGCGTGGGGCTCCTGGGGGTCCTTGTCGCCGGCGGCGCGCGCCAATTCGCCCGCGCCGAGCAGGCGCAATCGACGAGCCTCCAACTCGCGTCCGCGACCATGCCCGATCGCCCGTCGGCGACAGAGTTCGCGCGCCTGCGCGACGGCTTCAACGCCGCCAACGCCAATGATTGGGCGACGGTGCGGGCGCTGCGCGACGGCGCATCGGACACCCTGGTGCGGCGCATCCTGCAATGGCGGCTTGCGGCCTCTTCCGACGCCCCGACAAGCTTCTCGGACATCGCCGCGGCGCTGCGCGAACTGGAGGATTGGCCGGGCCGCGATTCGATGCGCCGGCGCGCGGAGCTCGCCATCTTCGATTCCGCGCTCTCCTTCGCCGATCGCGTCGCTTGGCTGCGCGCCGAGGGCGGGCCACAATCGGGCGAAGGCAAGGTCGCGCTGGCGCAGGCGCTGCGCCGAACGGGGCAAGTCGAGGAAGCCACCCGCCTCGCGCGCGAAGCCTGGCGCGAGAACAGCCTCAACGGCCGCGCTGAAGAGATCGTGCTCGACGAGTTTGCGTCGGCCTTGTCGAGCGAGGATCACGCCGCGCGCGTCGATCGCGCCCTATGGCGCGGCGAGCGCGGCGCGGCGCAGCGGCTCATGCCGCGCCTGCGCCCAGAAGATCGTCTGCTCGCCCAAGCGCGCATCGTGCTGCAGACGCGCCCGCGCCGCGGCGTGCAGGCGGCGGTGGACGCGGTGCCCGCCTCTCGCGCCGACGACGCGGGCTTCCTCTATGACCGGGCCCGCTATATCCGCATCAGCGGCCGTCCCGAGGATGCGGCGATCTACGCCCGCCGCATCGACGCGCGCCTGGCGCCGGAATTCGCGCGCGACGACATCTTCACCGAGAAGCGCCGCCACATCGCCCGCGCGATGCGCAACCATGATCGCGAGACCGCCTACGCGCTCACCGCCAATCACGGCATGACGAGCGGCGAGCATTTCGCCGACGCCGAATGGATGGCGGGCTGGCTGGCGTTGCGCTTCCTCAACAAGCCGCAGGAGGCCGCCGCTCACTTCGCCCACCTCGATGAGAACGTCTCCACGCCGGTGAGCCGCGCACGCGCGCTCTACTGGCGCGCCGAAGCCGCCCGCGCGCTCGGCCAGAACGGGGACGCCGACGCGCGTCTCGAAGAGGCCGCGCGCTATGACTTCACCTATTACGGCCAGCTCGCGGCCGCCCGCCGCGGCGGCGTGATGCGCCTGAGCGAGTCGAGCCCGCCGGTCTCCGATTCCGTGCGCATCGCGTTCGAGAACCGCGAACTGGTGCGCGCGCTGCGCCTCATCTCGGAATTCGGCACCCAGCGCGACTTCGAATCCATCGCCTATTATCTCGACGACACGCTCGACAACCCTCAGGAGCTTGAGCTGTTATCCAATCTGGCGCGCGAAGCCTCCTATATGCGCACCTCGGTGCGCGCGGCGAAGTCCGGAATCCGCCGCGGCGTGATCGCCGTCAACGCCGCCTTCCCGATGCTGGAGCTGCCGGCGCGCGTGCGCGAGTCCTCGCGCCCCGAGCCCGCGCTTGTGCTCGCCATCATCCGTCAGGAAAGCGAGTTCGATCCGCGCGCCGTCAGCCACGCCAACGCTCGCGGGCTGATGCAGATCATTCCGCCCACGGCGCGTACGACGGCGCGCCGGCTGGGCCTGAGCTACCAGCTCGCCGCCCTCACCAACGATCCTGAATACAACATGACCTTGGGCGCGGCCTATCTGGGCGATCTCATCGACAATTGGGGCGGCTCCTATGTGCTGGCGATCGCCTCATACAACGCCGGGCCCGGCCGCGCGCGCGAATGGATCAACGACTGGGGCGATCCCCGCCGCCGCGACGTCGACGTCGTCGATTGGATCGAACTCATCCCGATCTCGGAGACGCGCAACTACATCCAGCGCGTGCTGGAGAACCTGCAGGTGTATCGCCACCGCCTCGCCGGCGCGCCCTCGCCGATCGCGATCGAGCAGGATCTGCGCCGCGGCCAGTTTTGAGCGCTACGGCGCGCGCAGCGCCGCGGCGAAGACCTCCGCATCGACATTGCCGCCGCTGGCGATGAGCACGACGGTGCGTCCCTTGATATCCACGCGTCCCGCAAGCGCGGCGGCGAGCGCCGCCGCCCCGCCCGGCTCGAGGACGATCTTGAGGTGCTGGAACGCGAGCCGCATCGCGGCGCGCACGTCGTCGTCCGACGCCGCCGCCGCGCCGGCGAGATGCGTGCGCGCCAGCGCGAACGGAATCTCGCCCATCCGCTCCACCAGGAGCGCATCGCAGATCGAGCGTATGCCGGGCGCGTTGCTTTCGATGCGCCCAGACTGAAGGCTGCGCGCGAGATCGTCGTGGCCTTCGGGCTCGGCGGCGAACACCTGCGTGTGCGGATGCCGCGCATGGACAGCGAGGGCGACGCCGGTCACGAGCCCGCCCCCGCTCGCCGGCGCGATCACGATGTCAGGCGCGACGTCCTCAGCGATCTCCAGCCCGCACGTGCCCTGCCCCGCGATCACGTAGGGATCGTCGAACGGCTTCACGAGCGTCAGCCCGCGCTCCTGCGCCAGACGCGCGCCGATCTCCTCGCGGCTCTCCCGCACGCGGTCATAGAGCACGATCTCGGCGCCCAGCGCGCGGGTCTGCGCCAGCTTCACCCCAGGCGCATCCGCCGGCATGACGATGACGGCGCTGACGCCCAGGAGCTTCGCCGCGCCGGCCACGCCGGCCGCATGATTGCCCGAGGAGAACGCGATGACGCCCTGCGCCCGCTCCGCCGCGCTCATCACGGCAAGGCGATTATAGGCGCCGCGGAATTTGAACGCGCCGTAGCGTTGCAGGCACTCGGCCTTGACCAGCACGGTCGCGCCGAGCGCCTCGTCGAGGGCCTCAGAATGCAGGAGCGGCGTGCGCCGCGCCACGCCCTTCAGCCGATCGGCGGCGATCTCGACGTCGGCGAAACTCGGAATGATCATGCTCGACCTCTCATGTCCGCGGCTTCGCGCGGCGTGTGGGTTGGGCCGCCAGCGGATCCTCCGGCCAGGGATGCTTGGGGTAGCGCCCGCGCATCTGTATGCGCACCTCTGCGTAAGAGCCGCGCCAGAAGCCGGGCAGATCGCGCGTCACTTGGATGGGGCGCTGCGCCGGGGACAAGAGCCGCAGCAAGAGCGGCGCGCGCCCGCGCGCCACGCTGGGATGCTCGCGCATGCCGAACACCTCCTGCAGCCGCACATCGACGGCAGGGCCGTTCTCCGCCGCATAATCGATCAGCGCCGAGCCGCCGGCCGGCGTCTCGAACCGCGCCGGCGCGGCTTCCGCGAGCGCGCGGCGCTGGGCGAAGTCGAGCTGCTGCTCGAGCGCGCGCCCCAGCCGCCCGTCCCCCAGCGCGTCGAGGTCGCGCGCGCCGTCGATCGCGGGCGCAAGCCAGTCATCGAGGCGCGCCGCCAGGGCGTCATCCGACCAGTCGGGCCAGGCCTCGCCCTCCAGACTGCGCATCAGCGCCACGCGCGCGCGCAGCTGGCGATCGCTCTCGCTCCATGGCAGGAGCGAGAGACCGGTCTGGGAGACGGCCTCGACGATCGCCCGCGCCCTATCCTCCGCACTCGGACTTTCAAGCGGCGTCTCTCTGAGCACGATGCGCCCAAGCCGGCGCACGCGGCGCGCGCGCACCCGGCGCGTGTCGGGGTCGAGGATCGCCTCGTCGCGCGATTCGATCTGGCGCGCGAACAATCTCTCGACGTCGGCGGCGGCGATCGGCGCAGCCAGCAGGATCTGCGCGCGATCAGCGGCGCCCGCCAGTTCAGCGACGACGACGAAATCCTCGCGCGCCAGCGCTTCGGTCTGCGGCAGGCGCGCGCCGCGCCCGTTCGCCAGCACGAATTCGCCGCCGCCGCGCGCCCGCGCCTTCGCGACCCGATCCGGATAGGCGCGCGCAAGCAGCGCGCCGGCGCTCGCGGCGTCCGCATCGCCCTGCGCCTGCGCATCTCTGGCGATCCGCGCGGCGAGCGTGCGCGCTGCTGTCGCGCGTGCGCCCTGATCCTGCTCCGCCCGGCTGAGGCGAATGCTCAGATCGGCATCGCGCCCGCCCAGCCCTTGCTCGGTCAGCAGGACAGCGATGCGCGCGGCGAGCGCGCGTTCGTTCGCCGGCGCGGCCAGCACCATGTGGGCCAGCCGCGGCGGCAAGGGCAGGCGCGAAAGCGCCGCGCCGTGCGGCGTGAGGCGCCCGTCCCCATCCAGCGCCCCGATGAGCGCCAGCAGCGCCTGAGCCTCGCGCCAAGCCGCGGCGGGGGGCGGGTCGAGCCAGGCGAGCGAAGCCGGATCGCGCACGCCCCATGCGGCCAGATCGAGCGCGAGCCCCGAAAGGTCGGCGTCGAGAATCTCGGGGCGATCGAAGGGAGGCAGCGCGCGAGTCTCGCCCTCGGCCCAGAGGCGCACACAGACGCCGGGCTCGAGCCGCCCGGCGCGGCCACGCCGCTGCTCCACGGCGGCGCGGCTCGCACGCACCGTCTCCAGCCGCGTCAGACCCAGGCCGGGCTCATAGCGCGCGCGGCGCGCCAGCCCGCTGTCGATCACAACGCGCACGCCCTCGATCGTGAGGCTGGTCTCCGCAATCGCGGTCGCGAGCACGATCTTGCGCCGTCCCTCGGGCGGCGGCGCGATGGCGGCGTCCTGCTCGGCGGGGGAGAGCGCGCCATAGAGCGGGCGAACGTCCGTGTCCGGATCATGCAGCGTCTCGCGCAGCAGCGATGCGACGCGTTCGATCTCGCGCGCGCCGGGGAGGAAGACGAGAATCGAACCCGCCTCGCCCGTATGCGCGCCGCGCACGGCGGCGGCGGCCTCATCTTCGATGCGCGCGTGCGGGTCGCGCGGCCGGTAGCGCGCCTCGACGGGGAACAGCCGCCCTTGCGATTCCACGATCGGCGCGTCGCCCAGCAGCGCCGCGATCCGCGCCGCATCGAGCGTGGCCGACATCACGAGGAGCCGCAAATCCGGGCGCAAGCCGGTCTGCGCGTCGCGCGCCAGCGCCAGCCCCAGATCACCCTCGAGGCTGCGCTCGTGGAATTCGTCGAACAGCACGGCGGCGACGTCCGGGAGGTCGGGTTGATTGAGAATGCGCCGTGTGAACACGCCTTCGGTGACGACTTCGATGCGGGTGCGCGCGCTCGCCTTCGCATCCAGGCGCACCCGGTATCCGACCGTCTCGCCGACCCGTTCGCCTAGGCTCGCCGCCATCCGCGCCGCCGCCGCGCGCGCTGCGATCCGCCGCGGCGAAAGCAGGACGAGCCGGCGGCCGGCGACCCAGGGCTCGTCCAGGAGCGCCAGCGGCGTGCGCGTGGTCTTGCCGGCGCCCGGAGGGGCGACCAGCACCGCCTCGCTGCGCGCCCGGAGCGCCGCCCGGAGGTCATCGAGAACTGCTTCAATCGGCAGCATGGCGCGATGCCCTTAACCTGGGCGCGAGCGCCGCGCCAAGCGCGCCGGCGGCGACTACATGCCGTCATTGGCGATCCCCGCGGCGCAGTTTATGGAGACCTCGTCAGAGGAGCGCGATGATCCGATTCACCACCCGCATGGCGGCCATGGGCTTGGCCGTCCTGGCGATGACGGGCTGCGCCAGCTCCAGCGGCAGCCGGGACGACGACAGTCGCGGCGACCGCACGCGCCGGGGATTCGCCGACGCGGCGACCTCGCCGCTCCGCGACGTCGGCCTCATCCGGCCCGACATTCCGGAGATCCTCGAACAGCTCAAATATCCGTATTCAACGACGAATCTCGTCGGCGGCTGCCCGACGATCCTGTACGAAATCGGCCAGCTCGATGCGGTGCTGGGCGAGGAGGATTTCCAGCCGCCCGAAGAGCGCACGATGACGCAGCGCGGGGCGGATGAGGCGTCCAACGCCGCCGTCAACGCCGCCGGCGACGTCGCCGGCGACGCTGTGCCGTTCCGGTCCTGGGTGCGGCGCCTCTCCGGCGCCCAGCGCGCCCAGCGCCGCTACGCCGAAGCGATCAGCATGGGCCAGACCCGGCGCGCGTTCCTGCGCGGCTACGGCGCCTCGCTGGGCTGCCGGGCGGTCGTGCCGGCGCCGCCGCCGCCCGAAACCGCGCGGCGAGAGGCGCGCGAAGAGCAGGAACGGGCCAATCCGCATCCTGCCGGCGTCGGCTCGCCGCCGTAAATCAGTCGGCGGCGCGCGCCCAGCGTTCACGAAAGGCGGCGGCGAAGTCGCCGAAGGCCCGTGCGGCGATCGCCTCGCGCATGCGCTGCATCAGGCGCTGGTAGTAGGCAAGGTTGTGCCAGGAGAGGGCGACCTGCGCGAACAGTTCCTCGCTCTTCACCAGGTGATGCAGGAACGCCTTGGAATAGTCGCGGCTAGCGGGACAATCGAGCCCCTCGTCGAGCGGCGCGCGATCCTCCGCATAGCGCGCGTTCTTGAGATTGATCGGCCCCGCATCGCTCCAGGCCTGGCCATGCCGGCCCGAGCGCGTCGGGATCACGCAATCGAACATGTCGATCCCGCGCGCCACGGCCTCCACCAGATCGATCGGCTTGCCGACGCCCATGAGATAGCGCGGGCGTTCGCGCGGCAGAAGCGGGACCGTGGCGTCGAGCGTGCGCAGCATCTCCGCCTGCGGCTCGCCGACCGCCAGCCCGCCGACGGCGTAGCCGTCGAACCCTTCCGCAACCAGCGCTTCGGCCGATCGCCGGCGCAGGCTTTCGTCAACGCCGCCCTGAACGATCGCGAACAGGTTCTGCGTTTGGCGTTGGCCGAACGCACGCTTGCAGCGTACCGCCCAGCGCAAGGAGCGCTCCATGGCGGTTTCCACCTCCGCCCGCGGCGCCGGCAAGGCGGGACATTCATCCAGTTGCATGATGATGTCGACGCCGAGGAGATCGGCCTGGATCTCCACCGCGCGCTCCGGCGTCAACTCATACGCGGCGCCGTCGATATGGCTGCGGAAGACGACGCCGGTCTCGCTCAGCGTACGGAGCTTCGCCAGCGACATCACCTGATAGCCGCCGGAATCGGTGATGATCGGCCCGTCCCAGCTCGAGAACGCGTGCAGCCCGCCCAGGCGCGCCACGCGTTCCGCGCCAGGCCGCAACATGAGGTGATAGGTGTTGGCGAGCATGATGTCGGCGCCGGTGGATTTGACCTGCGCGACGGAAAGCCCCTTCACCCCGCCCGCCGTCCCCACCGGCATGAACGCCGGCGTGCGGATCACGCCGCGCGACGTCGTGAGCGCGCCCGTACGCGCCGCGCCGTCCGTCGCATCGATGGCGAACGGAAAACTCACCGCGGGTTCCGCCAGAAGAGGCACGCGTCTCCGTAGGAATAGAAGCGATAGCGCTGCGCGATCGCGTGGGCGTACGCCGCCTTGGCGCGCTCCAGGCCGATGAAGGCGGCGATGAGCATGAACAGCGTCGAGCGCGGCAGGTGAAAATTGGTCCAGAGCCCATCGACCACGCGGAAGCGGTAGCCCGGGGTGATGAAGATGTCGGTCGCGCCGGAGGTCGCGCTCAGCTCGCCGGCCTCGTTCGCCGCGGACTCGAGCGTCCTCAGCGCCGTCGTGCCGATTGCGACGACGCGGCGCCCGGCGCGCTTGGCTTGGTTGATCCGCGCGGCGGTCTCGGCGCTGATCTCGCGCCATTCGCTGTGCATCACATGGTCGGCGGTGTCGGCCGCCTTGACCGGCAGGAACGTGCCGGCGCCGACATGCAAGGTCACGAACGCCCGTCCCACGCCCGCGCCGTCGAGCGCGCGCAGGAGATCTTCGGAGAAGTGCAGTCCCGCCGTCGGCGCGGCCACCGCGCCGTCGCGGCGCGCATAGACGGTCTGGTAGTCGGTGATGTCGGCCTCGTCCTCCGGCCGGCGGCTGGCGATGTAGGGCGGCAGCGGCGTTTGCCCATGCGCGGCGATCGCGGCGTCGAGGTGCGCGCCGCCGAGATCGAAATCAAGCGTGACGACGCCCTCTTCGTCTTTCGCAGCCACTCTGGCGTCAAACGTCCCAAAGCGCACTTCGTCGCCGATCCGAAGCCGCCTTCCGGGCTTGGCGAACGCCCGCCACCGCGCCGGCCCCAGGCGTTCGATCAATGTGGCCTCCACACGCACGGCGCCGTCCTCGCGCTCACGCATCCCCTTCAAGCGCGCTGGAATCACCCGCGTATCGTTGAAGACGAGGAGGTCGCCCGGCCGCAGCAGCGCTGGCGCGTCGCCGACCACGTGGTCGGCGAATTCCGCCCCCGCATCCACGAGCAGCCGCGCGCGCTCTCGCGGCCGCGCGGGCCTGAGCGCGATCAGCTCGTCAGGGAGTTCAAAATCGAACAGCTCGACGCGCATGGCGAACACCCTGCCCCGGCTTGCGCGCGGCGCATGTCCCGATCACGCCGCCCGCATCGTCACGATCTTTCCGGGACTGCGCGGCGGCTCGCCTTTGGGCAACGCGTCGACATGCTCCATGCCGGAGGTCACTTCGCCCCAAACGGTGTATTGCCCGTCGAGGAAGCGCGCGTCGCCGAAGCAGATGAAGAACTGGCTGTTGGCCGAGTTCGGATCCTGCGAGCGCGCCATGGAGCACACGCCGCGCACATGCGGCTCGCGCGAAAACTCCGCCTTGAGGTTCGGCTTCTTCGATCCGCCGCGCCCCGTGCCGGTGGGGTCGCCGCCTTGCGCCATGAAGCCGTCGATCACGCGATGGAACACCACCCCGTCATAGAAGCCCTCGTTGGCGAGCTCGGCGATGCGCTGCACGTGACCGGGCGCGAGGTCCGGGCGAAGGCGAATGCGGACGTCGCCCGTCTCGAGCGTCATCACTAGTTCAGAAACGGTATGATCGACCACCAGCGTCTCTCTCTTTCCTGGGTGCGCGGCACGCGCGCGGGAACTTCGATGTCGCAGACGGAGAAATCGGCCCGGCGCTCGCGCCGCACGTCCTGGATCAAGTCGCGGAACTCGCGGCTGTCCGTACGCATGACATAGATGGGCGCCCGCTCCGACTCGGGCAGATCGGCCGCGACGCGCACCTGCAGCATGCGGTCAGGATTCGGCGGGGGCTCTCCCACATTGAGCCGGCGCACGACGTCCAGCCCGAAGACCACACGGCCCCAGATGGTGTATTCCCCGTCCAGCCGCGGATAGGCGTCGCGCATGAGGAAGAACTGGCTGTTGGCGGTGTTGTCGTCCTCGCCGCGCGCCATCGAGGCGACGCCGGGGCAGTGCAGCCCGTGCGCGTAGACGCGCCCGTCGGCGGTGGCGCTCATGAGCGCGTCGGGCTGGGTGGCGATCGGCATGGCCTTGTAGAAGCCGAGCCGGAAATTGGTCTGCTGCGCGGCCTGGACGAAGGGGAATTCGGCGCCGCGCCGGAACGTGAACTCCGCCGGCAGATCAGGCAGCGGCGATGCCCCCGTGCCGTCGCCCAGAGGATCGCCGCCCTGGGCCATGAAGCCCTCGATGACGCGATGAAACGTGAGCCCGTCATAGAATTGCATGCGCGCAAGCGTCTTGATCCGCTCGACCGCGCGCGGCGCCACTTCCGGATACATCTCCACCACGATCCGCCCGTGGGCGGTGTCGATATAGAGCGTGTTCTCAGGATCGAGCGGGCGCCAGACGGCGGCGTCGGGCGCACGCTGCGCGCTCGCCGTTCCCGCCAGAACCAGACACAAGAATGCAAGCGCGAACCCACGCATGGCTCTCACCCGAACTTGGCCCGCAGCCGTTGTTCGACCGCCGCAGGCACGAAATGCCGCACATCGCCTTTCAGGCGCGCGATTTCCTTCACCAGCCGCGACGCGATCGCCTGATGCGTCGGATCGGCCATGAGGAAGACCGTTTCGATGTTGGGATTCAACTTTTGGTTCATCCCCACCATCTGGAATTCATACTCAAAGTCGGACACCGCGCGCAATCCGCGCACGATCACGTGCGCAGCGACTTCTTCGGCGAACTTCATCAGCAATGTGTCAAAAGCGCGAACCTCGATCTCCATGTCGAGCTTGAGGCGCTTGGTCTCTTCCGTGACCATCGCGACCCGTTCCTCCAGCGTGAACAGCGGGCCCTTGTCGCGGTTGATCGCGACGCCGATGACCAGCCTGTCCACCAGCTTTTCGGCGCGGCGGATGATGTCGAGATGGCCGTTGGTGAGCGGGTCGAACGTGCCCGGATAGAGCCCGACCAGCGGTTTGACGGTCATGCACGCCTCCTCACGTTTATTCGGCAGGCTCGCCGCCGTCTTCGCCGCCATCGACGTCCTCCAGCCGTTCGGCTGCGACCACATGCTCGTCTTCGCCCGGTCGTATGATCCACACGCCCTGCGTGGCGCGCCCGGCGATGCGGATGTCCTTCACGCCCGTGCGGATGAGCTGGCCCTTATCAGTCACCAGCATCAATTCCTCTTCGTCCTTCACCGGGAAGGACGCAACGAGGCGTGCGCCTTCCTGCAGGCGATGCGCGATGAGGCCTTTGCCGCCGCGCCCGGTCGTCCGGTACTCGAAGGAGGAGGCGCGCTTGCCGAGGCCGTCGGACGTGACTGTGAGGATGAACTGCTCCTGGGTCTTGAGCCAGGTGAGCCGCTCGAAGGGAACCTCCGCCTCGCCGCTCTCCTCGCCGTTCTCCTCCGGCTCGACTTCGCCGCGATCCTGCGCGTCCCACTTGAAGAAGGCGCGCACTTCGCCCGCGGTCACGTCCACATGCTTCAGGACCGCCATGCCGATGACGGAATCGCCTTCCTTCAGATCGATGCCGCGCACGCCGGTCGAATCCCGCCCCTTGAACACGCGCACGTCCGTGGCGCGGAAGCGGATGCACTGCGCTTGCGCGGTGGTGAGGAGAATGTCGCTGTCCTCGTCGCAGATCTGGACGTCGACGATGCCGTCGCCCTCGTCCAGCTTCATGGCGATCTTGCCGGCCCGGTAGACCTGCGTGAAGTCAGAGAGCTTGTTGCGCCGGACCTGCCCGCTCTTGGTCGCGAACATGACGTCCAGCTTGTCCCAATCGCCTTCATTTTCCGGCAGCGCCATCACCGAGGTGATGGTCTCGCCCGCATCGAGATTGAGAATATTGATCAGCGCCCGCCCGCGCGTGCGCGGATCGCCCAGCGGCAGGCGCCACACCTTCTCCTTGTAGACGATCCCGGTGGAGGAGAAGAACAGGATCGGCGTATGCGTCGAGGCTACGAAGAGCCGCGTCACGTAATCCTCGTCCTTGGTGGTCATGCCGGCGCGCCCGCGCCCGCCGCGCCGCTGCCTGCGGTACTGCGAGAGGGGCGTGCGCTTAGCGTAGCCGCCATGGGTGACGGTGACGACCATGTCCTCGCGCGTGATCAGCGCCTCGTCGTCGATCTCGCCTTCGGCTTCGGAGAACGTGGTGCGCCGCGGAATCGCGAACGCCGCCTTCACCTCCAGAAGCTCCGCCTTGATGATGTCGAGGATCATCTGCCGCGATGCGAGGATTTCGAGCAGCCCCTTGATCTCCTCGGCGATCTCGCGCGCGGCCTTGGCGATGTCGTCGCGCCCAAGGCCCGTGAGCCGCGCCAGCTGCAAGGCCAGGATCGCGCGCGCCTGTTCGTCCGAGAGCTTGAGCGAAGCGGCCCCGTCGATCTCTTCGATCGCGTTCGAGCGCGGATCGGCGATGAGTTCGATCAGCGGCAGCATGTCGCCGACGGGCCAGGAGCGGGCGAGCAGCCGTTCGCGCGCCTCCGCCGGATCGGCGCTTTGGCGAATCGTGCGGATCACTTCGTCGATGTTCGCCACCGCGATCGCCAGGCCGACCGTCTCGTGGCCGCGCTTGCGCGCCTTCGCCAGGCGGAACTTGGTGCGCCGGGTGACGACCTGTTCGCGAAATGAGAGGAACGCCGTGAGGATGGGACGCAGTCCCATCTGCTCAGGCCGCCCGCGATTGAGCGCCAGCATGTTGACGCCGAAGGACGTCTGCAGCTGGGTGAAGCGGTAGAGCTGATTCAGCACGACGTCCGGCACCGCGTCGCGCTTGATCTCGAACACGATGCGGATGCCTTCGCGGTTCGATTCATCGCGCATATCGGCGATGCCCTCGACGCGCTTTTCGCGCACGAGTTCGCCGATCTTCTCGCACATCTGCGCCTTGTTCACCTGGTACGGAATCTCGGTGAAGACGATCGCCTCGCGCCCGCGGATCGTCTCCATATGGTGCTTGGCGCGAATGACGACGGAGCCGCGGCCCGTCGCCAGCGCCATGCGCGCCCCGGCGCGCCCGAGGATCTCGCCGCCGGTCGGAAAGTCCGGGCCCGGAACGATGTCCAGCAGTTCGAGTTCGGTGATGTCCGGCCGCTCGATCATCGCGATCGTGGCGTCGATCACTTCGCCCAGATTGTGTGGCGGGATGTTCGTCGCCATGCCGACCGCGATTCCGCCCGCGCCGTTGACGAGCAGGTTCGGATAGCGCGCGGGCAGCACCGTCGGCTCCTGGCGCTCGCCGTCATAGTTCGGCTGGAAATCGACGGTGTCTTCCTTGATGTCTTCAAGCAGCGCATTGGCGGCCTTCGCCAGGCGGCTTTCGGTGTAGCGCATCGCCGCCGGCGGATCGCCGTCGACGGAGCCGAAATTGCCCTGGCCGTCGATGAGCGGCAGGCCCATCGAAAAATCCTGCGCCATGCGCACGAGCGCGTCATAGATCGCAAGGTCCCCGTGCGGGTGGTAGCGGCCCATCACCTCGCCGACGGTGTTGGCGGACTTGCGGTGGCGCTTGTCGTGGGTGTTTCCCTCCTCGTACATGCCGTAGAGGATGCGCCGGTGCACGGGCTTGAGGCCGTCGCGCACGTCCGGCAGCGCGCGCGCGACGATCACGCTCATCGCGTAGTCGAGATAGGAGCGCTTGAGTTCGTCTTCGATGTGGATGGGCGCGACGCCGGGCGGAAGCGCGGAACCGGCGGATCCGTCTTCCGGCGGGTCGCCAGGATCGTGTGTGTCTGCCAAGGTGATCGACGATGTTGCGGCCCGGGCAGGAGGCTGCCGGCGGCCTGTTTGTGACTCGCTGCTTAGGTAGCACTTTCCCCCCGCGCCCGGCAAACCAGCGCCGGTCCACGCCGCCGTCCAATTGCAGGAGCCGCCATGCCCCGCGTCGCCTTCCTCCGTAACCCCTGTTTCGTCGCCCTCCTCGGCCTCGCCAGCGGCTGCAGCCCGCCGCAGGAGCGCGAGGCGGCGCCGGCGGAAACGGCGTCCTCCGGGCTCGACTTCGTCGGCCAAACCGCGGAAGCGCCCATTCTGAACGCCGCAGGCGCGCCGGTGGGAACCGCCCGGATGACCGAAGGGCCGGCCGGGGTGCTCATCCATCTGCGCCTTGAGGCAGGCGCGCTGCCGCCCGGCTGGCATGGCGCGCATATCCACAGCGTCGGCGGCTGCGACGACGGCGCGCAGGGATTCGCTCACGCCGGATCGCACGCAGGCGCGGGGGACGGCCGCCACGGCCTGCTGAACCCCAACGGGCCCGAGCCCGGAGACCTCCCCTCGATCTGGGCGCCGGAAGCGGGCGCCTTCGAGGCCGAGCTCTATTCGCCGCTGCTGACGCTGCGCCCCGAAGCGCCCGGCCGCACCCCGATCTGGGACGCCGACGGCTCCAGCCTGATCATCCACGCCGCGCGCGACGACCAGACCACCCAGCCCATCGGCGGCGCCGGCGCCCGCCTCGCTTGCGCCGTGTTCACCGCGGGCTGAGCCCCATGCCGCTGACCAGACGCGCCGCAATCGCCGCCCTGCTCACGGCGCCGGCCTGCGCGCAGACGCAGGCGCCGCCGCCTGCGACGCACTGGCGCGCCGGGCCGGACGCGCCTTACGCCGTCCAGGAGATCTATCCGACGCTGCATGACGGCGGAATCTGGATCGCCGGCGGGTTTTCGCCCCAGGCGCTCGGCGCGACGGAGCGCGTGATCGTCTTCGATCTCGCCGCGCAAAGCTGGCGCGAAGGTCCGCCGCTGCCGGCGCCCTCGCATCATGTGCATCTCGTCAGCCTGAACGGCGAACTTTGGGCGATCGGCGGCTTCCTCGGCGGGGCGACGCGGGTGCGGTGGATCTGCACCGACCGCGTGCTCAAGCTTGCGGGCGATGGCTGGGTCGAAGGCCCCGCGCTGCCGAAACCGATCGGCGAAGCGTGCCCGATCGCGCACCAGGGCCGCATCCATCTGATTGGCGGGCGTTCGCCGCGCGGCGCCGCCAACGCGGCATGGAACGATCAAAGCGATGTCGACGATCACTTCGTCCTCGCCGCCGGCGCGACGCGATGGGAGCGCGCCGCGCCCTTGCCGATGGCGCGCAATTCCGCTGCGGTCGCGAGCCTCGGCGGCGCGATCCATGTGATTTCCGGGCGCACCGTCGCCGGCGGCGTGACCGGCGCGCACCACGTCTATGATGCGAGGAGCGGCGCCTGGCGCGACGGCGCGCCATACCCTGAGCCGCGCGGCGGCCTCGCCGCCGCGACCTTCCGTGGACGGATCATCGCCGGCGGCGGTGAAATCTTCGAGCCGGCTTCGGTCGGGACCGCGCTTTACGCCCTGGAAGGGGAGGCGTGGGCGCCGGCCGGCGCGCTGCCCGCGCCCCGCCACGGCCACGGCTTCATCGCGACGGACGATGCGCTCCACGCCCTCGGCGGCGCTGGCCGCGTCGGCGGCGATGGAACCCTCGCGAGCCTGGACATCCTCAGCTGATGCGTTCCAGCCGATCGGCCATCGTGGTGAGCGCGACGCCCGCGAGCGCGAGCGCAGCGCCCAGCGCGAATTGCGCCGTCAGCGGATCGTCGAGCACCAGGATGCCGAGCGTGATCGAGATGATCGGCGACAGGAACAAAAACGGCGTCGTGCGCGAAACTTCGTAGCGCTGCACCAGGTGGAACATGAGCGCGTTCGCCCCCACGCTCGACGCCAGCGCCGCGAACACGATCGCAAACCACACGAACCATGGCGCCTCGCGCATCATCGCAAGATGATCGCTCTCGAACGCCAAGCTGCCGGCCAGCAGCGGCGGCAGGGAAAGGACTGCGATCCAGGCCTGGTAGGAGAGCGGATGCAGCGCCGGAGCGCGCCGCACAAACACCGCGCCCGCGCCATAGGTGAACGCCGCGAGCGAGACGATGATCAGCGCGCCGATCTGATCGAACACGACCGGATCGGCCGCCAGCACCACGACCCCGCAGAACGCCGCGCCGATGCCGGCCGTGCGCCAGGGGCCGGCGCGCTCCTTGAGAAAGATCGACGCGCAGATCACGCTCGCCGGGATCCAGAGCTGCATCCCGATCACCATCGGCGAAAGGTCCTGCGCCATGGCGAGCCCGACATATTGGACGCCGAAATGCAGCGGTCCCGTCAGCAGCGCGACCAGCAAGAGCGGGCGCCACCCGCCGTCCGGCGGCTTCAGATAGCCGACGAGCACCACCGCTACGATCGCGAACCGCACCACCAGCAAGAGCAGCGGCGCAAGCCCGTCGATCGCGATCTTGGTCAGAAGATTGTTGACGCCCCAGACCGCCGCGATGGCGATGAGCGCGGCCACGTCGAGGGGAGCAATGGCGGCGCGCGGGGCGGACATGGGAGAGCGTGTCTAAGGCGCGCCGCTCCCGCTGGCGAGGGCGCCCGCGCCACAGCTATTTTTTCTTCGCCTTCTTGGCGCGCGCGCGCGGCGCGAACGGGTTCTCGCCGGCGTCTGCGTCGTAGGCGCGCATGGCGCCGCCCGCCCAGACGCCGCGCTTCTTCAAGGTCGGGAAATCGACGATGTCGGCGTCGAGCATCTCCCCGCCCATCAGGTAAACCAGATCCTCAAAGCCGGTGTTGCGCAGGTGATGCGCGACTTGCGGCGCGGGGAAGGCGAGAAAGTCGCCGGCGCCGACTTCGACCTCCTGATCGCCGATCAGCGCCATGCCCTGGCCATAGAGGATGTAGACCCATTCCTCTTCGCGCTGATGCGCATGCGGCACGAAGCTCTCCTTCCCTGCCGGCACGCGCGCGAAATTGACGGCGAGCCGCTTGAGGCCGAGCGCGCGGCCCATCATCACCCCGGCGATCTCGGAATTCGGATTCCATGGATGGGAGAAGGTCTGTTCGAGCCTGGCCATATCGGCCGCGCGCAGGAGGTTGGCCGGGCCCTTGCGGCGCGGCGCGGCCTTCTTGGCGGCGGTCTTCTTGGCCGTCTTCTTCATCGTCTTCGGCATGGAAACCCCGTGCGCGTCTTGCGTTTCGCGCCTTCTAGCACGCAACTTCTAAGGAAGGCTGGGCGGACATGGTGAAGCCGCCCTTCACCCTTCCGCGCGGTAGTGTGCCCTGCGTCACGACGGCACGGGCGGGCGCGCTCTAGGCTCTCTTCATCGGCGGTCGCCGCCGAGAGCTGAACCCAAGAGCTGTACTGAAGGAGCTGACCATGACCCGCCTGATGAGCCTGATCGCCGCCGCGTTCGTGTTCGCCGCCATCGCTGCGCCCGTGCTCAGCCAAGCCGGCAAGATCGTCGCCTAGGCTTGATCGCCCCGAGACCGCAGAGACCCCTGAAGGAGCTGACCCCAATGACCCGTTTCTACAGCCTGTTCGCCGCCTGCTTCGTCTTCGCCGCGGCCGCCGCTCCGATCCTCGCTCAAGCCGGCAAGATCGTCGCCTGATCCGCCATGAACCCGAACGCATAAGGCGCGGAGGTCTCCCTCCGCGCCTATCGTTTGTGAGTAGAGACTTAACGCGCCGGCGGGGCGCCGGCGCTCCAGACTCAGAACGGGATTTCGTCGTCGAGATCAGCCGAGAAATTCTCCTTCGGCCCTTCGCCGACGCGCTTTTTGCCGGACGGCGCGAAGCCGCCGCCCTCGTCATCATAGGAGCGGTCCCCGCCGCCTTCGCCCTTGCCATCAAGCATCGTGAGCTCGCCGCGATAGCGCTGCAGCACGACTTCGGTGGTGTATTTCTCTTGACCCTGCTGATCGGTCCACTTCCGGGTCTGCAGCTGGCCCTCGATGTAAACCTTCGAGCCCTTGCGCAGATACTGCTCCGCGACCTTCGCCAGCTGCTCGTTGAAGATCACCACATTGTGCCATTCGGTGCGCTCCCGGCGCTCGCCCGTCGCCTTGTCGCGCCAGGAGTCGCTGGTGGCGATGCGCAGATTGACTACGGGCTCGCCGCTATTGAGGCGGCGCACCTCCGGATCGCGTCCCAGATTGCCGATCAAGATGACCTTGTTGATGCTGCCAGCCATTGTCCTGCGCTCCCGTTATGTCGCCCCGTTTCGCTGGGGCGGACCCCGTCGCGCCGGCGCGGCGCAACGAAGGCGAAAAGTCCGTGACGAATTCGCCCCAAAGGGCAAGTTCCAGCGGCCGCCGCCGCCGCATTCGCCGAAAGTGTTGCACGATTGCGGCGACGACTGTTTGTTCATGTTATGTTCGCATACGTTGAGTCGGACATCAAGGCTAAAGTCGCGAGGGCGCTGCGTATGCGGTCAGGCGGAACAGGTTTTGGGCACGGTCATGCATCGGACGGGGTTTTTCCCCTATCTCGCCGTGGCCCTGCTCGGCGGCCTGGCGGCGTATGGGGTGCATCTCGCGGCCGGCCAAGTCTATGGCTATCACGCCAGCATCATCGCTCCGCTCGTCTTCTACCTGGCGGCGCAGATGTGGTTCGCGGTCTGGTGGCGGCTGCGCCGCGCCCCGCATGCGCGCGCCGCGCCGGGCGTCATCTATGCGCTTTCGGTGACGGTCGCGGCCATTCCTTGCGCGCTGCTCGGCGTCCTCGGCGCTCAACTTGGCCTGCAGGCGGAATCGCCGGGCCAGCCCCTGATCGTGCCGTTCCTGCTGGAGGTCGGCGGCTTCATGATCGCCTTTTCCGTCCCGATGGCGCCCATCTCGTGGGTGCTCTGGCAGACGGCGGCGTTGCGGCGCTGAGCGGCGGCTTGCGCCTGCGGCGGGCGCGCCCAACATGAGCCGCAGCGCCCCCCGGTCCCGAATCACCTCGCGCGCGGAGCAGGAATGTCCGACGGCTTGACCCACATCCGCGTGCGCGGCGCCCGCGAGCACAATCTCAAGGGCGTGAACGTCGATATTCCGCGCGGGGAGCTGGTCGTCATCACCGGGCTTTCCGGCTCGGGCAAGTCCTCGCTCGCGTTCGACACCATCTACGCCGAAGGCCAGCGCCGCTACGTGGAGAGCCTCTCTGCCTATGCGCGCCAGTTCCTCGAACTGATGCAGAAGCCCGACGTCGATTCCATCGAGGGCCTCTCGCCGGCGATCTCGATCGAGCAGAAGACGACCTCGCGCAATCCGCGCTCGACGGTGGGCACCGTCACGGAGATTTACGACTATATGCGCCTGCTCTGGGCGCGCGTCGGCGTGCCTTATTCGCCCGCCACCGGCAAGCCGATCGAGGCCATGCAGGTTTCGCAGATGGTCGATCGCGTGATGGAGATCGCCGAAGGCACGCGCCTCTATCTCTTGGCGCCCATCGTGCGCGACCGCAAAGGCGAATACCGCAAGGAGCTCGGAGAGCTTCTGAAGAAGGGCTATCAGCGCGCCAAGATCGACGGCGAGTTCCATGATCTGGAATCGCCGCCCGCGCTCGACAAGAAGTTCAAGCACGACATCGACGTGGTCGTGGACCGCATCGTCGTGAAGGCCGGCATCGAGACCCGACTCGCGGATTCGATCGAGCAATGCCTGCGCCTTGCCGACGGAATCTGCATCGTCGAATACGCCGACGGCGGCGAGCGCATCGTGCTCTCCTCCAAATTCGCCTGCCCGGTTTCCGGCTTCACCATTCCCGAGATCGAGCCGCGGCTGTTCTCGTTCAACAACCCCGCCGGCGCCTGCCCGACCTGCGACGGCCTCGGCCAACAGCTCAAGTTCGACGCTGACCTGGTGATTCCGGAGAAGGATAGGTCGCTGCAGGACGGCGCCGTCGCGCCCTGGGCGCGCGGCCCCTCGCCGCTCTACACCCAGACCCTCCAGGCGCTTGCGCGCCATTTCAAGATCAAGATGGCGACGCCCTGGCGCGAACTGCCCAAAGCGGCGCGCGACGGGGTGCTCTACGGCGTCAAGGACCCGATCAAGTTCATCTATGACGATGGCCTGCGCCGCTATGAGACGACCAAACCGTTCGAAGGCGTCATCCCCAATCTCGAACGGCGCTGGAAGGAAACCGACTCGCAATGGGTGCGCGAGGAGCTCGGCCGCTATCAGAGCGAAGCGCCGTGCCCGGTGTGCGAAGGCCGCCGGCTGAAGCCGGAGGCGCTTGCGGTGAAGGTCGACGGCGCCGACATCGCCCAGGCCTCGCTGATGTCGATCCGCGAGGCGCGCGACTGGTTCGGCGGCGTCGATCGTAAGCTCACCAAGCAGCAGCGCGAGATCGCCCAGCGCATCCTCAAGGAGATCAATGATCGCTTGCGCTTCCTGGTCGACGTCGGGCTTGAATATCTGTCGTTGTCGCGCGCATCGGGCACGCTCTCCGGCGGCGAAAGCCAGCGCATTCGCTTGGCCTCGCAGATCGGCTCGGGGCTCACCGGCGTGCTCTATGTGCTCGACGAGCCCTCGATCGGGCTGCACCAGCGCGACAATTCACGCCTGCTCGAAACGCTCCGGCGCCTGCGCGATCTGGGCAACACCGTGCTCGTCGTCGAGCATGACGAAGAGGCGATCCTCACCGCCGATCATGTGATCGATATGGGCCCCGCCGCGGGCATTCATGGCGGCCACGTCGTCGCCCAAGGCAAGCCGGCCGACATCGAGAAATCGAAAGACAGCCTAACCGGCGCCTATCTCACCGGCCGGCGCGAAATTCCGATTCCGGAGAAACGCCGCTGGACGACGAAGACCAAGACCCTGAAGCTGATCGGCGCGAGCGGCAACAATCTGCGGGACGTCACCGCCGAGATCCCCGTCGGCACGTTCTGCTGCGTCACCGGCGTTTCCGGCGGCGGCAAGTCGACGCTCACCATCGAGACGCTCTACAAGGCCGCGGCGCGCCGCTTGAACGGCGCCAATGAGAACCCTGCGCCCTATGACGCCATCGAAGGCCTCGAATTCTTCGACAAGGTGATCGACATCGATCAATCGCCGATCGGGCGCACGCCGCGCTCGAACCCAGCGACCTATACCGGCGCGTTCACGCCCATCCGCGACTGGTTCGCCGCGCTGCCGGAAGCCAAGGCCCGCGGCTACGGGCCCGGCCGCTTCTCGTTCAACGTCAAAGGCGGGCGCTGCGAAGCCTGCCAGGGCGACGGCGTCATCAAAATCGAGATGCATTTCCTGCCCGACGTCTACGTCACCTGCGACGCCTGCAAGGGCAAGCGGTACAATCGCGAGACGCTGGAGATCCTGTTCAAGGGCAAGTCGATCGCCGACGTGCTCGACATGACGGTGGAGGAGGCCGCGCAGCTCTTCCACGCCGTGCCGAGCATCCGCGACAAGCTCGAAACGCTCGCGCGTGTGGGGCTCGGCTATGTGCATGTCGGCCAGCAGGCGACGACTTTGTCAGGCGGCGAAGCCCAGCGCGTGAAGCTCTCGAAGGAACTTTCCCGGCGCGCCACCGGGCGCACGCTCTACATTCTCGACGAGCCGACCACGGGGCTGCATTTCGAGGACGTGCGCAAGCTGCTCGACGTGCTCCACGAACTGGTCGACAACGGCAACACGGTCGTGGTGATCGAGCACAATCTCGACGTCATCAAGACGGCGGACTGGATCATCGATCTCGGCCCCGAGGGCGGCGACGGCGGCGGCCGCATCGTCGCCGCCGGCACGCCGGAGGATGTGGCGCGCGTCAAGGAAAGCCACACCGGCCGCTACCTGGCGCAAGCCCTGAAGAAGCACGCCGACCGCAGCGCAAAAGTGCAGCCGCTGCCCGCGGCAGCCAAGGCGCCGGCGAAAGCGGCGCGGAAGAACGGGCGTAAGCGGGCTTGAGTTGCCGCGCGCGCCAACGGATCGTGATAGAAAACGCTTAAGACTTCCAACGTCCTCACTCTGCCGCCGTGCTTGACGCGCTTTCGCGGCGGTGACGCGCGTCGTCACACGGCCCGAGGCCGAGGGCGACCTGACAGCCATCGCGCTGTTCGTGGCCGAACAGAGCATCGACAATCAGAGAGCTCCTTGACCCGCCGCGAGCCCATTACGAAACGCGCCGGGCGGCTTCGCAAGAGCGCGCGGGCCTGCTAAGCGCAGCCGACTGGAGCTGCATATGTTTCCCCGCGCCCTTCTCCTCGGCGTCCTTCTCGCTGCGTGCGGCCCGGCGGCCGAAACCAAATCGGTCGCCGCGCAAGCGCCGGAACCATCCGCCGCGCCGCTCGTCGATACGCTGTTCGAGGGCGGGACCTGCTATCTGGCCACGTTTGACGCCGCCGCACTTGCGGCGCGGGAGGGGCAGACGGTCGTCACCTTCCTCGTCGTCGATCCCGGGGCCGACGTCCGCGCGCTCGACACCGAAGAGCGCAAGCATGTCGGGTTCGCGTTCCAGATCGCCGAGGATGCGGACATCTACACCGGCTACGGCGCCTGCACGCGCGCGCCCGGCGCCGCCTCCTGCTACATCGAGGGCGACGGCGGGGAATTCGCGCTGACGCCGACGGACGCAGGGCTGCGCGTCGCGATCACGCGCATGGAGGTGGAAGGGCCCGAGCGCATCTCGCCCGACCTCGCCGCCGCGCCCGCCAACCGCATCCTCGATCTCGCCCGCGGAAGCGGAACAGATTGCATGATCGATTGAGCCGCCCATGAAACTCTATGGCGAAGCGATGCCGGCGCCCAATCCGCGCCGGGTGCGGATGTTCCTGGCCGAGAAGGGCCTCGACATCCCGGAAATCCGCGTGAACCTGCGCAAGGGCGAGCACAAGGCGCCCGAGCATCGCGCCCGCAACTCGCTAGGCCAGGTGCCTACGCTCGAACTCGACGAAGGGACCTGCATCTCCGAGACCATCTCGATCTGCCGCTATCTTGAAGAACTCCATCCCGAGCCGCCGCTGTTCGGGCGCACTGCGATCGAACGCGCGCTGATCGACATGTGGGTGCGCCGCATCGAGTTTCAGATCATGACGCCCGTCGGCATGTTCTGGCGCCACGCCCATCCGCTGACGGCGGCGCTGCTCACACAATACAAGGATTTCGGCGAGAGCAATCGCGAACTCTACGCCCGTGGGCTCAAATGGCTCGATCGCGAACTCGCGGGCCGCGACTGGATCGCGGGCGATTCCTACACCATCGCCGACATCGCGCTCCTCTCCACCGTCGATTTCGCCGCCTTCACCGGCCTCGTCATCCCGGAAGAAGCCGCCAACATCCGCGCCTGGCACACGCGCGCCACAGCGCGCCCAAGCGCGCAGGCTTGAAGCGATCACTGCGCCAGCACGGCGCGCGCGAGGCGATCGACTTCGCTCAGCCGATCCGGAATCCGATGCGCGCCGGCCATCGCGCGCACGGCGCCGGCCGCCTCCTCCTGCGCCATCCCGATCGCCGTGACGAAGAGCGGCTTGGCGCTGCGTCCGCGCAGCACCTGCGCGGACCAGTCATCGCCCCGGTAGCGTGTCTTGGCGACGCCGATGATCGGCGTGCGCCCGCCCAACGCCGCATGGAGATGCGCGCCGAGGCCCGGCGCGCCGTCGCCGCTGAGCTGCACATAGCCGTCGATCACGACAGCGTCGGCTGGCTGCGCCAGCGCCTGCAGCGGCGCCACGAGAAGCGGCAGCTCCCGCTGGAAGAACCGCCCCGGCTCATACGCCGCCGCTTCGATCTCATGCAGCTGCGCAAGCTGCGTGGATGCGGACTCCGCGTCCCAGCTCGTGAACGTGACCGCGCCGACGCCCGCACGCTTCCTGCCATACGCGACGTCGACCGCCACGAGCAGCGTCAGGCCGCCGCCCCGGTTTTCACCGCATAGGCCGCGTGCGCGAGATAATCCTGCTTGCCGATCTGCACGCCTTCGCGGCGCAGGATGTCGTAAGCGGTGACCACGTGGAAATAGAAGTTCGGGAGCGCCCAGTCGCGCAGATATTCAAGCCCGCTCGCCTCGAAGCGCATCGGGCCGAAGATCTGGAACGCGATCGCGCGCGTCTCCGCGCCCGCGAACATCTCCGGCGTCGCCTCCTTCACATAGGCGACCGTTTTGGCGATCCTGACCTTCAGCGCCTCCAGCGTGGCCTCCGTGTCCTCGAACACCGGGGGCGTGCGCCCGGTCAGTCGCGCCGCCGCGCCCTTGGCGTGGTCGGCGGCGATCTGCACCTGCTTGACGAGCGGAAACATATCCGGCGCAAGCTGCTTGGCGAGCAGCGCGTCGGGATCGCCGCCCTTGGCGCGCGTCTCCTGGGCGGCCTTGTCGAGAATCGCCGAAAGGCTTGTCAGCATCGGCGCAAACGTCCCGCTGACGATGGCGTAAAGCGTCATGCCATTCTCCTTGAAGCGGATGGGGCGGGGTCATGCCCGAGCCCGGCCCTGCCGTCCAGACTTCGCAAGGCGGGCGCGCTTTGCTAAGCGGCTGCCCCCAAGGAGCCCCGCAATGACCGCACGCGCCATCCTCCTCCTCGCCGCCGTTCTGGCGCTGACGGCATGCGGAGAATCGCAGCGTCAGAAAGCTGAGCGCGCTCGCGACACCCACCCGATCGGCGCGCTCCTGGGCGAGGGCGCCTGCTACAGCGCGGCCTTCAACGCCGCCCATCTCGAGGCCCATCCCGATCAGACCTTGACCGCCTTCTCGCTGAAGCAGGCCGGCGAAGACATCCGCACGCTCGACAACGAGGAAACCCGCCACGTCAGTTTCAGCTTCCGGCTGAAGGGCGACAGCGATCTCTATGCCGGCATCGCCGGCTGCGACGCGGGCTATCCGGACTCCACCTGCTATGTCGAAGGCGACGGCGGCGAGTTTCGCATCCGCCCGCTGCCGAACGACGATCTGGCCATTGAGATCACCCGCCTTGGAGTCGAAGGGCCAACGCGCTTTTCGCCCAATCTCTACGACGCGCCCGGCAATCGCAGCCTTGTGCTCGCCCGCGCGCCGGCGAGCGCGTGCGGCGGCGACTGAGCTTCCCTCACGGCGCCCCCGTTGACGCCCTGAGCCGTCGCCTCGAACATGGGGCGAAGAAAACCGGGGAGCGCTCGACCATGGCCACCGATCAAGGCGCCGCCCCTGCAACGCGCGCCTATTCGCTGCTGGCCCTGCTTACAGCGATCAACGTCCTCAATTTCGTCGATCGTCAGCTGCTTCCGAGCTTCGCCAACTTCATCGTCCCCGATCTCAAGCTGACGGACACCGAATTCGGGCTGCTCACCGGGCTCTTCTTCATCATCTTCTACGCCGTGGCGGGCCTGTTCATGGGCGCGCTCGCCGATCTCGTGCATCGCCCGCGCCTGATCGCGGGCGCCGTGGGGCTTTGGAGCGCGCTCACGGCCGCCTCCGGCGCCGCCGTCAATTTCATCACGCTCGCCATACCGCGCGCGCTCATCGGCGTGGGCGAGAGCGCGCTGACGCCCACGGCCATGTCGATGCTCGCCGATCGCTTCAGCGCCGCGCGGCTCGGGCTTGCCGCCGGGCTCTATTACATGGGCGTGCCGATCGGGGCGGGGCTATCTCTGCTCGTCGCCGGTTATCTCGGCCCGGCGATCGGGTGGCGCAATTGCTTCTATCTGCTGGGCGGCCTTGGGCTCTTCTTCGCCCTAATGGCGCTCACCATTCGCGAGACCAGGCCCAAGCGCGAAAAAGTTCACAAGGGTCCTGGATTCTTCGTGCTGGCGCGCACCTTGTCCGGCGCGCTCACGGCTTCACCTGCGCTCGTCGCCACGATGTTCGGCGGCGTGGCGCTGCACTGGGCGATCGGCGCGGCCGCGTTCGACCAGCTCTGGTTCGTGCAGGAGCGCGGTTTCGAGCGCGCCGAGATCGCCCGCATCAACGGCTACGCGATCGTCTTCGGCGGCATCGCCGGCAACATCGTCGGCGGCTGGTTGGGCGATGTGTGGCAACGCCATTTCAAGTCCGGCCGCGCGATGCTGCTGTTCTGGATGCTGCTTCTCACCACCCCATTCAATCTCGCCTACCGTCTCGTGCCGCCGGATTCGCCCTTCTTCTGGATCGGGCTCTACACCGGCATTTTCCAGCTCGCCGCCTTCTATGGCCCGACCTTCTCGGCGGTGCAGGAGCTTGCGCCTCCGCAGGCGCGCGCCACCGTCACCGCCTTCTATATCCTGCTGCTCAACACTGTAGGCCTGGGGCTCGGCATCACGATGACTGGCGTGCTCATCGATCAGTTCCGCGCCGCCGGCTCAGAACAGCCCTATTCGGCCGCGATCCTGGCGTTCACCGTGATCGGCGCGCTGGCCGCGCCCGCCTTCTTTCTCGCTGGCCGCTGGTTCAAGCGCGACTTGGCGCGCAATCAGGCGCGCGCCGCGGCGGCGGTTTCAGGATAGCCGCCGAGAGGCGCGAGCGTGCTATAGCCCTCCGCAGTGCCTGACCGAGAAGATACGATCATCGCCGCGCTGGCCGCGCCCTGGCCTGCGGACGCCGCAGCGATCTCACTCCGCGTCGAGGCGGCGGCGGCGCGCGGCGACGCGGAAACCGATCTTGATCTCGATCTTGATGAGACGGGCCCGGATGATGCGGTGCGCTGGGCGCCGGGCGCGCAAGATTCGCTCTTCGGCGCGCCGGACGCCTCCGCCTCGGAAGCCCCCGCCCGCACCATCGCGGCCGCCTTGTCGAACGCGGCGCGCCAGCCCTCGGCGGAAACCTTCGCCCATCTCTATGCGCGCCTCGAAGGCGCCGAGGCCGTCAGCCTCGTCGATCAGGTCTTGCCGCGCGTCGCCGAGGAGAGCGCGGCCTATCGCGGCCTCATCGCCGCGCTCGCGCGCCGAATCCTCCGCGAAGCGCCGCATGTCGAGCCGGTGAAATTCTCCATCGCGCTGCTCGGCGTGTTCGGCGCGCCGGACGACGAAGCCGCGATCCTCGCCATCGGCGCCCATGACGAGTTCACGCTGTTCAGCGCCGTCGCGCTCTCCAATCTCTCGCCGGATGCGGAAAGCGCAATCTGGCGGCTGGCGCAAAGCGTTCACGGATGGGGTCGGATCCAGGCGGTCGAGCGGCTGAGACACACGACCAAGCCCGCGATCAAGGATTGGCTTCTGCGCCGCGGCTGGAAGAACAGCGTCATGGTCGAGTATCTCGCGCATCTCTGCGCGACGACGGGCGGCCTCAAGGCTGCGCTTGAGGCGCCGCGCGTCGATCCCGACCTGCTCGCCGGCGCAAGCGCGCTCATCGACGCGCTGATCGCGGGCGGCCCTGCGGAAGACATCGCCGACTACGCCGACGGCCCCGGCGTCTTGCGCGCCTACCTCGATCACGTCGCCAGGTCGCCGGCGTGTGATCTGCAGCGCCTGCTCGTGTGCAAGCGCATCCAGGATCTCGTCTCCGGCGACGCCCGCATCGCGCATTGGCCGGCGCAGGCGAAATGGACGCTGCGCACCAAGGCCGCGGCCGAACTCGCGCGTCCGGAGTGGCGGACGCTCGCAGAAACGCGCCTTAGGAGCGAAGAAGAAGGCGCGTTCAACCTCGCCGCCGACGCGATCGAGGCGCTGGGCGGCGACGCCTGGCCGGCGCGCTTTGAGAAACAGCGCACGGGCGGCGCCAATCAATGGTGGGCGCTGACCCAGACCGAGGACGCCGATCGCATGGCCGCGATCATCGCCCTCGCGCTCGAGACGCTCGATCTCGAGGCCATCGCGGGGCCCGCGATGCGAATTCTTCCTGCGGGCGCGGAGTCCGCGCTGGATTGGATCCTGCAGGCGCTGCGCCGCTTTCCCGGCATGGGCTGGCCGCTGATCGCCGCAGGATTCAGGGGCCAGGCGATCCGTGTGCGGAACATGGCGATCTTCGCGCTGAACGCCTGGCCCCGCGACGCCTGGCCCCCAGACGCCATGCGCCTCCTCCGCGAGGCCGAGATGCGCGAGCCCGACGCGGCTGCGCGCCGGCGCTTCGCGGCGCTGCGCGCAGGCGTGCTTGACGAGTCCTGAAACGAACGCCGATGCTGCTCCCAACATAAGGAGGCGGTTTCTTGGACGATTATGAATCGCTCGACGCCACAGGGCTCGCCGCATTAGTGCGCCAGGGCAAGGCCACGCCCCGCGAACTTGTCGATGAAGCGCTCGCCCGCATTGAGGCCCGCAACCCTGCGCTCAACGCCGTGGTCTTCGTCGCCGCCGACGAGGCCCGGCGCGCGGCCGAAGGCCCGCTGCCGGACGGCCCGTTCAAGGGCGCGCCTTTCCTGATCAAGGATTTGCACACGCCGGTGACGGGCTGGCCGATGAGCAACGGCTCGCGGTTCGGCGGCCGGCCGATCATGGGGGAGGACGACGACTATGTCGCGCGCTGCCGCGCTGCAGGCCTCATCCTCATCGGCAAAACCAACACGCCGGAATACGGCATCGGCGGCACCACCGAGGGCCAGGCGCTGGGAACCTGCCGATCCCCTTGGAACACCGATCATTCCTCCGGTGGCTCGTCCGGCGGCGCAGGCGCAGCGGTTGCGGCGCGGATCCTGCCGATGGCGCATGCGACCGACGGCCTGGGCTCGATCCGCATCCCCGCCGCGTGCTGCGGCCTCGTGGGCATGAAGCCCACGCGTGAGCGCACGCCCTCCTGGCGCCGGCGCCTCATCGTCAACGCCAACACCATCGGCCATGTCGTCTCGCGCAGCGTGCGCGACAGCGCCGCCATGCTCGACTGGACCGGCGCCCCGCGCGCGAACACGCCGTTCGCGCAGCCGCCGCAAGCGCGTCCGTACACGGAGGAAATCACGATCAAGCCCGGCCGTCTGAAGATCGTCTGGTCGGCGCAGACGCCGAGCGGCGTGGAGGTGCACCCGGACGTCGCGCACGTGCTAGAGGAGACGGTCGCGATGCTGGCCGGACTCGGCCATGATGTGTTCGAGCGCGCGATCGCGATGGATTGGCGCGCCTTCTATCGCGCCATCAACATCGCGGGCGCCGGCGATTTCGCCAAGAACATGCGGCGCGAGATCGAAGACGTAGGCGCCGAGCCTGCTGAGGGCGACCTCGAGCCGATGACGAAGGCGATCTGGGCCGCCGCCAAGCGCGTCACCGCCGAAGAAGCTTATGAAGCGGCTGCCACCGCCAAGGCGCTCTGCTGGTCGATCACCGAGCAATGGCGCGACTTTGACGTGTTCTTGTGCCCGGTGATGATCACGCCGCCGCCGGAAATCGGCTTTCTCGATCCCAAGACCGTGGCGCCGAAGGAGCTCAACAAGCGTCAGGGCCGCGTCTTCGGGTTCACGCCGCCATTCAATTTCACCGGCCAGCCCTCGCTCTCGCTGCCGCTCGGCATGTCCCGCACGGGGCTGCCCATCGGGATGATGTTCACCGGCCGCTACGCCGACGAGGCGACGCTCTATCGCCTCGCAGCACAGCTTGAGGCCCACGCCCCCTGGGCCGACCGGCGTCCCGCCATGCTCAGCGCCCAGGCGGCCTGAGCCCCTTGTAGAGATAGGCGCTCAGGCAGGCCTCAAGCCCCCACGCGACCGCGAGCGCGGCCGTCTCGATCACGACCTGCGCGGCGAGCGCGAGGGCGGGCGACACATCCGCCAGCGTCATCAGCACCCGCGGGCCCAGGAGATTGAAGAACAAGAACGCCGGGACGACCAGAATGACCCGCGCCGCCGTGATCCGCAGCATGTTGTCCTTGGTCCAGCTCCATGTCTCGAACGAGCGCACGCGGTTTTCCGCAGCGCTCGCCGGCGCCGCCACATAGAGGCGCGAACTCAGGAAGAACCAGAGCGCCGTGTAGAAGCCGAAGATGAGCGCGGCCAGCAGCGGGTTGGCGTAGAGCGCCTGTTCCATCACCCGCATGGCGGCCTCGACGTCGTCCTCCGGCACGCTCGCGATGTCGACGCCAGCGCCGGTGAGAAAGATGTTCGCGCCCGGCATGCCCGCGACCAGGAACACCAGGAACAGGAACCCGCCGACGACCGCCATCGCGCCGGCGACGGAGACCGCGGCCCGCGCCCGCGCTGCAAGATCGGACGGCAGCTCCAAGGCGTGGCGGAGAAACGAGGCGTAGACGAACGTCACGATAAGCGGCAGCAGGACAAGCAGAAGCGGCGCCGCCGCCCCCGTCCCGCCGGCTTGGGCCAGAAGCTGAACCAGCACGATCAGCGCCCCGGCCGCCGCGCAGAGCGGCAAGAGCCGCGGGACCGCGGCGCGCCACAATGCGATCGCCGCGCGCACGCTCTGCAGTATCGGCGCCTTGCCGGCCGGAATCGTCATGCTTCCTCCATCATCCTTGTGCGCCATCCCTTGCCAGATCGCTATCGCATGCGAGAGAGAGACGCGATGAAGCAGGTGCATGTGATCGGCGCCGGCCTTGCGGGCTCGGAAGCGGCCTGGGCGCTTGCGGAGGCGGGCGTGCCCGTGCTGATCCACGAGATGCGTCCCCTCCGCATGACGCCCGCGCATAAGACCGGCCTCTGCGCCGAGCTCGTGTGCTCCAACTCGTTTCGCAGCGACGATCAAACCGCAAACGCCGTGGGGCTTCTCCACGAGGAGATGCGCCGCTTGGGCTCGCTGGTCATGGCCTGCGCCGGGCCCGCCCAGGTGCCGGCCGGCGCCGCCCTCGCAGTGGACCGCGACGCCTTCTCCGCCGCCGTCACCGCGAAACTGGAGGCGCACCCGCTGATCGCCTTCGCCCGCGAAGAGGTGGAAGCGCCGCCGCCCGAGTGGGACAGCGTCATCATCGCAACGGGGCCGTTGACCTCTGACGCTCTCGCCGAAACCATCCGTAGACAGACGGATGCCGCCGCGCTCGCCTTCTTCGACGCCATCGCGCCGATCGTCCACGCCGACTCGATCGATTTCTCGATCGCCTGGCGCCAATCCCGCTACGACAAGGAAGGACCCGGCGGCGACAAGGCCGCCTATGTCAATTGCCCGATGGACAAGGCGCAGTACGAGGCCTTCGTGCAGGCGCTCCTCGCTGCGCCGAAGGCGGAGTTTCGCGAGTGGGAGAAGGACACGCCCTATTTCGAAGGCTGCCTGCCGATCGAGGTGATGGCCGAGCGCGGCGTCGAGACTTTGCGCCACGGCCCGATGAAACCCGTCGGCCTACGCGATCCGCGCACGGGCAAACGGCCGTGGGCCGTGGTGCAGCTGCGCCAAGACAACACGCTCGGCACGCTGTTCAACATCGTCGGTTTCCAGACGAAGCTGAAACATGGCGCCCAGCAGGACATCTTCCGCACGATCCCGGGACTGCAGAACGCCGTCTTCGCGCGCCTGGGCGGGGTGCACCGGAACACCTTCATCAACGCGCCCAAGCTTCTCGATGGAACGCTGCGTCTCAAGGCGGCGCCGCGGCTGCGCTTCGCGGGGCAGATCACGGGCGTCGAAGGCTATGTCGAGAGCGCCGCGATGGGCATCCTTGCGGGCCGTTTCGCAGCGGCGGAGCGCCTGGGGCATGGATTGCGTCCGCCGCCGGCGACGACCGCGTTCGGGGCGCTCCTTTCCCATGTCACCGGCGGGCATATCGACGCCGGCGCGCACTCCTACCAGCCGATGAACATCAATTTCGGCCTGTTCCCGCCTATCGATCCGCCTACGGAGCGTATCCGCGGCAAGGACAGGGCCCGCTGGCGCAAGGCCGCGCTGGCCGAACGCGCCTTGCGCGATCTCGACGCGTGGCGCAGCGCCGAGGCCGCCCGCCCCGCCGCGCGGCGATCCTAGATCCGGCCCCACAGGCTCGCGCCGAGGATCCGCAGCTGCCGTGAGAGCAGACTGGGCGGGTTCGCCGCGCTGAGATAGCGCGGGACCAGCGAAAGATAGGCGATCGCCGGCATCGCCTCGCTCGCCAGCGCCCGCGCCGAGGCGCGCGCCTGGACATAGGCGGCCTGCGCGGTGTTGGCCATCAGCCGCGCCGCCGCCTCCGCGTCTCGCGCCTCCACCGGGATGAGCCGCCGGCCCCGCTCCGCCCAGAACGTCCGTGCACGGAGAAGGCCGGTCAGCCCCCAGGCGCGCCCGGCGTCGCGGATGAAGGCGTCGCTGGCGCTGATTTCGAGCGCCGCGAGCGCGAGGCGAAACACGCCGCCTGCAGTGGCGTCCACATAGATTGATTGCTCGCTCCAGCTCTGGAACGGCGCGGCTTCGAAGTCCTGCGCGCGCGCATCGATCATGGCTTCGAACGCGGCAAGCGGCAGCGGCGTCGCCGCGTGCGCCGCGGCGAGCGCCTCAGCGGCAGGATGCGCCCGAAGGCGCCCTTCGCCGACGCCTGCGATGGTTTCGCGCCACCAGGCGAGGCGAATGGCGCCGACGCGGGCCTCCTGCGTCTTCTCCGCCGTCTTCGCGATTTCGTAGACGGCGGCATAGACGGCGATCAGCCGGGCGCGCTGCGCCGGCGGCGCAAGCCGCGACGCGAGCCAGCGATCCAGGTCGCGCCGCTTGATCCGCGCGTCGAGCTTGCGCTGATGCGGCGCGGCCTCGCTCATGCCCTCCGCCCGCGGTTCAGAACAGCGTGCTGGCGCCTGTCATCGCGACGAGCATGGGCACGGAGAGGAACGTGTTGGTGCGCGAGAACAGCATCGCCGTGCGCGCAGACTTCGCCTTCACCTCCGCCGGCAGCGCCGCATTGACTTCGCCGATGCCCAGCGCCTTCTGCTGGTTCGGCCAGATGATGAACCAGACGTTGAACCACATGATGATGGCGAGCCACATGCCAATGCCGATGAAGATCGTCTTCGGAGACGCGAAGCTGGGGACGTCGGCCGCGCCGATCGTCAACGCCTGCCAGAGATAGTTCTGGTTCCACGCCAGGAGCAGGCCGGTGATGAGGGTGAACATCGCGCCCCAGCGGAACCAGAACAGCGCGGCCGGCGCGATCACTTTCGAGATCGCCGGCCCGCGATGCTCCTCCGGAATCTTCGGGACGTTCGGGATCTGGGTGAAGTTGAAATAATAGAGATGACCGATCCACATGATCCCGGCCAGCACGTGCGTCCAGCGCAGGAGCGCCTCGTAGAAGGCCGGCGACGGCGGCGGCTGGTCGGCCATCTGCGCGGCCACATAGAGCAGGAACGCCAGGCCGACGGCCAGCGCCGTCCAGGCCACGTAACGAATATTGGCGAGAAACGCGCCCATGAGCTTCTCCCGATGCGAAGGCGGAGAGTGCACCATCCGCCGACAGATGATCCGTACTGAGCTTAAGGCCGATTTTCCGCAAGGTCAGCCCGGCTTCTTTGCGAAGCTTCGCTTTCCCCGCCCCGGCGAACCCCCCAGATGAGGATGGCGGGCGCGGCCACGTAGAGCGAGGAATAGGTGCCGATCACGATCCCGAAGATCATCGCGATCGCGAAGCCAGAGAGCGCCTCGCCCCCGATATAGAGCAGCCCCCCGAGCGCCAGGAGCGCCGTGCAGCCGGTGATGATCGTGCGCGAGAGCGTCTGGTTCAGCGACAGGTCGATCACTTGGCCAAGCGGCATTTTCTTGAACTTGCGGAGATTCTCGCGGATGCGGTCGAACACGACGACCGTGTCGTTCATCGAATAGCCGATGATGGTCAAAAGCGCCGCGATGATCGTGAGCGTGAACTCAAGACGGAAGATCGAGAAGAGGCCGAGCGTCAAGATGACGTCATGGAAGAGCGCAAGCACCGCGCCCAGCCCGAACTGCCACTCGAACCGGAACCAGATGTAGATCAGCATCAGCAGGATCGCGAGGCCGAGCGCGATGAGGCCCGATGAGAACAATTCGCCTGAGACCTTGGGCCCAACCACCTGGCGATCGCGCACCTCGCTGTCGGGGATGAGCGCCTCGACCCTGTTCTCGACCTGCGAAGCGACGATCGCGGCCCGCGCATCCGAAGGACTCTCGTAGCGCAGCGTCGCATAGTGGAGGTTGCTGGCGTCGTCGCGCGGCCCCGTCGTCTCTTGCACCTGCACGTCGCCAAGCTGCATGGCCGACAGCGCGCCGCGAAGCGCCTCCAGATCGATTTCCTCCGGCGCGGCGACGATCATCGAGGTGCCGCCCTTGAAATCGATTCCGAGATTGAAGCCGCGCGCCAGCACCGCGCCGGCCTTGTCGAGCGGCGAGCCCTCAGCGTTCTGGTAGATCGCGATCGGGTTTTCGCGGAATCCGCCGGTGAGGACGGACGTGAATGTCGCCAGCACTGCAGCGATCGAGAGGAATGCGGCGAAGCCGGCGAACTTGACATAGGTGAATTTCGTCTCGTTCGGCAGGTTTCTGATCAGCGGCCATTTCATCAGCTTGGTCCTGGAAAGCTCAATAGATCGGCAACTTCTTCGGCCGCGCGGCGCGGTACCACAGCGCCAGCAGAATCTGCGTCACCAGCACGGCGGTGAACACCGACGTGATCACGCCGATCGACAGCGTCCACGCAAAGCCGCGGACCGGCCCGACGCCGAATTGGAAAAGAATGAGCGCGGCGAGGATGGTCGTCAGGTTCGCGTCGATGATGGTGACCATGGCGCGCGAGAATCCCGCGTCGATCGCCAGCGCCGGCCCGCGCCCCTGCGCCTGCTCCTCGCGCATGCGCTCATAGATGAGCACGTTGGCGTCGACCGCCATGGCGATGGTGAGAATGAGGCCCGCTATGCCCGGCAAGGTCAGCGCAGCGCCCACCAGCGACATCGCCGCCACGATCAGGATGCCGTTCACGACCAGCGCCACGCAGGCGATGAGCCCGAAAAGGCCGTAGGCGAGCGCCATGAAGATGAGCGTCGCGATCGCGCCGATGATTCCGGCGAGCGCGCCCGAATTGATCGCGTCCTGCCCGAGTTCGGCGCCCACGGTGCGCTCTTCGATCACCGTCAGCGGCACCGGCAGCGCCCCCGCGTTCAACAGCAGGGCCAGCTCCTGCGCGCTCTGCGGCGTGAACGAGCCGCTGATCTGCCCGGAGCCGCCGCAGATGGGCTCGTTGAACACCGGATCGGTCAGCACCTGGCCGTCGAGGACGATCGCGAACTGGCGCCCGACATTGTCGCTGGAGATGTTGCAGAAGATCCGTGAGCCGCGCCCGTTGAAGCGGAAATTGACCACCGATTCGTTGGTCTGCGCATCGAAGCCGGCGCGAGCGTTGTTGAGATATTCGCCCGTCAGTTCAGGGCGGCGGCGGACCACAACGCCGCCGGGGCGCTCCTCCTGGTTGGCGTACGGGAAAAAGGCCGCGTCGGACGGCAACCGGCCTTCCTGCGCATCGATGGGGTCGACGTTCTCCGCCGGCAGGTGGAACGTCAGGAGCGCGGTCTGGCCGATGCGCTCGCGCAGCACTTCCGGGTCGCTCTCGCCCGGCGCCTGGACGACGATGCGGTCATCGCCCTGCGGCACGATCGTGACTTCCGCCACGCCCGTGGGATCGACGCGGCGGCGGATGACTTCGATCGACTGGCGCACCGACTGCCGGGCGAGCTGCGTGAGCGCCACCTCCGTCACCCGGGCCTCGATCACGCCGTCGCCAGCGTCGCGGAACACGACGTCGGGTTCGCTGTTGCCGAACTGGTTCACCTGGATCGGCGAGACGATCTCCTGCAACCGCTCGAGCGCGCGCTCCATTTCGCTGGGGTCGTTGAGCCGGACGCGGGCGACGCCGCCCTGGATGCCGCGCCGCACGGCGCGGATGCGCGGATCGGATTCGCGCAGCTGTCGCGACATGTCGTCGGCGATCTGTTCCAGCCGCTGCTGTCGTAGGGTCGCCAGGTCGACCTCGAGGAGGAGCTGCGAGCCGCCTTGCAGGTCGAGCCCGAGATTCATCGTCGAGCCGCGCACGAAGCTCGGCATGCGCTCAAGCACGTTTGGGGGCAGCACGTTCGGCGCGGCGAACAGCGCCCCGATGACGGTCACGACAAGGACGAGAATGATGCGCCAACGGGCGACCTGCAACATGTCAATGCGCCTCCTGGACGCCAATGCTTGGAGCTGTGCGGAAAGGCGCCGAGCGCGCTGCTGCAGGCGCCGCCGGGCCGATCCAGACGCGCGTCCGGCGCATGCTCAGCTCGCGGAGGAATCGTTCGCCGGCGCTGGCTCCGTCTTGGCGCGCACTTCCGAAATGGTGTGACGCACGACTCGCACTTCCACGTTGGGCGCCAATTCCACGCGCACCTCGTCATCAGCGACCGATTTCACCTTGCCGATCATGCCGCCGGACGTGACCACCACGTCGCCGCGTTTCAAGCCCTGGATCATCGCCTGGTGCGCCTTCATCCGCCGCTGCTGCGGACGGATGAGCAGGAAGTAGAAGATGACGACGATGAGGACGATCGGCAGGAACTGGACGATGATCGCCATAGTCGGATCGCCGCCGGCGCCCGAGGCGGTCCCGGAAGCCGCTTGCGCAGTGAGAATGAGCATGGAACCCCGATGAGGAAAGCCAGTGGAGCCCGGACGCGGCGCTTTTCTGGAGCTGGCCGCCCAGCGGCCCGACGCCCGGTTCGCCGGAGCCGGCGAAAGCGGCGCGGACTATAAGGGCGCCGCCACCCAATTCAACGGGGCTGCCTCGCCGCCTAATCCCCTAGGAGCGGCGCGGGATCGATCGCCGTCGTTCCCCGCCGCGCCTGAAACAGCACCCGCCCGCGCGCGCCGGCCTCCGCCACCGCCTGCCCGCGCCGCACGCGCTGGCCTTCCCGGACCAGCAGCCGACGCGCATAGCCGTAGGCGGTCACGCCGCCGTCGCCGTGGCGGATCAGCAGAAGATGGTCGTAAGCCGGCAGATCGCCGCCGGCATAGACGACCTCGCCGTCCGCCGCGGCCACGATCGCCTCGCCCTCCGCCGCCGCCAGTTCGACGCCGTCCAGACGGCGGCCGTTCGCCTGCGCGCCGAACGGCGCGACGATCCGTCCCGCCACAGGCCGGGCATAGAAGCCGCTCCCGCGGGCGGGCGCCGCCGTCTCGATCGCCGGCGGCGGGGGTCTCACGGGAGTCGGCGGCGGCGCGTGGCCGGCGAGCGGCGGCGTGTTCGGCAACAGGATCACGTCGCCCGGCCGCACTTCGTAGGGCGGCGCAATGCCGTTCACGCGCTCCAGCGCTTCGACCGGATAGCCGTGCTGAGCTGCGATCGAGCCCATCGTCTCGCCGGCGCGCGCGACGTGCAGGCGCAAGCCGCCGGACCCCTGCGCCGGCCCGCCATCGGGGCTTGCCGGCGGCTCGTACCGCGCCTGCGCGCCCTGGTGGCCGGGGGCGGGCGCCGGCTGGGGGAATGGATCGCGCGCGGTCCCTTCATAGGTCGCGCGGCGCTGCGCCTCCTGGCGCTGGTCGCGATCATAAGAATCCGGCGGCGGCGCGGCGGTGCCGCTCGGATCGCTGGCCATCTCGCTTTCAACGAAGTCCGCGGTGGCGCCGATCGCGCCGGCCGTCACGTTCGCCGTCGTGCGCACGGCCGCGCATCCGCTCGCCGCAGTCAGCACGGCGAGGTGGGCCGCCAGGATCGCCGCTGCACGCATCATTCCTCCTCCGCGAGGCCTTCCTCGAGCGGGCCGAACTTGATCGGCCCCAGATCCTCCGGCGCGGCGGCGCCGCGCTTGAAGCGCATGAGCCGAACGCGATCGCCCTCGCCGATCGGCGCGACCAGCACCCCGCCCGGCGCCAGCTGATCGAGCAGCGCAAGCGGCGCAGCCAGCGCCGCCGCATTGACGATGATACGCTCATAGGGCGCGTTGGCGGCGAAGCCGAGGCGCCCGTCGCCCACGTGCGCGCGCACGATCGGCAGCGACAGCGCCGCGAGCTTGGCGCGCGCCTCCACCACGAGCGCGCGGCGCCGATCGAGCGCGGTGACGCGCCGCGCAAGCGTCGCCAGCGCCGCCGTCTGGAAGCCCGAGCCCATCCCCACTTCCAGCACGCCGTCGTCGCTGGTCGCGCCGAGGGCCGCCAGCATCCGTCCGACGACGGATGGTTTCGTCATGATCTGCCCGCCTTCGATCGGCAGGTCGACGTCGTCCAGCGCAAGCTGCGCGAACTGCCTGGGCGCAAAGTGCGCGCGCGGCGTCACTTCGAGCGCGGCGAGCACGCGCGCGTCCGTGACGCCCGCGGTGCGCATGTCGAGCACGAAGCGCATGCGCCGTTCCGGTTCGTCGAGCTCGTTCATCGCGCGATGGACATCCTAGCCGGGCGCGGCCTTGGGCGGCGCGCCGCCGAGCGCGCCTTTTAGCGCGGCGATGGTTTCCAAGTGGGTTAAATCGATGTGCAGCGGCGTGACCGAGATGCGCCCTTCATAGATCGCCTTGAGGTCGGTGCCCTCGCCCGGCGTCGACAGCTTCCCCTTGAATCCGAGCCAGTAATAGGCCTGCCCGCGCAGATCGGTGCGCTTGTCCGCATAGAGGATGTGCTGGTCGCGGAAGCCCTGGCGCGTGACCTCCACGGCCTCGACTTCTTCCGGAAGCCGATCGGGGAAGTTGACGTTCATCACCACGCCGAGCGGCCAGCCTTGCGTGAGCAGGGCGTTTAGCACGCCTGGACCATAGGTCTGCGCCGTCTCCCAGGGGATCGGCTCGTCGGGCGAACGAAAGCCGCGCGCCTGCGAGAACGCCACCGCCGGAATGCCGAGCTGCATGCCCTGCATGGCGCCGGCGATGGTGCCTGACATGGTCACGTCCTCGGCGATGTTCTGCCCGCGATTGACGCCGGAGAGCACGAGGTCGGGGCGCTTGTCCGCCATCAGCTCCTGGACGCCGAGCAATACGCAGTCGGTCGGCGTGCCGGTGACGGCGTAGCGCTTGGGACCCGCCTCGCGCACGCGGATGGGCGCGGTCAGCGTCAGCGCCCGCGACGCGCCCGATTGCTCGCTTTCCGGCGCGATGATCCAGACATCGTCCGTGAAGCGCCGCGCGATGCGTTCGAGAACGGCGAGGCCCGGCGCATGGACGCCGTCGTCATTGGTGCAAAGGATGCGCATGCGCGGCTGTCTTAGCCCGGATTCCACGCCAGGGAAGCCAGCCGCGCAGTCGCGCCCAGCGCTACTTCCAGGCGCCGATGATCGCGCCGCCGACCATGGCGGTGATGAAGGCGTGCGCGGCGTCCACCGCAAGGAGCCGGCCGTCCTCGGCGCTGTAGACGTAGCCGTAGAGGCGTTCGGCGAAGAGGAAGCAGAGCGCGACGATGAAACCCGTCGTCAGCCCGCCCATCCAGCCGGACGTGTTGCGCCATTTGACCGCGAACGAGAGCCCGATCGCAATCAGGATCGGCATGATTGCGCCGAGCGGCATCTTCCATTGCGCGGCTTCCGCGTCCGCCGCGCTGATGCCGGCCATTTCCATATATTGCTCGCCCGGGATGGCGACCCCGTAGATGAGGAACCCGATCCCATAAATGGCGATCGCCGCCACCAGGATGGCGAGCAGATTGTGGCCCATGACGCGCATGGCGCTCCTCCCGATTTTGCTCCGGCTCTAGCGGCCGTGGGGGAAACCTAACGCGAGTCTTGAGCGCGCGTTCAACCTTTCGCCCATCGCGCGTGCTCCCCCCGCCTGCGCGCTGTCATGCGCAGCATGACTGAGGGGGACCTCAGTGCGCCGTGATCCGATCCTTGCCGCCCATGTAAGGCCGCAAGGCTTCCGGGATCTCAATCGCGCCGTCCGGCAGCTGGTAATTCTCCAGCACCGCCACCAGCGTGCGCCCGACCGCGAGGCCCGAGCCGTTCAGGGTATGCACAAATTCGGGCTTCACGCCCTTTTCGTTGCTCGGCCGGTAGCGCGCGTTCATGCGGCGCGCTTGGAAATCCCCGCAATTCGAGCACGAGCTGATCTCGCGATACTTGTTCTGGCTCGGCAGCCAGACTTCGAGATCATAGGTCTTCTTCGCCGAGAACCCCATGTCGCCGGCGCAGAGCAGCATCTTGCGATAGGGGAGGCCGACCCGGCGCAGCACTTCCTCGGCGCAGCCCGTCATCCGCTCGTGCTCGGCGTCCGAATCCTCCGGCTTGGTGATCGACACGAGCTCCACCTTGCGGAACTGGTGCATGCGGATCATGCCGCGCGTATCCTTCCCCGCCGCGCCCGCTTCCGAACGAAAGCACGGCGTATCCGCCGTCATCCGCATCGGCAGTTGCGCTGCGTCCAGGATTTGCTCGCGCACGCTGTTGGTGAGCGAGACTTCTGCAGTTGGCGTGAGCCAACGACGCTCGTGGATTAGACGTCCTTTGCCGCGACTCCGTTCCTTGATTGTTGTACGTCTAATGTTGTTGGCGCCGGGCTCTATGAGCACGTCCCAATCTTGGGCATTGTCGAGCATTATTCCAATTGCAAGGTTGTTATCGATCGCACTTTTGAAGGACCCTCCGCTCATATAACTGCTGCCGAAGAATTGATCTTCTTCGAACTTTGGTAGTTGGCCCGTGCCAAACATAGCATGGTCCCGCACCAGCAGCGGCGGCGCGCATTCGACGTAGCCGTATTCCTCCGTGTGCAGATCAGTCATGAACGCCGCGAGCGCGCGTTCCATGCGCGCCAGCGCCCCGCGCAAGAGCACGAAGCGCGACCCGCTCATCCGCGCCGCCGCTTCAAAATCCATCATCCCCAGCGCTTCGCCGAGCGCGACGTGATCCTTCGGTTGGTTCATCGCCGCGCCAGGCGGCCGCGCCGGCGGATCCCAGCGCGAAACCTCCACATTGGCGTTTTCATCCGCGCCTTCGGGCACATCGGCCGCGGGAATGTTCGGCAGCGCCGCGAGGATGTCATGCAGCTGCTTCGCCAGCTTCTCTTCCTCGGCGCCGACGCGCTCCATGGTCTCTTTCGCGCGCGCGACCTCCTGCATCAGCGCTTGCGCGGCGGCCTCGTCCTTTTTCGCCTTCGCCGCGCCGATCTGCTTGGAGGCGGCGTTGCGCGCCGCTTCCGCCTGCTGCCGCTCCGTCTGCAGCGCGCGCACCTGGGCGTCGAGGCGCAGGATTTCAGCGGACTGCTTCGCGAGCCCGCGGCGCGCCATGCCGGCGTCGAAAGCGTCAGGGTTCTCGCGGATGAAACGGATATCGTGCATGAGCCTTCGCCGTGATTGCCGGCGCGGTGATAGCGGTTTCCCTTCGCCCCGGCGAGGGGGAGAAGGGACTTTAAGGCGCGACGCCCCCATAGGTCGCCTTGGCCGCTTCCGCCTCGCGCCGCGCATTGGCTTTCTCGATCAGCCACACCAGCCAGATCGAGACTTCGTAGAGCGCATACATCGGCAGCGCCATCAGCGTCATCGAGATCACGTCCGGCGGGGTCACGCACGCGGCCACCGCCGCGATCCCGACGATCGCGTAGCGGCGCCCTTTGCGCAGCATCGCGGCGCGCACCATGCCCGTGCGCGCCAGCAACGACAGCACCACCGGCATCTGGAAGCAAAGCCCGAACGCCAGGATCAGCGTGGTCACGAGCGCGAGATACTCATCCACCTTCGGCAGGTATTGCACCCTGACCGGCCCGGTCGTGACTTCCTGGTTGAGCGCGAATTCGAGCGCGAACGGCATCGCGATGTAGAACACGAACGCCCCGCCGGCGAGAAACATCAGCGGCGCGGCGATCAGGAACGGCGCCGCCGCGGCGCGCTCGCGCCGATAGAGCCCCGGCGCGATGAATTTGTACGCCTGCCACGCGATCACCGGAAACGCGACCACGATCGCGGCGAACAGCGCCACCTGCAGCTGCACGAAGAAGAAGCCGAAGGCGTGGGTGTTGTAGAGATCGAGCGCCTGGCCCGCGCGCTCGGGGTGCACTGTGCGCACCGCCGTGATGAACGGCTCCACCAGAAACAGGAAAATCGGCTTGGCCACCAGGAAGCAGCCGACGAACGCGACGACCAGCGCGCCCAGCGACCACAGAAGCCGCGTGCGCAGCTCCATGAGATGATCCATCAGCGGCGCGCGCGAGGCCTCGATCTCATCGTCGTCGTTGGCGGCTTGCGCGCTCATGCGCCCCCGCTCGCGGCCTTGGCCGGCGGCGGCTGCGCCGTCTCATCCGCCGCCGCTTCGCTGTTGGCGGGCGTCTCGCCTTCGGGCGGGGCGACCGTCTCCGCAGGCGCGGGCAGCGCAGCGGCCGGCGTCGTCGGCAGCGGCGCGCGCATTTCGCGGTCGATCTCGTTGAGCGTGCGGTCGTTGCGCAGCGCCTGCACCTCACGTTTCAGCTCATCGAGTTCGGCCTGCCGCGCCAGCTCGTCGAAGCCGGCGCGGAACTCGGCCGCCAGCCCGCGCATGCGCGCCATCCAGCGCCCGATCTTGCGCGCCATCAGCGGCAAATCCTTCGGCCCGATCACGACGAGCGCGAGAACGGACAGAAGCAGAATCTCCGTGAAGCCGAGCTGCGGGAGCATCGCGTATCACCGTTGAGGGCGGGCGTGAGGAACGCGCTCAGGCGTTCGTGCGGTCGCTTTCGCGGGCGCTCTCGCGCGCCTTCTCGGCGGTGACCTGCGGCGGGGGGGCCTCCTCGTCCTTGGCGGCGTTGGGATCGGAGAGCCCCTTGCGGAACCCGCGGATGCCCTTGCCCAGGTCCTCCATGAGCCCGGAAAGCCGGCCCGGCCGCCCGAACAGGAGAAAGGCGAGAAACACCACGATCAGCAGCGGAATGAGACCGGGGAAATGCATAGGAACTCCTCGACTGGGATCAGTCGTCGTCGTCCGACAGATGATCCACGAAAAACCCTTCGCCGTCGTCACCTTCGGACAGCGGCTCTTCGTCCGGGGCCGGCTCGTCGGACGGTCGCGGAACCTCGACCTCCGCCGCGGCGCGGCCTTCGAGGAGCCCCAGAGCCTTCAAATCTTCCTTGCCGGGCAGGGAATCAAGGCCGGAGAGGCCGAAGTGGGCCAGAAACGCGTCCGTGGTCCCAAAGGTGAGCGGCCGTCCGGGGCTCTTGCGCCTCCCCCGCGGCCGCACCCAGCCGATCTCGATCAAGAGGTCGAGACTGCCCTTGGCGAGCGAGACGCCGCGGATGTCCTCGATTTCCGCGCGCGTCGCCGGCTGGTGGTAGGCGATCACCGCAAGGGTCTCGAGCGCGGCCCGGGGGAGCTTTCGCGGCTCGGTCCGCTTCTCGGCGAACAACCCCGCGAGGTCGGGCGCGGTCTGGAACCGCCACGCGCCGCCCGCCTCGACCAGCAGCACGCCGCGGCCCTGGTATTGGTGCTTGAGCGTCATCAGCACGGCCTCGACGTCCACATCGGGCCCCAGTTTTTCGCTCAGCTGGCGCGCGGTGATCGGCGTCCCGGAGGCGAACAGCAGCGCCTCGGCGGCCCTGATCGCGTCCTCCGACGGGCCGGCTCGGGGCTCGTCCTCCTCCGGCGCCTCGGCGGGGATCATCGCCGCGGGCGGCGGCGCTTCCCCGAACGCCTCCTCGATCCGGCGCATGCTCTCGGCGACGGGCGGGCGCGAGACGATCTTGGTCGAGCGGGGTCCCTCGGTCACGCCGCCGGCTCCGGCTCGTGGCGGGCGCGCAGGAAAAGCGGCGCGAACGCCTCCGTTTGGCGCAGCTCCACCTTTCCCTCCCGCGCGATCTCAAGCGCCGCGCCGAACGTCGACGCCAGATAGGAGGCGGGCGGCGGCGCCTCCGCGCCGGCCTCCGGCGGCGGCGTCACCGCCTCGATCGGGCGCCATTCCTCAATCTCGGCCAGAGCCTTCTCGAGCCGCCGCCGCGCCTCGGCCAGCGGATAGGCCCGGCGCGGCTTCAGCTTGTGCTCGCGGCGCACGTGCTTGCCGGCCTCGCGGCAATAGGCGGAGAGGAGATCGAAGAGTTCGGCGCGCCACGCCGTCTCCCGCGTCACCGCCACGGGCTGGGGATCGCCGAACAGGAAAACGTCGCGCCCCAGCTGCGGCATCTGCATCAGCCGCTTCGCCGCCGCGCGCGCCTCCTCCAGACGCATCAGTTTGAGCCTCAGCGCCGCGGCCAGCTCTTGCGGGTCTGGCTCCTCCGGCGTGATCTGGGGATGGGGAAGGATCAGTCGCGACTTGAGATAGGCGAGCCACGCGGCCATCACGAGATACTCGGCCGCGAGGTCCATCCGCGCCGCATGCGCTTCGATGTAGGCCAGATACTGGTCCGCCAGCGCGCTGACCGAAATATGCGCCAGGTCGACCTTGTGGGCGCGCGCCAAGTCGAGCAGCAGCGCCAGCGGCCCCTCGAATCCGTCGAGCGCCAAAGAGAGCGCCTCGCCCGCGTCGGCCTCGGCCTCGAATTCGATGTCGTCGTCCGCGTCCGCCATTCAGCTCACTTCATTGCGCCCGGCTTCAGCATACCGCACCTGGAACAGACCGTGAAACCGCAGCGTTAAGCCAGCCGCAGCCCGACGTCCGGTCCCATGAGCTGGCGGAAGCGCCACCAGGCGGCGGCAGCGTCGAACGGCGCCGGCGGCTTCCGCGCGATCGCCTCAACCCGCGCCGCCCGCTTGGCCGCCTCTCCCACGAGCGCCGGGGCGCCCGCAACCACGGCTTCCATATCCGCAATGACGCCGCTGCACTGGAGAACGATGTCGCACCCCGCCGCGAAGGCCTTTTCCGCCCTCCGCCGCAGCGGCCCCGACAAGGCCTTCATGTCGAGGTCGTCCGAGGCGAGAAGGCCCTTGAAGCCGATCGCACCCCTGATGACGTCGCCGATCACGCTCGCCGAATGGGTCGCGGGATGCTCCGGATCGATCGCCGTGAAAACGATATGCGCCGTCATGGCCATCTCCGCGCTCGCAAACGCGCGGAACGGCGCGAAATCGGCCCCTAGTTCGTTCAGCCCCTCCGCCACCCGCGGCAGCGCCAGGTGGCTGTCGACGGTCGCGCGCCCGTGCCCCGGGATGTGCTTGATGCAGCCCGCCACGCCGCCTTCGTGCAGCCCCTGGAGCGCCGCGCGCGCCGCGGCGACGATCGCTTCGGCGGTCTGCGCGAACGCGCGGTCGCCCACGATCGGGTCCGCGCCCGCCGCCGGGGTGTCCAGGACGGGCGCGAAATCGCCGTTGACGCCGGCCGCGCGCAGCTCATGCGCAATGAGCCGGTGGCCGAGGCGCGCGGCTTCGAG
>JACAEE010000118.1 GCA_013389015.1 Hydrogenophilaceae bacterium | reverse complement strand
TTCCCCCAACGATGCGCCGCGCATCCTCCGTGCGCTGAGCGTTCTGGAGGAGACCGGCCGGCCTCTCGCATCTTTCGCCGCCGCGCCGCCCGTGGCGGACTGGCGCGGGATCGCGCTCACGCCGGATCGCAAGTCTCTCTACGCGCGCATTGATGCGCGCTTCGCCGCGATGTTGCGCGCGGGCGCGCTCGACGAGGCGCGCGCGCTGCTCGCGCGCGGCCTGGACCCGGGCTTGCCGGCGATGAAGGCGCACGGCGCGCCCTGGCTTGCCGCGCATCTGCGCGGCGAAATCGATCTGGCCGAAGCCGCGCGGCGCGCCCAGCAGGACACGCGCCGCTACGCCAAGCGCCAGTTCACCTGGATCGCCCACCAGCTCGGTCCGGGCTGGCTGCGTCTCACGGCCGAGGCGGAGGATCGCCGCCTCGCCGGAGCGCTTGCGCAGCTCGACCAGCCTTAATTCTCGGTCATAAGTCCGCCCCACGCGCGAAACGCGCGGCGGATTTCGCGTGCTGGCGGGCGCCTGGCCGCGGCGAGCATTGCCGCACCGCCAAGCCCCGCTAAAGTGCCCGCTGCGCGGGGAAGCGAGCATGACGATAGCAGCGACGGTTGAGGACTATGTCCGCAATTGGGGCGTCAACGAGTGGGTGGCGGCCGCCAGCGCCGCCATTGCGCTCTTCTCGCTGATCCTGAACTGGAGCGTCGTCTCCAGGCAGACGGCGCTGCAAGCCGAGACGATGAAGGCGGAGCTCGATCGCGACGTGCTCGCCTGGGCGCATGAGGCGATCGATGCGTTGAGCGAGGGCGTGTGGTTGGCGCGCGCCCACACCGCCGCCGCCAACCGCGCCATGCTGGCCGAGCCGATTGCGAAGCTCTCCTGGCGGCTCTCGGCGCTGGCCGATCGCGGCCGGATGTTTTTCCCGAACCTTGCGCCGGACGCGCACGGGCAGGACAAGCCAGGCGCCTTCCAAGGCTACCGCCCTCCGGTGCTCGATGCGGTGCTCTTCGGCCTCTACCAGATCGAGCAATTGACCCCGACGGCGCCGTCGACCGAAGCGGCGATGAAATTCATGCAGGACTGCCGCCGCCTGCTCGTCAGCGAGGTGCAGACCGCGATCGATCCGCGCCGCCGCCAGCGCATGCTCGCCCGCCTGATGAGCGGCGTGCGCAAGAGCAATTCCTCGGGTTTCCGCATGGCCGCCGAACTCGCCACCAACATGCGCTCCCGCTACCCGGATCTGCCCATCGGCGATCGCGGCGCCGATTGGCTGGTGGAGATGGAGCGCCGCCTGCGCAAGGCGCGCTGATCGCGCACGCGCAGTCGCGGGCTTGCCCGTCGCCGCCGGCCTGGGCATGTCTGCGCCCAGCGAACGGAGCGGGTGAGAGGGCGGCGATGAAGAGTCTGGCGGGATGGGCGGCGGCGCTGGCGCTGATGGCGGCGGTCCCCACGGCCGAGGCGCAAGGGACGCTCGGCCGCGCTCCGGAATGGGCCCAGAGCCTCGCCGTCAACGACACGCTGCCGACGACCGGCGGGCGCCCGACGCTGGCGGCGGAGGGGCTCGCCTTCGCCGTCCGCGTCACCATCGCCCCCAATGGCGGCGGCGTGGCGCGCGTCATCCGGATCGACGGCGCCGAGCGGGCCCGGCTGTACCTGCGCCGCTTCACCGGCCATCCGACCAATGGCTGGTGGATGTGGGGGCCCGACACGCCGATTCAAAAGGCGCTCACCAGCCAGCAGCGCGCCGATATCGAGCGCCTGGCGCGTTCGGCCGTGGCGGTGGCGACTGTGGGCGGCCAGGACGGCGCCTGCCCGCGCGGGGAGCGCGCCTTCATCGAGGTCATGGTCGGCGACCGCCAGACCAGCCTGGTCCGCGATTGCCTGGGTCAGGACCCCGGCAGCCAGCTCGCCAGCGCCGTCTCGGCCCTGGCCGGCTCACAGACCGAAGAGGACATGCGTCGCGCCGCCATTCAGGAACTCATGGACGCCGATCGCGCGTTCAGCGAGATGGCCCAGCAGGCCGGCGTCGCCGCCGCCTTCGCCCACTACGCCGCCGAGGACGCCCATCAGTTCGTTCCGGGGCAGGATCCGGCGCAGGGGCGCCGCGCGGTGACGGAATTCTGGTCGACCTGGCCGGAGGGCGCGAGCTTGCGGTGGGAGCCGCAGGCCGCGCAGGTGTCGGACCGCGGCGACATGGGCTGGACCTGGGGGCGCGGCGTGACGACCTACAACGGCGAGACCCGCACCTCGCGCTATGTCACCGTGTGGAAGCGCAACATCGACGGCGAATGGCGCTTCGTGGTCGATATCGGCAACCAGGATTAGTGCTGAGCGTCGCGCTAAGGACTAGGTCTGGAGGCGCGGCGTAGGACGGCGCTTAGACCGAATGCTGTGCGACGACATAGAGCAGGGGCGCGGCGCCGAACACGGCGAACACGATCGTCATGATCTTCATTTCCAGCATGGCGAAAGCCCCATCTGTTCTCGTTTGCCGCGTCTACATAGGCGCCCGCGGCGCCGATGCAATGTGACCATGGGCACAATACGCGCCGCGGCCGCGATTAGATCTAAATCCGGATGAACTGGACCTGAGCGCCGCCTTCAGCCGCTGAAGCCGCCATTGGCGAGAAAGGCCGTTTCCTCCGCCGTCGAGACCCGTCCCAGCGCGGCGTTTCGATGCGGAAAGCGGCCATAGCGGGCGATGATGTCGGCGTGCGCTTGGGCGTAGCGAGCGTATTCCTCGTTACCGAGCGCCGCGAACAGCGCCAGCGACCGCGCCTGGTCGCGCGGGTCCTCCGAATGCTCGAACGGCATGTAGAAGAAGAGCCGCAGCGTTTCGTCGCTCTCCTGATCGAAGCCGCGCGCGATCGCGCGTGCGGCGATCGCG
>JACAEE010000111.1 GCA_013389015.1 Hydrogenophilaceae bacterium | reverse complement strand
GGGCGGCGGCGCGGCGACCACGGACGGCGGCTGATTGGCCTCGGCCGGCGTCGCCATCGGCGCGGCGGCCTCCTCTGCGGGCTGCGCCTCGCCGGCCGGATCCGGCTTGAGGAAGGAGAAGGTCACGAGGCCGACGCCGACGAGCGCCAGCGCGGCCAAAATCCAGCCTCGCATGGGCATCCTTTCCGTCTTGAGCGCGGCGTCCCCCGAGGCGCGCTCGCATCCGCTGTTGGCTAGCATCTTTTGCGCGGCCGCGGCAGCCGTTCTCAGGCTCTGGCTTTCGGGAAGCCCCCTGCGCGGCTCACCATGCCCGGCGTCGGCTTGCCGAGCGCCTCGCCGATGAAGCGGGCGGCCGCGATCGCGGCGTCGAGATCGACGCCGGTGTCGAAGCCCATCCGCTCGAACATGTAGACGAGATCCTCGGTGGGCACGTTGCCGGCGGCGCCGGGCGCGAACGGACAGCCGCCGATGCCGGCGAGCGAGCCGTCGATGATGGCGACGCCGCACTCCACGGCCGCCACGGCGTTGGCCAGCGCGGTGTTGCGGGTGTTGTGGAAGTGCGCGCGCAGCTGCACCTGCGGCGGCATGATCGCGCCCACCGCGGCGAAACGCGCGACGACGTCGCGCGGCGAGGCGACGCCGATCGTATCCGCCAGACTGAGTTCGAACGGCGCATGCTGCGCAATGCGCTCGGCGATCTCAACGACGCGGGAGATAGGGACCTCGCCTTCGAACGGACAGCCGAACGCCGTGGAGATCACCGCCGCGATGCGCACGCCGGCGGCCTTGGCGTCGGCGACGACGTCGGGCCAGACCGCCAACGTCTCCGCGACCGTGCCGCCATTGTTGCGCACGGAGAATTCATCGCTGGCGCAGAAGACGTAATTGATCTCCTCCGCGCCCGCCGCGATCGCGCGCGCGACGCCCTTGCGGTTGAGCGCGAGCGCGATGAAGACGGCGTCCTCGCGGCGCGGCAGCCCGGCGAAGACCTCGGGGCTGTCGGCCATCTGCGGCACCTTCTTCGGATTCACGAAGCTGCCGGCCTCAAGGCGCCGGAAGCCGGCCGCCAGGATGCGCTCGATCAGGGAGAGCTTCACGGCGGTGGAGACGAGCTCCGGCTCGTTCTGCAGCCCGTCGCGCGGGCTGACCTCGACGAGTTCAAGTTTGGGCCTGGCCATGACCTCAATATAGCGCGCCTGCCGTCGCCTCGACAGCATTGAGCCAGGCCTGCCGCCGACGAGGCTCCAAGCGCCCGCCGACGCCCAGAAGGGCGTTCGTCGTCCGTCATGGCGAGGACGGGGTGGATAAGGTCTGCCGCACGGCCGGCGTCAGCCAGGCCACGGGCGGCGCCGCACGCCATCTGGTTGCAGCGTGCGGATCATGACGCGCGCATGAGCGTTGGCTTCAATGAGGCCCGCGCGGTGAGCGCGGGAAGATCGCCCGCCACACGCGCCAGCCCGCGCCAGAGCGAAAGCTTCAATGAGGCCCGCGCGGTGAGCGCGGGAAGATGAAGGCGGCTGCGGCGGTTGGACGGGCGGCGGCGGCGCTTCAATGAGGCCCGCGCGGTGAGCGCGGGAAGATCGAAGAAGTCCTGCGCGGCTGTAACGGCGATGTCCTTGCTTCAATGAGGCCCGCGCGGTGAGCGCGGGAAGATATGTCTGCGGTGATCGGCCGCTGGATCATCGTCATCGCTTCAATGAGGCCCGCGCTGTGAGCGCGGGAAGATGATGGTGGAGATCAACGAGTATCAATGGCGCGAATTTGCTTCAATGAGGCCCGCGCGGTGAGCGCGGGAAGATGGCCGATGTCGATCTGAGGGGCGCGCCCGCTCGTGCCGCCCTTCCGCCTCCTGCCGCTTTCGGCGACGCAGCTTGATGCGGGGCAAACCGGCGCGCCGTTCCGCTTAGAGTCGCGGGACTGGGACAACGACGAGATCGCCAGCAAGCGCCTGCATGCAAAGAAGCGGCTGCGTTTCTGCGAACTGGATGGCGATCCAGACAAGCAGCTCGCTCAGAAGGCCTGGGGCCTCGCAACGACGAACGGGCACAAGCGCGTCATCGTGTTCTGCAACCGGCGTACAAAGCACGGCCAGGAAAAGAAGGAGCTCGGCGATGGACCCTGCGCCGACGGCGTCGTTGAGGAGCTGTGTAAACTCGACGCGGGGGACAGGAAGCGCAAGGGCCCAGGCTGCGACATCGAACGGCTCTTCGGCGCGCGCCGGCAGCGCGAGCGCGATCGGGCGGCGGACAGGCTCAAGGCGCTCGGCTTCATCGGCGAGAAGACGACGCTCGCGCGCCCCGCTTTCCTGGTCGCCACTTCGGCCGGCGAGGTCGGCGTCGACATCGACGCCGACCATATGGTCTCAGACCTCGCGCCCTGGGAGCGCATGGTGCAGCGGCTCGGCCGCGTGAATCGCCGCGGCGAAGGCGACGCGGAGGTCGTCGTCTTCTGGTCCGAGCCCAAGGTGAAGAATAAAGACGAGCCGACGGACGCCGAGCAGCGCGCCCTCCTCGCCTTCGCGGCCAAGGCGGCGCTCGAGGCGCTGCCCAATGCTGGCGAGGCCCTCGACGCCAGCCCGCGCGCGCTGCGCAGGCTCGCGGAGAACGGCGCGCACGCCGAAGCGATCCGCAAAGCGACGACGCCCGAGCCGCTGCGCCCTGCCCTCACGCGCCCGCTGGTCGAGGCCTGGTCGATGACTTCGCTCGAAGAGCACACCGGCCGCCCCGAGGTTGCGCCCTGGCTGCGCGGCTGGGTGGACGAGGCGCCGCAGACCACGCTCGCCTGGCGCGCGCATCTGCCGGTGCGCGACGGCGCGCCGGATTGGCCGCGCACGAAAGCGGACAAGCAGGAGATCGAAGCCTTCTTCGAAGCCGCGCCGCCGCACGAAAGCGAAAAGCTGGAGACGGAGACGTATCACGTCGTCGATTGGCTCATCGCGCGCGCCGTTGAGCCTTTGAAGGGCGCGAAGGCGCCGGCGGAAGAAGAAGGAGAAGAAGCAGAGGCCGATCTTCTCGGAGAAACCGAACCGGACGAAGAGCCTGCGCCGCCGGAAGCGGAAGCGACTCCCCGCGACAAGCTCCAAGCCGCCGACATCGCCGCCATCGCGCTCTCCCCCGCCGGCGATTTCGTGCGCGCCTACAGGCTGCGGGAGCTGGCGGACAAAAAGGCGAAGGACGATCTGCAGCGCGGCCTGCAGGGCCAAACGCTGATCCTGGACGCCCGCTTCGCCGGGTTGAGCAAGGATGGGCTTCTCGATGAGAAATTCGTGGAGTCCGCAGAGACGGCCGACGCCGACGCGGCGTGGAGCGCCGTCGCAAAAGTGCGTGTGCGCCGCTTGGCCGAGAAACCTGGCCGCGAGCCTGACTGGCGCCAGGAGCTTGCGTTCGCGACCCGCTTCGATCCCGAGGGCGCGCCTGCCGAATGGCTGATCGTGGACCATTTCCGCGACGCCGCGCGCGCGGAAGACGCGCGCGCGCTCGCCAGAAAAGCGCAGACTCTTGAAGATCATGAGACCTGGGCGGAGCAGCGCGCGCGCGCCATCGCCGAGGCGCTCGCGCTGGCGCCCGACGCCCGCGACGCGCTGACGCTGGCCGCACGCCTGCACGACGAAGGCAAGCGCGCCGAACGCTGGCAGCGCGCGTTCAAGGCCGCGCGTGACGCAAAAACGTTCAGTCTCGCCGGACCGCTCGCCAAGACGCTGGGTCCGATCGATCATGCGATCCTCGACGGCTACCGCCACGAATTCGGTTCACTGCCCTATGTCGAGCGGCATGAACGCTTCACGGCGCTTGCTGAGGACTGGCGCGACCTCGTTCTGCATCTCGTCGCCGCCCACCACGGCCAAGCGCGTCCCGTCATCGAAACGCGCAGCTGCGAGGACGCCCCGCCCTCGGCGCTTGAGGAGCGCGCGCGCGACATCGCGCTGCGGTTCGCGCGGCTGCAGCAGCGCTGGGGCCCATGGGGGCTCGCCTGGTGGGAGGCGCTTCTGCGCGCAGCCGACAGCCAAGCCTCGCGCGACCTCGAAGCCGCTACGCCGGACGCTGCGCAGGAGGCCGCGTGATGGCGGAAGCCTCGATCCCCGTCGATCTTTCCAATCCCGGCCAGGTGTTCGCGTGCCTGGGCTTCCTCGAAGCGGCCGAGGTGCTGCTCGGCGGCGCGGAGGGCGGATTCGAGTGGGAGGACGGCGCAAGCGCGGCGAGGTTTCTATTGCAGGCCACGGGACTGCGCGATCCGGTGGAAGCCGCGATAGAATTTGTTCTGGACGCCAACGCTGTTTGGTTCAGCCCCCGCCCTGACGTCCACGAGAGGGACGGCGGCGCGACCGTAGTTCAGAACAGCGTATCCTCCTCACGCGAGCCTAAAGCGGCCGATCTGCCGGCAGTTCTGCGAGGAGCTTTTGAGGGGCGCCCCGTTGAGTTGAGCTTTGGCGGCTACTGGTCCGATGGGACCAATCGCTTCGCCACCACCTTCAAGAAATCCACCAACGGCGCCTCATCTCATGTGCGCTTTGAGAACGCGCGCGGTGGCATTCGTAAGCTTTGGACGCAAGCGCGAGTAGCCCTCACAGCCGATCCTCTGTCGCTCGCGACCAGCACTGAGTCATTGTTTCGTTTGGACCCGGGGGGCTACTCAGATCCAATAAATGCAGGCACCTCTCCGGATACTCTGCGAAAAGGCGGCATTGATACACGCGTAGCGTCTCGACCGGCTTGCGAGGCGTTCGCTGTCATCGGTTTGGAAAGTGCGCGTCCAAGCCGTATCGACAACGAAGCCTTTCGATATTGCGTGTGGCGAGCCGCACTTCCAGTGACGCTGGCGCGAGCCGGACTGGGAACGCGCCTGCCATTTACCGAAACCCGCGCATTCAAAGTCGACCATGTCGAAGTCAAAAAGGGCGGCGACCGAAAGCTGCTCTATGTCCATGAGGAGCTATGAACAATGAGCACCGTCACCAAAGACATGATCGACGCCTGGGCGGATGAGACATCCGACATCGTGGCGCTGCATCTGAAACAGAAGCTCGTCCCCGTCGAAGGCGAAGGGGCTGTGATCTTCCCGCCGACCTATGCCGACATCGGCTACAATATCGACACGCTCTCGGACGGCACGAATGTCTGCACCATCGACAGTGTGGGCAACCAAGCCAACCGCATGGAGCCGATCTTCAAGCGCGATGATCTGAAACACCTCGTGCCGCAGATCGAGATCGCCTACGGCAACGAGAAGAGCGTCTCCATCCTGGAAGCCGGCCATCGCCTGGGTGACGCCATCGTGCGCTCGACCGAGCTGCAGCAGGAAGCGCAAGACGCCTTCCGCGCTTTCCTCGACCGCAACGACGCCGAACCCATCGCCAAGCTCGCGCCGACCTCGCTGGTGTTCGGCGTCTGGGACTCGCGCGACACGCAAGCGAAGCTCCCGCGCATCGTGCAGTCCGTGATCCGCGCCTGGGATGTTTCGGGGCTGACGCGGTCTGCGCAGTACAATCCGGCGATCGATTACGCCGCTGAAGGCGTGTTTTCGGAGGAGGACAAGCAAAAGGCCGAGGGAAAAGCTGAGAGCCCCCTGGCGCAACGAGGGTTCGTTCACGTGCCTGCCGCCGGCGCGCATGGCGGCGTCATCGCACGCGGGCCGATTCAGCGCGACGTCACCGTCAATCTCATCGCGCTGCGCCGTCTCAGCGGTGGTGAATCGAAGGCGCTGCGCCGCTACATCCTTGGCCTTGCGCTGTTGGCCGCGGTGGAGCCCATGGACGCCTTCCTTCGCGCCGGCTGCCTCGTCACGCCCGATCCGGAGGCGCCAGGCGAATGGAACGCCGTCGCCCGCGACGGCAAGCGGCGATCATTTGCGATGGACGCAGCGATTGTTCGGGCGTTCGCCGAGAGCGCCGCGAAAGCGTTCGGCAAAGGCGGCGACCGCCGTGTTACCTTCAAGGCCGCGCTTGCCAAGGAGGACGTCAACAAAGGAAAGGATAAGAAGAAGGGAAAGGGCAAGCAGGCCAGCGAAGAGGAGACCGAGGGCGAGGCCGCATAGCCCATGCCCGCGCTTCTCATCGCCGTGCGTTTCCACGACGGGCGCTATCATGGGCGCCCCGACTGGCCGCCTTCGCCGGCGCGGCTCTTCCAGGCGCTTGTCGCGGGCGCAGCGCGCGGCAAGGCGATCGCGGATGAAGACATGCGCGCGCTCTCCTGGCTCGAAAGCCTCAAAGATGCGCCGACGATCGCCGCGCCGCCGCACCGGCCGGGCCAAGGCTTCTCCAACTACGTGCCGAACAACGATCTCGACGCCAAGGGCGGCGATCCGGCGCGCGTCAACGAAATCCGCGCGCCGAAGCTCATCCGCCCGATCCTGTTCGACGCCGAGACGCCGCTGCTCTACATCTGGCGCTTCGACAACGCCGCGCGCGACACGGCGCGAGAGGTCTGCGCCATCGCCGAACGCCTCTATCAACTCGGCCGCGGCGTGGACATGGCCTGGGCGACGGGCGAAGTGCTGGACGATGCGACGGCCGACGAGCGCCTCGCCCTCTACGAAGGCGCCGTGCACGCGCCGAGCCGTGGCGCCGAGGGAACGCCGCTGCCTGCGCCCGCAGAAGGCTCTCTCAAAAGCCTCATGGCGCGGCATGCGCACATGCGCTTTGAAACGCGCTACGAACCCAGGCCAACCAAGAAAGATCCGCATCGCCAAGTCGCGGTCGGACAGACGTTCAAGCAGCCGCCCAAGCCGCTCTTCCGCCAGGTCGCCTATGACAGCCCGCCCACGCGGCTCCTGTTCGACCTCATCGGGGCGCAGACGCCCGTCCCGCTCAGGAACATCGCCGCGTTCGCAACAGAGCTGCGCGACGCGGCCGTCGCGAAGCTGTCCGACAAACTCAAGAGCAAGGCCGGCGAGATCGAACGCTGCCTCATCGGCCGCGGCGCCGACGATGCCGACAAGCCGCGGCGCGTGCGCATCGTCCCGCTTCCCTCGATCGGTCATCCGAAAGCCTCGCCTGCGATCCGGCGCGTGCTGGTGGAAATCCCGCCCGCCTGTCCGCTGCGCGCTGACGACGTCGCCTGGGCGTTCTCCGGGCTGGAGCTGATTCCCGCGCGCATCAATGAGGAGACGGGAGAAATCGATGAGCAGCTGACGCTGACGAGCGCCGCCGATCGCCGCATGCTGCGCCACTACGGCATTGAACGCACAGCGCCGTCGCGCCTCTGGCGCACGATCACGCCGGCCGCGCTCTCCGCCGCGCGCCGCCGCATTCCGCCGCAGAAACGCAGCGACGAAGACCTTAAAAGCGGGCCGGAGCGTGCACGCGAAGAGCGCGCCGCCATCGCAAGCGTCCGCGCCGCCCTGCGCCACGCCGGCATGCGCGCGCGCGTTGACCGCATCCGCGTGCAGCGCGAGCCGTGGGCCGCCAAAGGCGCGCGCGCCGAGGCGTTCGAGCCTGACGATGAGGAGCTGAAGCAGCGCTTCTCCAAGCACCGCCTCTGGCATGTCGAGATCGCCTTCGCCGAACCGGAGCACGGGCCGCTTCTCATCGGCGACGGGCGCTATCTGGGGCTCGGCCTTATGCATCCTGTGCGCCGATTGGCCGGCGTACACGCCTTCCAGATCGTCGAAGGATCAGCCGAGCGCGTCGATCCTGCCGTGATCACGCGCGCGCTGCGCCGCGCCGTCATGGCGCGCGTCGCGGAAAGCATGAACGGGGACCGACCCAACGCCGCGCCGCTGCCGGTCTTCTTCACCGGCCACGACGAGAACGGCGCGCCCGCGCGCGCAGGCGGCCATCGCCACCTCGCCTACCTCTTCGACGCCCCGCGCAAGCGCCTGCTCATCCTCGCCCCGCATGTGCTCGAGCGCCGCGCGCCGAGCAAGGACGAGCGCACATGGCTGCAGCGGCTCGAGGATGCGCTCTCCTCCTTCACGTTGCTGCGCGCCGGCCGCGCCGGCGCGCTTCGCCTGGCGCCCGCCGCCGTCGATCTCGATGCGGATCCGCTCTTCGCCCCAAGCGCCACGTGGGAAACCCTCACGCCCTACGCGGTCACGCGCCACCCGAAGCGGCGGGACGCTCACGCCGCGCTCACCGAGAACATCCAGAGCGAATGCCGCCGCTTGGGCCTGCCGTCGCCGAAGGTGTGCGTGCAGGAGGCGCAGGGATTCGCGGGACGCGGCCTGGTCGGGCGCGCCCAGCTCGCCTTCGAAGTCGCCGTGGCCGGCCCTCTGCTCATCGGCCGCGATCGCCACTTTGGCGGCGGCCTGTTTCACCCAGCTCCCATCGCTCCGCGGCGCGAGCATCCGTTCTGATTGACGGCAGAGGCGACCGCAGTGCAGCCTGCAAGCCTTCGGTTTGGTTGCACGCAGCGCCGGCGCCGCCGCGACGCCATGTCAGCGCGGCGCGCCGTGCGGGTTTTCGTCCCCTTGTTTGTCTCCCTCCTGAAGGCCGCACGCAGTCGGCCAAGTTCGGCGGAGAGTCATGGGCGTCCGCGGGCGTCACGGCGATTCGGTTCCTGTAGGAATCATGCTTGCGGGCTGCCCGCCACGGCAATTCCAGCGATCGCGCAGACTGCCGGAGCGAGCGCGCTGTTCGAGTTCGCTCATGATCTTCGGCGCAGGCTTCATCGGCAACGTCATGGGACCGAGCGCCGTGGGCGTGCTGAACGACGCGTTCCAGCCGATTTATGGCGAGCGCGCCATGCGCTACTCGATGCTGTTCGTGGCGGCGACGCCCGTCCTCCTGCGTGCGATCGTCGCCAGGCGCCCTCCACGCCGTCGATGAGCGCGCCTGGGCGCTCTGGCGCCGTCGGCGGAAGCCGCCGCAATCGCCGCCGAATAGAAGGTTCGCCCACCCGGCCCAAGGTCCGAACCCTTTGACCGGGGCGGTTTCCCTTGATCTTTGTGCAGTCATTGACTAATATGCAGTCATTGACTGCACGCAGGAGGTCATCATGGCGACCATGACCATCCGCAACATCGACGAAAGCCTGAAGGCCCGGCTCCGGATCCGGGCGGCGACCCATGGCAAGTCGATGGAGGACGAAGCGCGCGACATCCTGCGCGCGGCCCTGTCCGTCGAGCCCCCAGGCCCGGGCGATCTGGGCCAGGCCATTCAAAGGCGGTTCGCTCATCTCGGCGGGGTCGAGCTGCCCGAGCTGCCGCGCGAGCCGATCCGCGAGCCGACCGACTTCGCCGAATGATCGTGCTCGACACCAACGTCATCTCCGAGATGATGCGGCCGGCGCCGGCCGCTCAAGTCAGCGCTTGGTTCTCGGCGCAAGCGGCCTCGTCGCTGTTCACCACCGCGCTGACGCAAGCCGAGATCCTTTACGGCATCGCAATTCTTCCGGCGGGGCAAAGGCGCGATGCGCTCGCTGCCGCGGCGCGCCCTGTGTTCGATCACGATTTCGCCGGTCGTGTCCTGTCGTTCGATTCCGCCGCCGCTCCGATTTTCTCCGAGATCGCCGCGGCTCGCCGTGCGGCGGGCCAGCCGATCTCACAAGTCGACGCGCAGATCGCGGCGATTGCGCGTTCGCGGGGCGCGAGCCTCGCAACACGCAACACACAAGACTTCGCTGATTGCGGGATTGTCGTCATCGATCCTTGGTCGCATCGGCCATGATGGTCCAGGCGCTCTGATCGCCTGAACGACACGCTCGGCGATTAGAATCTGCCCCGCCAGGCGCCAGATTAAGCGCCATCACGCCCTCCAGCAGCGGGCGCAGGAGCGCCATCAGCGCAAAGCCGCCCCCAGACCAAGCGCCAGATAGACGCCTTTGAATCAGCATTCGCCCGATTTGGGAATCCTGGCTGGCCGTTTGTGAGTGCGTGACCTAGACCTCGACAGTGACCCGCAAGAACGTCGCGGGGATAGAAGTGGCGCCGGGCTCTGAGCTTTGGTTCTGGCCGTTGAACAGCGCCTCCAATTCGCGCTGAAGATCAGCGGCGCGGCCGTTCTTTTCCGCCGCTTCGAAGGCGTTCATGGTCGGGCCGTAATAGGTCCTGAACACGCCAAGCAACTCCGAGGGAGACCCCGGGTAGTTGAAGAAGTAAGTGTCGCGCACGAACGAGATCTTGTCTTTCGGCACGCCCGCGCCTTCAAACCGCTCAATCACGTTCTCTTCGACGCCCCACGTTACCGGGCTGATGAATCCCTCGGGCGGTGGGGCTGTGTAGGCGGCACTCGTCTTCAAAACCTGCGCGATCAGCGTCGGATCGTCGGGAATCCAGTTCCCCATGACTATGCGGCCGCCGGGCCTGGTGACCCGTACCATTTCCTTGGCCACCTCGAAGGGCCTGGGCGCAAACATCGCGCCGAAGATGCTGACGACGAGATCGAAGCTGTCGTCGGCAAGCTCGAGAAGGTTGGACGCGTCGCCTTCCTGAAACCGGACGTTCGTCAGCCCGAGCTCGCTGGCGCGCTTGTTGCCGGCGGCCACGAGATTGCTAGCGATATCGACGCCCAACACGTCCGCTCCGAGCTTCGCTGCGGGAATGGCCGTCGTTCCGTCGCCGCAACCCAGATCCAGGACCTTGAGCCCCCTTGTTATTCCAAGTTTCGCGACCAGCTCTTCGCCGCTTTCCCGCATGCTCGCGGCAATGCGCGTAAAGTCACCCTTTTCCCAAAGCGCCTTGTTCGGATTCACGGGCATCCTCCATCGGTTGACAACGCTACCTATACGGTCCATTATTGTTTGGAATGATGGAGAATGACATTGGCCGAGTCAAGCCGTGGCGTGAAGGCGATATTGCATGAAGGGTTTGCCGCAGTGGCGAAGGCGGCTGCGCACCCACATCGGCTGGCCCTGCTTGAGCAGCTGGCGCAGGGTGAGCGCAGCGTGGATACACTGGCCGAAAGGGTTGGGCTCAGCATCACCAACACCTCGCAGCATCTTCAGATGATGCGCCGAGCGGGCCTCCTGGCCGCGCGCCGGGATGGCAAGTTCACGCTCTATCGGCTTGCCGATGACAGCGTGCTCGCCCTGGTCGATGCGATCGGCGCCGTCGCGGAACGCAACGTAGCCGAGGTGAAGGCCGTCGTGACCAGCTACTTCAACGCGCGCGACGACATGGAGCCCGTGTCGCGGCGGGAGTTGAGGAAGCGCATGGCTTCCGGCGCCGTTACAGTACTCGACGTGCGGACAGCGGAAGAGTTTGCGCTCGGTCACATTCCAGGCGCCGTCAGCATGCCGACGAATGAGCTGAGGCGCCGCCTTTCCCAACTCCCTCGCAGCAAGGAGATTGTCGCCTATTGCCGCGGTCGCTATTGCGTCTTCGCCTTTGAAGCCGTCGCCCAGCTGCGCGCCGCGGGTTACACGGCGCGCCGGCTCGAAGACGGACTGCCGCATTGGCGCGCCGCAGGCTTGCCGGTCGAAACCGGGCAATGACGCCCCACGACGATCAGATCGCCTCCCTTAGATTCACGCGGCCCACATTGGCGAGCGCGCCGCAAAGCGGGCCGGACCAGGCGCCGCCGAAGTCCTCCTGCGCAAGGGCGCCGTCGATGGCGGTGGCCGATTCCGCGCCGCTGGCCGCTGCAACAGTGACGAACTTCTTGTCGGCGGCGATGTCGCCAGCGGCGTGGATTCCGGGAACGCTCGTCTGCCAGCTCGCATCGACCTGAACGCCGGCCGGCCCGTCGAGCCTACGGTCCAGTTGCGCGGCAGGTCGCTCGCGAGGCGCGGCTTAGACTTCACAGCGGCAATCGGATGAGCGGCGCGGCGTAGTCCTGACTCTTCTGGCGCTGATTGTGAAACCCGGCCGTCGCGCGCGATAGCCGGCCTTGTCTTCCCACATCCCTGATGTCCCAGGAAAATTTCACTATTGCTAGTCATTCGCATTCGCATTATCCGTTGCGAGCAGTTCGCAGGAGCTGCCAAGCGAGGGGACCTTAGGATGCGTTTGAGGAAGATGCTGCTGGCCGGCGGGGCGCTGGCGTGCTTCGCGGGACAAAGCCACGCGCAATCAGCGGCGCCGGATCAGGCGCAGGCCGCGGACGAAGAGGTCATCGTCGTCACCGGCCGCTATACGATCGACGAGCGCATCGACACCGCCACGGGCCTTGGCCTCACGACCCGCGAAACGCCGCAATCCGTCACGGTCATCACCCAGCAGCGGATCACCGACCAGAACCTGGGCGACATCGCCGATGTCGTGCGCAATACGGCCGGCGTGTCGATCGTCGAGGTCGACGACGTTCGCAACGTCTTCAATGCGCGCGGGTTCGAGATCACCAATTATCAGATCGACGGCGTGCCGCTGTCATGGAGTTTGGCTGGCGACGCGGCCGAGACGCTCGCCGATGTCTCCATGTTCGAACGTGTCGAACTGGTGCGCGGCGCGACCGGTCTACTGACCGGCGCGGGCGACCCTTCGGCCTCGATCAATCTGGTGCGCAAGCACGCCGACGCCCGCGCGCCTGAAGGCTATTTCTCCGGCGCGCTGGGCAGCTGGGAAGGCCGCCAGATCGAGGGCGACATCGCCGGCGCGCTCTCGCCGAACGGGACGATCCGCGGCCGCCTCGTGGCCAAATATGAAGAAGGCGAGTCCTATATCGACCTCTTCAATTTCGATAAGACCGTGCTCTACGGGGTTCTCGAAGCCGATCTGACCGAACGCACGACCTTGCGCGTCGGCGCCAGCCGGCAACAGATCAATCCGACCGCGCCGCTCTGGGGCGCGCTCCCAACCTTCTATGACGATGGCGACCTGACGAGCCTTCCACGTTCGACCAGCACCTCCGCCAATTGGGCCTATTGGGACACGACGAACACCAATTACTTCGCCAATCTTGTACAGGATTTCGCCAATGGCTGGCGCTTGACGCTCAATTACAACCGCCTGATCAACGGCGCTGACGTCGAGCTGCTCTACCAATATGGCGTCATCAACGAGGCGACGGGCCTCGGCCTCGCCACCTGGCCCTACAAAAGCGACGGCGAGAGCATTCAGGACAGTTTCGACGTGCAATTGCGCGGCGACTATTCCTTGTTCGGCCGCGCACACGAGTTCACGATCGGCGCGCTGCACAGCGAGCAGGAGGCCGACACCTATGCGTTTCCCGCCTCGGGCCCCAACGCCTTCCTGCCGGCCACCAGCCTCTATGCCTGGGATGGCGACTTCCCGCGGCCGGACTTCTCCAGCGTCGGCTCGCACGACCAGGATATCGAAACCGAGCAGACCGGCTATTTCGTCGCGACCCGGATCAACGCTGCGGACTCCCTGAAATTCATCGCCGGCGCGCGCATGTCGAGCTGGGAGCGCGTGGGCGCGCAATATGGCGCGACGCAGAACTACAGCGCCGACGATGTCGTCATCCCCTATTTCGGCGCGCTCTACGATCTCACCCCCACGCATCGCCTCTATGCGAGCTATACCGAGATCTTCCAGCCGCAGAACCTGCGCGACGAGGCCGGCGCGACGCTCGATCCGATCATCGGCGAGGCTTACGAAATCGGCGTGAAGAGCGCGTTCTTCAATGACACGCTGCAATCGACCATCGCGCTCTTCCGCATTCAGCAGGATGGCCTGGGCCAGCCCACGGGCGGCGTTGTCCCCGGCAGCGCGCCGCCCGAGCCGGCCTATGCGCCGGCCGAGGGCGCCACGAGCGAGGGCTTCGAGTTTGAACTCGTCGGCCGCATCGGTGAAAACTGGAACATCAGCGTCGCCTACGCCCAATTCGAAATCGAAGATTCCGCCGGCGCTGAGGTCAACACCGACCAGCCGCGCCAAAGCTTCACGCTGTTCGCAACATACGATTTCACAGGCGCGCTCGATGGGCTGACGCTGGGCGGCGGCGCCACATGGCGCAGCGACACCTATTCCAGCGCGACCAATCCGGTGACGCTCGCGCCGGCGCGGATCGAGCAGGACGCCTACGCGCTGGTGAACCTGATGGGACGCTACCGCTTCACCGAACAGGTCTCGCTGCAAGCCAATGTCGAGAACCTGTTCGACAAAACCTATTACAGCCAGATCAGCTATTTCAGCCAGTATCGCTATGGCGCGCCGCGCAATTTTTCCCTCGCGCTGCGCTACAGCTTCTAGCCCCCATGTCGAACCTTCTTCTCCAAACGCTCGGCGTCTTGGCGCAAGCCGCCGGACTCCTGGTTCTTTTCCTGCACTGGCGGGCGCGCCGTGGCCTGGGCGGCGGCGCCCTCGCGGCCGGATGGGCCTTGGTTCTCGCCGGCGCCGCGCCCTGGTTCGCCCATGCGGCGCCCGAGCGGGCGCTGGCCTTGGCTGCGCTTGCGCCGATGGCGCTCGGCCTCCTATTGCTGGCGCCTGACGCTTGGCCGCGCGTGGCCGCGCGTGCGGCCAAGCCTGCACGCGCAGAACCAGCCGCCGAGCTCGACACGGAAGCGCCTGCGCCTGGGCGCGTCTCGCGCAATATCGCGCGATGGATCGCGGGCGTCGTCGCAGCGCCGGCGCTCGCGCTCGCAGCCGCGGCGGCCTCGCAGGCCTTTGCGCCCGGCGCCGTCGCTGACCGCATCGTCCTCAGCGTGCTCGTGGCGATCGCAATGTGGACGGCGGCGGCTCTGTGGCTGCTCTCGTCGGCAAGGCCCTGGCGCGCGTCGCTCACAGCGCTCATTCTCGCCGTCGCCATTGGCGGGGCGACCATTGTCAAAGTCGCCGGCGGACTTGCCTGATGCAAACGATCTGGCCGCGCATACCGCCGCGCTTTGTCAAAGGTCAGTTGCTCGCGCACAAGCTCTTGGGCCTTACGCTTGCGGCGGTGATGTATCTCGTCTGCCTCACTGGCGCGATCGCCGTATTTTACGCGGAGTTCGAGCGCTGGGAGAAGCCCGGCGTGCCGGAAATGAGTTCCGCGACGCCGGAGGCCGTCGGCCGTGCTGTCGCCTATGCGCGCCGGCACATCGCCGAAACCGGCGCCAAACCGCTCGACGTCTATCTGACTATCCCCAGCGCGGAGATGCCGCGTCTGGTTGTCGGCTATGACGAGGAGGCCATGGCCTTCGATGCGAACGGCGACTACGTCGGATCGGCGTCGCACGATCTCACGCATTTCCTGATCGAGATGCATTATGCGCTGAACCTGCCTTGGCGGATCGGCTTCATAATAGTCGGCATTCTCGGCGTTCTGCTCATCGCGCTCATCGTCGGCGGCGCGCTGGCGCTCCCGCGCATGTTCCGCGACGCCTTCACGCTTCGGCTGGACGGCGGGCGCCGTCTCTCCCGCGTCGACATCCACAACCGCATCGCCGTCTGGGGTCTGCCGTTTCATTTCGTCGTCGCCCTCACGGGCGCGGTGATGGGCGTGGCCATGATCATGTTCACGCTCGCCGGACCGGTCCTGTTCGGCGGCGACGGCGCCAAGGCGATGACGGCGGTCTATGGTGACCCTGCGATCGTCGCGCAGCAGGCGCGTCGGGCGGGCGCGCCCCTCAGCGCCGCGCCCGAAGCACGCATCGTCGCCGCTCTGGAGACTCTGGCGCGCGAACGGCCGGACAATCCCCCGCTCTACATGGCGCTCAACCGGTTCGGCACGCCGGATGAAGGCGTGGCCATCGGCGCCGCCCATGGCGCGCGGCTGATCTATGCCGAGACCTATCGCTTCGACACTGCCGGCGGCCTCATGAGTTCGGACGGCTATGCCGACGGCGAGATCGGGCGCCAATTCTACGCCAGCATGTTCCGCGCGCACGCAGGCGCGTTCGGCGGCCTGCCGGTCAAGTTTCTCTATGCGCTCTTGGGCCTGGGCCTTGCCTTCATCTGCACCACCGGCGTCGATATCTGGCTCGCGAAATCGGCGGAGCGCGGGCGTTCCTATCCGCGCATCCAGTCGGCCTGGACGGTCTTCGTCTGGGCGACGCCGGCGCTGATCGCGCTTGCCTGCACGCTGTCGCTGATCGGCGACGCGCCGCCCGTCCCGTTCTTCTGGAGCGGCCTTCCCCTTGTGAGCCTCGCCGGCGTGTGGGTTCCGCAGCGACTCGCGCATTGGGCCGCGCCGCTCGCCGCCGCCGCCGCGACGCTAAGCCTGCCGCTGGCGCACGCGGCGAAATTTGGCTTTCCGACCAGCAACGCCGTCGCCTTCGGCGTCAATACGGGCCTGACCCTGATCGCTGTGGCGCTGTTCGCGCTTGCGCTTAGAAACAGGCGGGCAAGCGCGCTGACGACAGGCCAGCCCGCCCCAACTGCGGTCGCCTAGGACCGCAACTCCACGTTCCGCTTCACCGCTCAAAGCCGCATCGCTCGGGGGGCAATATTGTCCCGGCCATTGCGACGCGCGTCGCGGCGGCGACGGCCTCGCTCACGCAGATCGCCATCGGCGGCGCGGCGGCGCTGGAGCGCGCGCTGAAGATCATCGCCAAGTGGACGGACGCGAACCCGGACGAGGTGAAGGTCACGCCCAACCTGGAGTTCGCCAAGGACGAGTTCGACTCCAAGGAGCTGACCGAGCTTCTGACCGCGAAGTCCCTGGGCGCGCCGCTCAGCCTCAAGTCGATCCACGAGCTGCCGAAGCAGAAGGATCTGACGGCGATGGACTACGACGACGAGGTCGCGCAGATCGCCCAGGAGAACGAGGACCGCCACGAGCACGGCGACGACGTGTTGCCGCCTGACGAAGAAGACGAACCCGTTGGCTAGATATTGGCCGTGGCGCGACGACGACGTCGTGCGCCTGCTCGACTACCGGCCCGGACGCGGCGTGCGGAAGCTCCGCAAGCTGCGCGACGGGATGCCGGTCGGCGAGGTCCACAATCGCGCCTCGCTCGTCGCCAACGTGAAGACCGCGCGCTGCCGCATAGAGCGGCTCAGTGATTCCATCTGTAGAAGCACTGCCTTCGCAGTGAGTTTGCGCGTCTCTTCTCGCAGACGCGCTTGCGAATTGCCGTATGCGTAACGACAGCTTCGGTCCTTACCGCAGCCCCAGCCCTCCTGGCCTTCTCCGCAACGTCGCTAAGTCATTGATTCCACTGGCGCACCCGACAGGATTCGAACCTGTGACCTCTGCCTTCGGAG
>JACAEE010000092.1 GCA_013389015.1 Hydrogenophilaceae bacterium | reverse complement strand
GCGGCGCACATGCAGCACGCGGCGCGCGCGATCGGCGGCATGCGCCGGCGTGCTCTCACTGTGCTTTTTCGGCATCGCCCTCTCCTCGCGCAAGATGCGCGCGCCGCCACAAACCGCGCCTTGCGCACAAGATCAACACGCAGGCGCCGAAGTTCGAGCGACCGCAAACGAAATTCGCAGTACTGAGAAAAGTTACAATCGGCGCCGAAAACGCACCGCGCAGGCGCTGCATTCTTTACGACTTCGACACGGGCGTTTTGATGTGTGAAATGGTAGAGCCGCGCGTCGCAAAAGATGAGGTTGGGTGATGTCTCTGGATTTATCGCAAGCGTTTCGCGCTCTTGGGGATGAAGCGATCGCCAAGATCGGCGATCAGGTTGGACTGGATCGTGAACAATCGATGCGCGTCGCAGAGGCGCTCGCATCGCGCGTCGGACAGGGGCGCGAGGCGGCTGTCGCGGCGGCCGCCGAAGAAACCGGCCTTGCTCAAGAGGTTGTCGCTGCGATGTTCGGAAAACTCGCCGAAACCGCCGCGGAGAAGGCGTTGAGCGACAGTCCTGTCGGCAATGCGCTGGGCGCGTTCAAGGCGCCCGTCGCGGAAGGCGTCGCCGGCGTGGTCGGCGAAGGCGCGGCGAAGGGCGCAGGCGGGCTGATGTCGAAGCTCTTCGGCCGCAAATAGCGCGACAAATGTACTTACGCGCGCGGTGCAGTTTGCATCTTGCGCGCATTCGCACTACCAAGGCCGCGCCAGTTTGCGCTGCTGATCTCCATCGCGGCGCTTTCTCAATTTCAGATGGCGCAATCAGAAGGAACCCAGTGATGGCGAAAGCCCCTCGTATGCATTACAAGCCCTGGACATCCAGCGAGATCAAGTCGCTGCGTAAGCTTGCAAACCAACGGCTCGGTCTTGAGAAGATCGCCAAGGAGCTCAAGCGGACGACGTGGGCGGTGCGCAATCGCGCATCGAGCGAAGGGATTTCTCTGCGCACTGAGCGCTGAGTCAGTCGCACGACGTTGCAGGCCTCCGGCGCGCGCGCCGGGGGCCTGTTGCTTGTGGATGGCGCGTTTGATGCAGGTTCAGAGATTGGAGGCCGTCAGGCTGGCGTTGGCCTGCCCGGCGATCTCGTAAAGGCGCGCCTGCTCCAGCGCCCATTCGATGAAGCGGCGCGCTGCGCGGGAGCGGGCGCGTCCCGGCGGGTGGACGATGTAATAGGCGAACTCGATCTTCGTGCGCATCGAGAACGGCGCCACCAGGCGCCCCGAGTCGAGATCGGCCTGCGCCAGCGCGCGCTTCGCCAGCACCACGCCGCGACCGCTCGCCGCGGCTTCGATCGCAAGGCTCGATTGATTGAACCGGGGTCCGCGGGAGGCGTCGACATCGGAGACTCCGGCGGCCTTCAGCCACATCGCCCAATCGGGGCAGCTCTCATCGGAGAGGCTCGAGTCGTCGTGGATGAGGGTGAATTTGGCGATGTCGGCGGCGGTGGCGATCTCGTCGGCGATGCGATGGGAGCAGACCGGCGTCACCTCCTCGCGCAGCAGGAGCTTCGCCTCATGGCCCGGCCATTTGCCGCCGCCATAGCGGATGGCGAGATCGACGCCCTCGGCCTCGAAATTGGCGAGCCCCATCGAGGCGTGGATTTGCACGTCGATGTCGGGGAAGGCCGCGTTGAAGTCGCCCAGCCGCGGGGCGAGCCACTTGGCCGCAAAACTCGGCGCGACGGACACGGTCAGCCGGCCGCCGCGCTCGGGCCCGGTCAGCCGCCGCGCGCCTTCCTCCAGACGGTCGAAGCCTTCGCGCAGCAGCGGCAAGGCCGCAGCGGCTGCGTCGTTGAGCACCAGCCCGCGCGACGTGCGCGACATCAAGGCGCGCCCCAAATATTCCTCCAAAGCCTTCACGCTCTGGCTCACCGCGCCGGGCGTGACGCCCAGTTCCTCGGCGGCGCCGGAAATGGAAAGATGGCGGGCGACCGCCTCAAAGGCGCGCAGCGCATTGAGGGGCGGGAGGCGTCTGGCCATGGTGCGGTATTTAGAGCGGCTAAAGATCAATCGGTAGGGGTCGGCGCCTAATGAGCGAGTTTTAAGCGAAGCTAAACACCCGGGCAGACGTTTTCGCTCGTGGGCGAGGACGGCGTAGGGGAAGGAGCATCCGGCTGATGAGCAATGGAGTCGAGACCATGGACGGCGCCGCCCCGCCCACGCTGCCGCACCGCGTCGCGTCGGCGCCTGCAGGGCAGGATTATCAGACCGACGTCATCATCCTCGGCGCAGGGCCCGTGGGTCTCTTCGCCGTGTTCGAACTGGGGCTCCTCGACCTCAAGGCGCATGTCGTCGACGTGCTCGACCGCCCTGGCGGCCAGTGCGCTGAACTCTATCCGGAAAAGCCGATCTACGACATTCCCGGCCTGCCCGTCGTGACCGGGCAGGAGCTGACTGATCGGCTGATGGAGCAGATCAGGCCGTTTCATCCCACCTTCCATTTCGCGCAAATGGCCGAGGCGCTCGAGCGGCTGCCGGACGGCAAGTTCAAGCTCACCACCGAACTGGGCACCACGATCACCGCGCCGGTGCTGGTGATTGCGGCCGGCGGAGGCTCGTTCGTGCCGCGCAAGCCCAAGCTCGACAATCTGGAGAGCTATGAGGGCAAGAGCGTCTTCTACGCCGTGCGCAAGATGGAGCAGTTCCGTGATCAGCGCGTGGTGATCGCCGGCGGCGGCGACAGCGCGCTCGACTGGACGCTGGCGCTCGCGCCGCTGGCGAAGGAGCTGACGCTCGTCCACCGCCGCGATGATTTCCGCGCCGCGCCGCATTCGGTGGCGCAAATGCGCAAGCTGGCGGCCGAAGGCAGGGTCCGGCTTGAGATCGCCGACATCAAGCAATTGCAGGGCGCCGACGGCCAGCTGACCAGCGTCGTGCTGGAGAACAAGGAGAAGGGCCGCTATGAGATCGGCGCCGATCGGCTGCTCGCCTTCTACGGACTCACCATGAAGCTCGGCCCGATCGCGGAATGGGGGCTGAATCTGGAGAAGAACCTCATCCCGGTGGATACCGAGAAGTTTGAGACCTCCGAGCCCGGCATCTTCGCCATCGGCGACATCAATTGGTATCCCGGCAAACTGAAACTCATTCTTTCGGGCTTCCACGAAGCCGCGCTGATGAGCCAGGCCGCCTTCAAGATCGCCCGTCCGGGCGAGCGGCTGGTGTTCCTTTATACGACTAGCTCCAGCGATCTGCAGAAGAAGCTCGGGGTCGCTTAGGACGGCCCTTCGGCAGGCTTGCTGGCGCGGGCGCCGGTTTCACCCTCAAGCAACGCAGCGCGCTCCTTGTCGCTCAAGAGCCGCCAGCGGCCTTCGGCGAGATCGCCAAGGCGCACCGGTCCGATCCGAATGCGGAGAAGATCGACGACCTTGAGATCGACCGCCCCGCACATGCGCCGGATTTGCCGGTTGCGCCCTTCGCGCAGAACGAAGCGCAGACGATTGGGCGAAACCTCCTCGACCACGGCGCGCTTGAGCGTGCGGCCGTCCAGCTTCAGGCCCTCGCGCAGAAGCGCGAGCTTCTTCGCAGAGAGCGCGCCTTCGACGCGCACGAGGTATTCCTTGTCGACGCGCGAGTCCGGCGCGATGATCGCTTTGGCGAGCACGCCGTCGTCCGAAAGGATGAGAAGGCCGCGCGAATCCTGGTCGAGACGCCCTACCGGCGCAAGCGCCTTCGCGCTAAACGCCGCGGCTATTCCGCCCGCGGCGTTGGCTTTCGTCAGCAGGCGGACGGCCGGAACCTGGCCGCGCTCGGGCTGGCCGGAGACGATCCCGACCGGCTTGTTCAGCACGACCGTCGTGCGCGCGGCGAGCGCGCTCGCGGCGCCCGCACTCAGCGTCAGTGTCTGGCCCGGCGCGATCTTGCGGCCGGGATCGTCGACTCGTTCGCCGTCAATGAAGACGAGACCGCCGGCGATGAAGGCCTCGGCCTCCCGGCGCGAGCACACGCCGGTCTGGGCGAGCCATTTGTTGACGCGCTCGGGGGCGCCGCCGGCGAAAGTCCTGGTCCAGGCCATGGCGGCGCATGAAGCCCATCGGCGCAGCGCCGCGCAAGCCGCGTTCAGAAACGGTGAACGGAATCGCGCCCAGCAATGCAGGATGAGCGAGCTTGTTCGTTCCGTTCTGCCAACGGCCGGCCGCGAAGGCGCCGCCGACGCAGTGGCGCGCGGCGCCGCGGCGAGCGGGGCGGATTTCTCCGCGCTGCTTGCGACCGCGCGGCGCGAGAGCGCGCTCGATCCGAACGCGCGCGCAGGCACGTCGTCCGCCGCCGGGCTTTTCCAGTTCATCGAGTCGACCTGGCTCGATATGGTGCGGCGGCATGGCGCCGATCATGGGCTTGGTAGACAGGCGGCGGCGCTGCAGGCGGGCGATGTCGACGCCTCGACGCGGCGCGCGATTCTCGATCTGCGCTACGATCCGGAACTCTCGGCGCGCATGGCCGGGGAGCTTTGGCGGGAGAACGCTGCGTCGCTTGCCGCGCGCTTGGGGCGCGCGCCAAGCGAAAGCGAGCTCTACGCCGCGCATGTGATGGGCCCGGCGGGGGCGGCGCGGCTGATCGAGGCGGCGGCGAACGGCGCGCCGAACGCGGCGGCGCTGTTTCCGCGCGAGGCGAGCGCCAATCACGGGCTATTCTATACGCGCGAGGGAATTCCGCGCAGCGCGCAGGGCCTGCTCGATCGGCTCTCGCTCGATGTCGGCGGCGGGGCCGAGAAGCCTTCGACGGCGGCGGCCTCAGCAAAGCCGCTGCTTGTCTCGTCGACGCCGCTATCGCCGGCGCTGCTCGATGCGCTGTTTGCGCTGACGCTGCCGACGGGGCTCTCGGAAACAGAGCGCGAGCCTTAACGCGCGGCGCCGGTCTCGTAGAGCGCGTCGATCTCGCTTGCGCTGTAGCCGAGTTCGGCGAGCACCTCGCGGGTGTGTTCGCCGAAGCTCGGCGCATGGCCCTTGGGGCCGTCGTCGGCGCCGGGAAAACGCACGGGCGCCGCCGAGGAACGGATGGCGCCGCCGCCCTTCAGCGGAATCTCGACGACGCCGCCGGCGGCGTGGAGTTGAGAATCGGCCACTGCTTCCGCGGCGGTCTGCACCGGCGCCCAGGCGATATCCTCCGCATCAAGGCGCCGCGCGGCTTCGGCGAACTCGAATTGCGCAAAGGCCTCGTCGAACGCATCGACGAGGGCCGCGGCATTCTTGCGCCGTGCGCCGCCGCTGGCGAAGCGCGCGTCTTCGATGAGATCGGGACGCGAGACGGCGCGGCAGAAGTTCGGCCAATCAGATCCGCCCTGGCGCGGCACGAGGCAGATCCAGCGATCGTCCTTGGTCCGGAAGTAGTTGGCGAGCGGGCTCACGGCCTCGCGGCGCGGGCGGGTGGAGGCGAGCTTGCCGAAATGGTGCTGGATCGCGAAGTCCGAGCCCATGGCGAAATTGGCGGCGCGCATCAGCGAAGCCTCGACGAGGCGGCCCTTGCCGGTGCGGCCGCGTTCGACGAGCGCAGCGAGAATGCCGGCGGCGGCGGCCATCGAGGTGACGTGATCGCCGAAGGCGGTGCGCAGGGGAAAGGGTTCGGTTCCCTTCGGCGCGAAGAGCGCAGCAAGGCCAGGCCGCGCCCAAAAGGAGGCGATGTCGAAGCCCGGGCGGTCCTTGTCCTCGCCGGTCATGCCGTAGCCGGTGAGGCTGGCGTAAACCAGACGCGGGTTGAGCGCGGCGAGGGAGTCATGGTCCAGGCCGGCGCGGGCGAGCGCGCTCGGGCGCACATTGGTCAAGAAGACGTCTGCGCCGGCCACGAGCCTGAGCAGCGCCGCACGGCCGCCTTCGGTCGTGGTGTCGAGCGCGACGCCGCGCTTGCCGCGATTGTCAAAGGCGAACACCGGATTGACGTCGGCCTCGGCGCCGATTGAGGTGAAGAACATCCGCGCCGGATCGCCGCCCGGCGGCTCGACCTTGATGACTTCGGCGCCCCAATCGGCCAGCATCATGCCGGCGCCGGGGGCGGCCATGTAGGTCGCGTACTCAATGACCTTTAACCCTTCGAGCATGCGTCCCCGCCTCCCTCGGCCTGCCTCAATCGCTTGTCCGGGCAAGGCTTCCTTAAACTTCGTCGCCAAAATTCAACGGATGAGCGGCGCTGAGTCCAGCGCCGCGTTTCGAGTTTGAAGCGCCCCATGACGATCCACACCATGCGCGCCCATCTCACCGAGGCGGATATTCGCACCCTGGTCAAGGGGCCCACGGAAGAGGCGCGCGCCCAGGCGGCGCACAAGATCTGCCGCTGCATCGATGATATGGAGCTGGCGCCGGACGAGCGCGATTACGCTGAGGAAATCCTCGGCATCATGGCCCAAGACGCCGCTGCGCTGGTGCGCCGGGCGCTTTCGGTGGCGCTCAAGAACTCGCCGAAGCTCCCGCGCGAGATCGCCAACCGGCTCGCCGCCGACATCGATCAGATCGCGCTGCCCGTGATCATGAACTCGCCCTCGCTGACGGATGAGGACCTGATCGAGATCATCCGGGTCAATCCGCCGTCGAAACAGATAGCGGTCGCGAGCCGTGAGACGCTCTCTGCGGCTGTCACGACCGCCATCGCCGAGCACGGCGCCCCGGCGGCGGTTGAGCGGGCGCTCGCCAACGACAACGCCATCTTTGATGAAAACGGCCTCGAGATCACGATCGCGCGCTTCGCGGAATCCGAGAAGATCACCCGTGCGATGGCGCACCGCCCCGTGCTGCCGGTGACGATCACGGAAAAGCTGGTGGCCATCGTCTCGGGCGAGGTGTTCGATCACCTCGTCAACCATCATGAGCTCTCGCCGCAGACGGCGATCGACATCGCCATGGGAGCGCGCGAGCGGGCCACAATCGACCTCATCGAGCAGGCGGTGCGGCAGGCGGATGTGGCGCCCTTCATCAAGCGAATCCATGTGCATGGGCGGCTCACGCCCTCGCTGATCATGCGGGCGCTGTGCATGGGGCATATGGAGTTCGTCGAGCACGCGCTCGCCGAGCTTGCCGGGCTGACGCATCAGCGGATGTGGCTGATGATCCACGACAACGGGCCGCTTGGTCTCAAAGCGGCGTTCGATCGCGCGGGGCTGCCGCCTCGGCTGTTTCCGCCGTTCCGGGCCGCGGTCGATCTCTATCATCAAGTCGAGCGCGACGGCGACATCGAGGATCGCGCCCGCTTCCGCCAGAAGATGATCGAGCGCGTGCTGACGCTGTTCCAGTCGATCCCGAAAGAGGATCTCGACTACCTGCTCGAAAAACTCGACGCGATGGAAGATCGCAAGATCGCGGTCGCGGTCTGATCGCACCCCGGCGCGGCGGTTCGTCTCGCGGCTTGTGCGGCGATGGCGCCGACTTATGTAGGATCAAGACCCTCTGTCATCGGGGACTTGATCATGGCGGAAAAATCCAAGAGCCAGGCGAAGATCGATATCGGCATTTCGGCCGGTGATCGTGCGGCGATCGCGGGCGAGCTGTCAAAGCTGCTCGCCGACACCTACACGCTCTATCTCACGACGCACAATTTCCACTGGAACGTCACCGGGCCGATGTTCAACACGCTGCATGCGATGTTCATGACCCAGTACACCGAGCTGTGGAACGCGATCGATCCGATCGCCGAGCGCATTCGCGCGCTCGGCCATCCCGCGCCCGGCAGCTATGGCCAACTCGCGCGTCTCTCCAGCGTCGCCGACGCGCCAGCCGAGCCGCCGAAGGCGACCGATATGGTGCGCATCCTCGTCAAAGGCCACGAGGCCGTGGCGCGCACGGCGCGCAGCATCTTTCCGGTGGTCGAGAAGGCAAGCGACCAGCCGACGGCTGATCTTTTGACCCAGCGCCTCGACGTCCACGAGAAGACCGCGTGGATGCTGCGCTCATTGCTTGAGGAGTAGCGTTCAGGGCTGCGCGGCGATCGCCCCGCCGGCGCGATCGAAGCCGGCGAGCGCCAGGAGCGATGCGTGTTCGTCGCTCTTCACGGAACGCGCGGTGATGATGAGGCCGGCCTCCTTGGCGGCATAGAGCCGGCGCCCGAGCGGCGAAAGTTCCCGCGGATCGGTCGCCAGATAGGGATCGAGCGGGTTCGGCGCCTCAAGCACCAGTTCGGTGTACAAGGCGCGGGCGCGCGCGCCGAAGGGCATGGGGCAGTCCTCGTCGGCGATGAGGGCCACGCCCCAGCCGCGGGCGCGCAAGGCTTCCGCAACGAAGGGGCCGCAACGCACCAGGGCGCGCTCTTCGAGTTCGAACGTGAGGTTGCGCGGGTTGCAGCCGGCTTCGCGGGCGGCGTCGCAGATCCATTCGGCGTCGGCGGAAAGGAGTTCATCAGGGAGGGCGAAGGAAAGCGGCGCAGTAAAGCCCGCGGCGCGCCAGGCGTAGCGGGCGTCGCGCAGCGTGCGCACGAGTTTGGAGAGGCGCTCGGGCGCGTCCAGCGCGCCGGCCGCGACGAGGCCCGTGCGAAGATCGATGCGGGGCCGCACGGGAAGCGGGCTTTGGACGAGCAGAGTCTCGACCAGCTTCAAGGCTGCGTTTGGGTTTGCGCGCATCATCGCGCTTTAGCGCAGACAGGGTTAAGACTCAGGCTGATCGGAAGGGTGAAGAAATGCTTCTCGCCCTGCCTTAGGGGAAAGTTCATGGATTCCTTAGTTCCCGCTTCGACCATCCTCATGGTGCGCAACCATCCAGGGCTCGAAGTGCTGATGGTGGAGCGCCATCATCAGATCGATTTCGCATCGGGCGCGCTCGTCTTCCCCGGCGGCAAGGTCAGCGGCGATGATCATCGCGACGAGTGGGCGATACACGCAGACGGCGGCTTTGACGGCGTCGAGCGGGCGTTCCGGGTGTGCGCGGTGCGCGAGGCGTTCGAGGAATCGGGCCTGCTGCTGGCGCGCGAAGCGAACGCACGCGGGGCGGGCGCGCCAATCGTGAGGGCCGAGCGGATCGCGCCGCTGGAGGGCCTGCGCAGCGCGATCGACAAGGGCGAGACGAGCTTCCTCGACACGATCCGGCAAGCGGGGCTCGCGCTCGCGCTCGATGCGCTGACGCCTTACGCGCACTGGATCACGCCGGCGATAATGAAGAAACGGTTCGACACGCGTTTCTACATCGCTGCGGCCCCCGCCTCGCAGGAGGCGCTGTGCGACGGCTCGGAGACGGTGGATGCGACCTGGATCGCGCCGGCGGCGGCGATGGCGGCGCAGAAGGCGGGTACACGGACGATCATCTTTCCGACGCTGATGAACGTGGAGATGCTCGGGCGCTCAAAGACGGCTGAGGAGGCGATCGCCGCCGCGCTGGCGCGCACGATCGTGACGGTGATCCCCGAGCTTAGCGAAGAGAACGGCGCGCGCGTGCTGCGGATTCCGGCCGAAGCGGGCTACATGCTGACCGTCGAGCGGCTCGACGGCGTGATGAACACGCAGGTGAAGTCGAACTGAGCCTTCGCCCCCGTCTTTCAGCGCGGCGCGACGCCGAGGGCGCGGACGCGGGCTTCGAGCGCCTCGATCAGCGCGCGCGCAGCGGGCGGTTCGTCGGTGCGCACCCGATCGCGGACTGCGGCGCGCATGGCGTCGACGTGCGCGTGGATGAGCGCGGGCGCGGCGCACGCGGCCGCCTTGCCCTCGGGCGTTTCGATGAGACGACAAAGCGAGGCGGCGAGACGGGTCACGAACGGGTAGTCATAGGTGGCGCCGAGGCCCTTGGCGTCGTGGGCGGCTTCGTAGAGGGCTGTGAGGCCTTCGTGGCTCCAGCCGGCGCGTTGCGCATCTTCGCGGGCGGCGTGCACTTTGGCGACTTCGTCGGCGATCCAGTCCTGGAAGCTTGCGCCAAGCGCGCGTAGCGCGGCTTCGGCGCGGGCGACGTCGTCGTCGTCGAAGACGGGCTGGCGGGCGCGAGGCAGCATTGGGCGACCATCGGGCCGGCGTGGTGAAATAAGCGTGAACCCCCGCCGATCGCTTCACGATCGCCTCCCCAGTAGATGGGGAGAATCAGACGCTGAATTGCTCGCGCAGGATGCGCTCGTCGAGAGCGTGGCCGGGATCGAACAGCATGGTGAGCGTTGTTTCGGCGTCCTCGCGGACGTCGACGGCGCGGACGTCGCGCATCTCGATATTGTCGGCGGCGGCCGAGACCGGCCGGCGGTCCGGCTCCAGAACCTCGAAGCGGACATTCGCCGTGTGCGGCAAGAGCGCGCCGCGCCAGCGGCGGGGGCGGAAGGCGGAAACGGGCGTGAGCGCCAGAAGCCGCGCGCCGATCGGCAGAATCGGTCCGTGGGCGGAAAGATTGTAGGCGGTGGAGCCGGCGGGCGTGGCCACCAGCACGCCGTCGCAGGCCAGGCTGTCGAGGCGCACAGCGCCGTCGACGAGGATGCGGATTTGCGCGGTTTGCGCGGTCTGGCGGATGAGCGAGACCTCGTTGATGGCGTGTTCGGTGAGGACCGCGCCGGCGAGCGTCTCCGCGCGGGCGATCAGCGGATGGATCTGAGCCTTGGTGGCGTGGGCGATGCGGGCCGCGAGATCCTCCTCGGCGTAGGCGTTCATGAGAAAGCCGATCGTGCCGCGGTGCATGCCGTAGACAGGCTTGCCGTCCTTCAGCCGGCGGCGCAGCGCGTCGAGCATGTGGCCGTCGCCGCCCAAGGCGACGACCACATCGGCCGCCTCCTCGCCGGCCTCCCCGTAGGTATGGCGCAGCTTGCGGAGGGCTTCCTGCGCCTCGGGGCGGGCGCTGGCGGTGAAGGCGATTTTCATGCGTTGAGGTCTTGGGCCGCGCGGCTTAGCATAAAGCGCGCACAAGACGAAGGGAGAGCGCCATGGCGGATGATGTTGGCGGACGGAGCTTGCGCGGCCGGGTGAGCGCGGAGGAATGGCAGGCGCGGGTCGATCTGGCGGCCGTCTATCGCCTTGTGGCGCTCTATGGCTGGGACGACATGATCTTCACCCACATCTCCCATCGCGTTCCCGGTCCGGAGCATCACTTTCTGATCAATCCTTACGGCATGCTGTTTGACGAGATCACGGCGTCTTCTCTGGTGAAGATCGACCTTGAAGGCCAGATTGTCTCGCCGTCGGACTATTTTGTGAACGCCGCGGGGTTCACCATTCACTCGGCGATCCATGCCGCCCGGGAAGACGCGATCTGCGTGATCCATCTGCACACCGACGCGGGGACAGCCGTGGCGGCGCAGAAGGAGGGCCTATTGCCGCTCACCCAGCACGGCATGATCGCGCTGCCGCAGGTGGCGTACCATGACTACGAGGGCGTCGCGCTCAATCATGACGAGCGGCCGCGGCTTGTCGCCGACCTCGGCGACAAGCGGCTGATGATCCTGCGCAACCATGGCACGTTGGCGCTCGGCGCCTCGGCTGCGGAAGCCTTCATGGGAATCTTCTATCTCGAACGCGCCTGCCTGCAGCAGGTGATGGCGCTGTCGGCGGGGCGCGAGAATGTGTTGCTCGGGACGCCGGACGTTCAGGACGTGGTGAAGGAGCAGACGCCGCCGCCGATGATGGGCGGCGCGGCCCGGCTCGCTTGGCCGGGGCTGCTGCGCAAGCTCGATCGCGAAAGCCCCGGTTACGACGCCTGATCTTGGCGCGCCGGTACCGTGACGGCGAGCGGCGCTTTTGAGGCGCGCCGAAAATCGGCAGCCGGCCTTCGCGCAACGGGCGGATTTACACCGCGGGCGGCGTGGGGCGGTCCTCGTCCCGAAAATCACTCCGCATCCGAAACTAAAACGTTCCGCTCGCCTGTTAGGTGTGTTTATAAACGCTCCGGTAGCGCATCAATCGGGGGCGATCGCGATGGGGCGCATCGGGGTTTCGTTGGGGATCGGCGCTACGGCGTTCGCAGCCGCGGCGGGCGAGGCCGAGGCCGGCGCCTGGATCGCGCCGGAGGGCGGCCAGGAGATTGTGGCCATGACGCTGGGCGAGAGGGACGCGTTCACCGTCTCGGAGACCGACGTCTATCTCGAACAGCCGCTCAATCGGCGCCTCTCGTTCGTGGCGCAGCCGCGGTTCTCTTATTCCGAGGAAACGGCGCAGGAGCCGTTCCAGGCGGACGTTTCCGCGGGGGTCAAGGCGCAGCTCTATCGGGGCCCGTGGGCCGCAGCGGCGGTGCAGGCGAGCGCGGTGTGGCGCAACGAGCCCGAAGAGTTGAGTTGCGGCGAAGGCGGGGGCGAGGTGCGCGCGCTCGCGGGAATCTCCACGCCGCGCAGCTTCTACAACGTGGAGGCCGCGTTCCGGCTGCAGTCGGGCGGGTGCGCGCGCCAGCGGCTTGAGGCGACGGCCGGGTATCGGCCCAACGACCGCTGGCTGGCGCTGGGCAATACGTTCCTGGAGGCGACCGCCACGGGCGACAACTCGGTGAAGGCGCAGGCTTCGCTGGTGCGGTTCGGGCGCGGCGGGGGGCTGCAGATCGGGGTCCGGTTCCGGCTCGACGGGGACCGGCGCGAACCGGCGCTCGTGCTCGGCTGGTGGAGCCCGCTTCGCGGCTGAGCGCCGCCAGTGCGGCGAATTTATCGAGTTTTTCAGCCGAGACAAAGTCCAGCGGCACGGTTCGCCGTATAAGCATGGACGGGCGCGATCGTCGCCCACATATCCGAAGTCGGGCTGCGGCAAGGAAGATTTCATGGCTTGGCCGGTGAAGCGCTACGGCTTTGCGGCCGCGATCATCGCCGGGCTCGGGCTCATGGCGGCGGTCGTGGCTGGCAAGAGCCTGCTCGACGGCGGCGAGCGCGCCGTGGCGGCCAGCGCAGCCGGGCCGCAGGCCAAGGGGCCGGGGGGCGAGGCGCCCAGCGTGCGTGCGGAGCCCGCGCGCCGCCACACGTTTTCCGACGCGGTGCAGGCCATCGGCACGGCGCAGGCGCGCGAGAGCATCGTCATCACCCCCAAGGTCGCCGACACGATCCGCGCCATCCGGTTCGAGAGCGGCCAGCGCGTGCGCCGCGGCGCGGTGCTGGTGGAGCTGGCGAGCGTCGAACAGCAGGCCGATGTCGCTGAGGCGCGCGCCGCGCGCGAGGCGGCCGAGCGCGAGCTCGTGCGCTATCGCGATCTGTTTGAGCAGGGGTTCCTGCCGCGGGCGCGCCTGGATTCCGCGCAGGCCGCTTTCGACGCCGCTGACGCGCGCCTACAAGCAGGGCTTTCGCGGATCGCAGACCGCACGATCCGTGCGCCGTTCGCCGGCGTCACGGGCCTTCGCACCGCGAGCCCCGGCCAATATGCGCGCCCCGGCGATTCCATCGGCACGCTCGATGACATCTCGCTCATCAAGCTCGATTTCGACGTCGCCGAGACGCATCTGGCGCGTTTGCAGCCGGGCGTCGCGATCGTGGCGCGCACGGCGGCCTTCCCTGATCTCTCCTTCGCCGGCGAGATCGAGAACGTCGACAGCCGCGTCGATGCGCAGACGCGCACGGTGCGCGTGCGCGCGCTCCTGCCCAACCGCGAGGAGCGGCTCAGGCCCGGCATGCTGATGACGGTGGAGGTGCGCTCCAATCCGCGCGAGGCGCTCGCCGCGCCGGAGAACGCGATCATCGACGAGGCGGACGGCGCCTATGTGTTCGTGGCCGCGCCGCGCGGCGGCGCCCACGTGGCGACGCGCACGCGCGTGCAGACCGGATTGCGCGTGGGGGGCATGGTGGAGATCACCGCGGGCGTCAGCGAAGGCCAGCTGGTGGTGGTGGAAGGCGTGCAGCGGGTACGGCCCAACCAGCCGGTGCGGCTGATCGACGAGAGCGAGCGGCCAAGCGGCCAGCCGGCGGCGTCCTCCGGCCTTCGAGGCCGGAGCTAGCGGCGTGACGCTCTCCGATCTCTCCGTGCGCCGCCCCGTGCTGGCGGCGGTGTTCTCGCTCCTGATCATCGTGTTCGGCCTGATCGCGTTCACGCGATTGCCGCTCAGGGAGTTGCCGGACATCGACCGGCCGATCGTCTCGGTGAACGCGTCCTATCGCGGCGCCTCGGCGCAAGTGATCGAAACGCAGATCGTGCGCCCGATCGAAGACGAGCTTTCGGGCATCGAGGGCATCGATCTTATCAGCTCCACGAGTCGCGACGGGCGCGGCTCGGTGACGATCGAGTTCGATCTCTCGCGCGATATCGAGGACGCCGCCAACGACGTACGCAACGCCGTCGGGCGCGCGCAAGCGCGCCTACCTGCGGATGTGGAGGAGCCCGTCATCTCCAAAGCGGACGCCGACGCCGACCCGATCATCTGGTACGCGTTGCGCTCGACCTCGCGCGATCGCTTGGCGCTCTCGGACTACGCCGAGCGCAACATCATCGACCGGCTGGCGATCATCAACGGCGTCGCCAACGTTAGGAGCGGCGGATTCCGCCCGGCGCTCAGGATCTGGTTGGACACCAACGCGCTCGCGGCGCGGCGGCTCACGGTCGATGATGTCGAGAACGCGCTGCGCTCGCAGAACATCGAGCTCCCGGCCGGCTATGTGCAGAGCGCCGAGCGCGACTATCAGGTGCGAATCGAGCGGGCGTTTCAGACGCCGGAGGAGTTCGCGCGCCTCCCCATCAGCCGAGACGTGGGCGGCGCCGTGGTGCGTCTTGGCGATGTCGCGCGCATCGAGATGGCGCCGGAGGAGACGCGCGTGCTGTTCCGCGGCGAAGGCCAGGATCAGATCGGGCTCGGGATCGTGCGCCAATCGCGCTCGAACGCGCTCGCGGTCGGGAACGCGGTGAAGGCGGAGGTGGAGCGGATCCGCGCCGAGCTGCCGCCCGACATGACCATGACCATCGCCTACGATTCCACAGTGTTCATCGAGCGGGCGATCAAACGGGTGTGGCAGACGCTCGCGGAGGCGCTCGCGCTCGTCCTGCTGGTGATCTATCTCTTTCTCGGCTCGTGGCGCGCGGCGGCCGTGCCGGCGGCGGTCGTGCCCGTGTGCCTCATCGGCGCGTTCGCGCTCCTGGCCGCGTTCGGCTTTTCGATCAACCTTTTGACGCTGATGGCGCTGGTGCTGGCGATCGGGCTTGTCGTCGACGATTCCATCGTGGTGCTGGAGAACATTCAGCGGCGCATCGACACTTTGGGCGAGCCCAAGGCGATCGCCGCCGAGCGCGGCGCCAAGCAGGTGTTCTTTGCAGTGGTGGCGACCTCGGCGGTGCTCGTGGCCGTATTTGCGCCGCTGCTGTTCGTGGGCGGCTATGTCGGGCGGCTCTTCATCGAGCTTGCGGTGACGGTGGCGGGCGTGATCGTGATCTCGGCGTTCGCGGCGCTCTCGCTGTCGCCGATGATGTGCTCGAAGATGCTGCGCCCGGCGCGCGGGGATTCGAAGCTCAGGCAATTCGTGGAGCGCGCCATGGCGGGCCTGCGCGCCTCCTATCGCGCCTCGCTCGAAGCGGCGCTCAAGGCCAAGGGAATCGTGTTCCTGGTGTTCGCGGCCACGCTCCTGGTGGGCGGCTTCATGTTCACGCGGCTTTCCTCAGAGCTGACGCCGCCGGAAGATCGCGGCAATCTCGTGATCGCGGTGCAGGGACCAGAGGGCGCAGGCTTCGAATACACCAAGCGGATCATGGAGCGCGTCGAGGCGACGCTCGAGGAGTATAAGCAGAACGGCGAGGTGCGCACCTATATGGTGGTGGCGCCGGGCTTCGGCGACCAGGGCACAAACCGGTTCTCCAGCGGCTTCGCCCGCGTCTTCCTCACTGATTGGGAAGCGCGTGAGCGCAGCGCCGACGCAATCGCGGGCGAACTCAATGCCCGGCTCAGCCAGATTCCGGGCGCGGTCATCCGCGTCGCGGCGCTCAACCCGTTCCAGCGCGGCGGCGGCGATCAGGCTTCGATCACGCTTCTCGGGGCTGAGTATGACGAGATCGCGCCGATCGCCGAGCGGGTGATGGATCGCCTGCGCGCCGATCCGCGCTTCCAGCGCCCGCGCGGCAATTACGAGCCGAACTCGCCGCGCGCCATCGTCGACGTCGATCGCGAGCGCGCCGCTGCGCTGGGCGTTTCGGTGGCGGCGATCGGGCGGACGCTGGAAGCGACGATGGGCGCCCGTCGGGTGAACACGATCAGCGATCGCGGCGAGGAATATTATGTCTTCCTGCAGGCCGAGCGCGATGAGCGCGCGGACATAGCCGATCTCTCCAACCGCTATGTGCGGTCCGAGCGGACAGGCGATCTCATCCCGCTCTCGACGGTGACGACGTACAAGACCGTGGGCGATGCGGCCGAGCGGCGCCGGCTCAATCGGCAGGCGCAGATCACAGTGAGCGTCTCGCTCGCGCCCGGCGTCGCGCTCGGCGATGCGGTGAGCACGATGGAGCGGATCGCGCGCGAGGAGATCGGCGCGCGGCCGCTCAGCGTGGATTTCACCGGCGAAGCGCGGCAATTCCGCGAAGCCTCAGGCGCGATCGGGTTCGCGTTCGCGTTCGCGCTCGTCATCGTGTTCCTGGTGCTGGCGGCGCAGTTCGAGAGCTTCGTGCATCCCCTGGTGATCATGCTCACCGTGCCGCTGGCGCTCGTGGGCGGGCTCTTCGGACTCTTCCTGTTCGACCAGACGCTCAACATCTACAGCCAGATCGGGCTCATTATCCTGATCGCGCTCGCCTCCAAGAACGGCATCCTGATCGTCGAGTTCGCCAATCAGATGCGCGACGAAGGAAAGTCGATCCGCGAGGCGATCCTGGAGGCGTCGGACTTGCGGCTGCGGCCGATCCTGATGACGTCCATCGCCACCATCGTCGGCGCGATCCCGCTGATCGCCGGGCATGGCGCGGGCGCGGAAAGCCGGCTGACGATCGGCGTGGTGATCTTCTTCGGCCTCTTGGTGGCGACGATGCTGACGCTCTTCGTCGTGCCGGTGTTCTACGATCTCCTGGCGCGCTTCACGCGCTCCCCGGAGGCCACGGCGCGAGAGATCAGGGCGTATGGCGAAACCGAGGAGAAGGCGCGCGCCACGCCGGCGGAGTGAAGGAGCGCCGGCGCACCGCGTCTCCAATCTGAAACAGTGAACCGCCGGCGGGGCGCGGCGCTCCGGGTCAACGCTGCGATTCAACTGCGATGTAGGCGATGACGTCGCGGCGGTCGTCCGGGTTGCGCAGGCCGACGAAGGCCATGCGTCCGCCGGGAATGACGGCCATGGGGCGCTCCAGATAACGGTCGAGCGTGGCGAAGTCCCAGGTGAGGTTCGCGTTCCGCATCGCCGGGGAGTAGTTGAACCCGGGCGCATGGCCGCCGGTCGTCGTCCCGATGACGCCGTGGAGGTTTGGCCCAACGCCATTGCGCCCGTTTGCGGCGACGACATGGCAGGAGCGGCACTGCGCGAAGACGCGGCGGCCGTTCTCGTAGTTCGCGGTGTTGAGCGGCGCCGGCAAAGCGGCGATCGCTGCGGCGTTCTGCTCCGGCGTGTATTCCTGCACGGCGGCGGCCTTGGCGGCAGGAGGCGCGTCGTTCTTGGCGTCGCCGCCCGGCTGGCCGCAAGCGGCGAGGGCGAGCGTGAGCGCGGCGGCGGCGATGAAGCGCATAGTCGTGTTCCTCCGCGCCCTGTTTATCGCGCGCGCGCCGGCGAGCAATGCGGCTTCATGGCAGGGTCGGCGCGGGGGGCGGGCTCTTCGCGCGCGCTTCCCACCAGGCGACGGCGATGTAGCCGAGAAGGGCGGCGAGCACCGAATAGAGGAAGTAGCCGTCTGGGGCGGAGGCTTCGCCGGCGAGCAGAAGCGCAAGGGACTCCCCTTTCTGCAGGGGATAGACCACCAGCGTCGCGATGTTGGCGAGGATGCAGGCGGCGACCGCGCCCAGCGCCGCCGCCTCGCCGCCGAAGCGCGAGCGCAGGCCGATCAGCACGGCGACAAGCAGGCCGGCCTGACCGAGCACCGAGGTCATGGTGATGAGGTCGCGGATCGAGGCGCCGCCGGCGGCGATGGCGTAGGCGATGAAGCTCGCGGTCACGGTCATGGCGCGGGCGAACCAGAGGCGCTGACGTTCACTGGCGCGGGCGTGGTAGCCGGCGAGCAGGTTGACCGAGATCAGCGAGGACACCGACAGGATGTTCGAGTTCACGGTGGAAAGGATGGCCGAAAGCAGCGCACCGGCGAAGAAGACGAACACGACCGGATTGGCGATCAGCTGCACGAGCGAGGGAAAGAACTCATCGCCCTCGGCGTCGAGCCCGGCCACGTGCGCGCCTGCGAGGCCGATGATCACCGGGATGACGCCGACTGCGAGATAGAGGCCGGCGGCGATGATCCCGCCGCGGCGCGCGGTCTCCGGATCCTTGGCGGCGAGGAAGCGCGAGACGGTCTCTTGCGTGATCAAGGAGCCAAGAATGGGGATCGCCCAGACGTCGAGCCGTGCGAGCCAGCTTTCGCCCTCGCCGATGATCGAGAGTTGGTTGGGTTCGATAACGGCGAACATCGGGGAGAAACCGCCGAACCAGCCGGCGAGCGCGACGAGGGCTGCGCCCAGGCCGACGATCAGCACGATCGATTGCACGACGTCGGTGGCGACGTCGCTCAGCATGCCGCCGAAAACCGTGTAGGTCGCCACCAGAATGACGGCGGCCAGGAGCGTCGCCTGCTCGGGCACGCCGAGCGCGGTCTTCATCAGCACCGAAAGCGCGATGAGCTGGGCGGCGGCCCAGATCAGCGAGACCGGGATGGTGAGCCAAACGCTCGCCAGCTCCGCCCAGCGGCCGAAGCGCTCGCGGAAGAAGTCGCCCAGCGTGACATAGCCGCGGGCGCGGAAGGCCGAGGCGATCAGAAGCGCCATGGCGAGGAGACACAGCGCATAGCCGAACGGCTCGGCGCGCCCGCCCGCCAGGCCGTCGGAGGCGATGATTCCGGAGGAGGCGAGAATGGTCTCGGCGCCGAAGAAATTGGCGAACACGGAGATCGCGACGACAGCGACGCCCAGCCGGCGGCCGCCGACGAAATAATCGGTCTCGCTGCTGACCCGGCGGCTGACCCAGACGCCGATGGCCAGCTGCACGGCGACATAGAGCACGATGAACACCGCGCTCAGCAGCGTGTCAGGCATGGCCGCCCCCTTCTCGCCTCACGGCTCGTCCCCACGAGCCCGGGGCGCGAACGCGCCATCTAAAGCCCGCGCTCCCGCTGGACAAGAAGGTCGCTCAGGGGAGGCCGCGATCAGCCGCCGTTCAGCTTCTCGTGGCGCTCGGGATCGCATTTGATGCAGCGGCAGCCGTGCGGCTTGATGTGGTTGTCGAAATATTCCTCGCCATAATTGTAGGAGAGCTCTTCGCCGGCCTTGATGTTGCGCCTGGCCATGATGAAGACGCGCTTGCGGTAGATCTCCGGCTCGCAATTGGGGCGGCAGGAATGATTGATGTAGCGGGCGAGGTTGGCGCGGGGCGAGCCGTCGATCGTGGTGTTCTCATCGATGGCGAAGAGGTATTTGGAATTGGAGGTGTTCTCCTCGTCCTTGGTCAGGAGGCGGCCCCAATACTCGATGACGCAGGCGCCTTTGGGGATCGCGGTCTTGGTCCTGAGGCCCAAGCCTGCATAGGATCTGCGCACCTCGAACTCAAAATCGCCCGGCGTGAACTTGCCCAACCCTCTCTCCCTGGCTTCGGCGGCGGCCTCGCCTCTAGGCGAGGGGCCGGGGGCGCGGCTTAGCCTGATTGCGGGGGCGATGGGAAGGGCGCCGTTCAGCCGCATTGCGGCGGATGAACCCGGGCGAGTCGGCCGAGCCGTCTTCATGAAAATACTCCGTCTACGGAGCGATGGCGGCGCCTCCGCGCGGGGCGATCAGCCGTTCAGCATCATGAAGACGATCGGCGCGATCACCGTCAAAGCCAGCGCCGCATAAATCACGAACAGCGCCAGGCCGGTCCAACGGCCGATCGGGTCGTCTTCCTGCTCGTCGCCGTCAGGCGGCTGTCGGTCCTCGCCAGGCAATGGACAACCCCCGCATCGGCCCCGCCGCTGTTAGCCGGGCAAGCCGGCCATGATCAATCCTTTGCTCCCAACCATGAGGATGCGACGATGGCTGCGCCGCGTGAAGGGATCTCACAGCGACTTCGGCGCACGCGGACAGCTGTCGTGCCGCCAGAGGGACTCGAACCCCCGACCCCCTGATTACAAATCAGGTGCTCTACCAGCTGAGCTATGGCGGCGCGGGTTCGATGTACGAGCCGCATCCCATAAGGGCAAGCAGGCGCTCGGGAGCGGCATCGCGCTGCGATGCAGCCAAAACCGACGTTCAGCGTCGGCGCCGCCCGAATGTCGGCCATGCTCCAGGCGTCGTGGCGCATGGACGCCGCGCGCGCCGGGCGCGTGACGGCGGTCGCTTGCGGCGCGGCGGCCGCAGCGCGCCGGGTCGCGTTCGCGGGCGCCTTCGTCTAAGAGGGCTCTACGGTTAAGAGAATTCAACGGCGACCGGCGCCGAACGCGGCGGTTGCGTATCGGCTGTCAGGCGTCGGCTTCCGGGCCGCGCGGCCGGCAGCGCGTCGAGAAATGGGGCGTCGCCATGAGTTTCTGGGATGGGCTGTTCAGCGTGCTGTTCGGGCGGCGTGCGCAGACGGGGCCGAAGCCGCCGAAACCCGAAAAGCCTCCGGCGGCGTCGCCGCCTCCACCGCCTGCGCCGCCAAGGAGTCCGCCTCCGGCGCCGCCGGTGAGCCCGCCGCCCGCGCCGCCGCCGGTAAGCCCGCCTC
>JACAEE010000135.1 GCA_013389015.1 Hydrogenophilaceae bacterium | reverse complement strand
GCCGCGGACCGCGCGGGCCGCGGCGGGGCGGCGGCGATCGCGGCCGCCGCGACGACCGGCGCGGGCGCGAGGCCGCCGAGGAGCGCGACAGCGAGTTCGTCGACAAGCTCGTGGCGATCAACCGCGTGGCGAAGGTCGTGAAGGGCGGCAAGAACTTCGCCTTCGCCGCGCTCGTGGTCGTCGGCGACAAGAAGGGGCGCGTCGGCTTCGGCCATGGCAAGGCGCGCGAAGTCCCCGAAGCGATCCGCAAGGCGACTGACGAAGCCAAGAAAAACATGATCCGCGTGCCGCTGCGCGAAGGGCGCACGCTCCATCATGACGGGCGCGGCCGCTGGGGCGCGGGCAAGGTCATGTTGCGTTCGGCGCCGCCGGGCACGGGCCTGATCGCGGGCGGCCCGATGCGCGCGGTGCTCGAAGTGCTGGGCGTGTCCGACGTCGTGGGCAAGAGCCAAGGCTCGTCCAACCCCTACAACATGGTGCGCGCCACGTTCGACGCGCTGAAGGGGCAAGTGAGCCCGCGCCATGTCGCCAACCGGCGCAATCTCAAAGTCTCCGACCTTGTCGGGCGCCGCAAGGACGGCGCCTCCGTCGGCGACGTTCCGGCCGAAGGGTGAGCGCGATGGCGAAGAAGCAGACGACCATCAAGGTCAAGCGGATCGGCAGCCCGATCCGGCGCGAGCACCGCCAAGGCGAGACGCTGCAAGGCCTCGGCCTCAAGCGCGCCAACCAGATTGTGGAACTCGAGGACACGCCCGCAGTGCGCGGCATGATCCGCAAGGTGAGCCACCTCGTCGAGGTGGTGGAGTAAGGCCATGAAACTGAACGAACTCGCCGATCGCCCTGGCGCGACGAAAAAGAAGATGCGCGTGGCGCGCGGCGTGGGCTCCGGCAAGGGCAAGACGGCCGGGCGCGGCGTGAAGGGCCAAAAATCGCGGCGCGGCGTCTCGATCAACGGCTTCGAGGGCGGGCAGATGCCCATCCACATGCGCATACCCAAGCGCGGCTTCAATTCGATGAATCGCGAGAAGCTCGCGTGGGTGAACCTCTACCGGCTGCAAAAGGCGATCGACGCCAAGAAGCTCGACGCTTCGGGCGAGATCACTGAGGCGGCGCTGGCGGCGGCCGGCCTAGTGCGGCGCAAGAACGACGGCGTGCGCCTCCTTGCGCAGGGCGAACTCAAGACCAAAGTGAAGATCACCGTGACCGGCGCCTCGGATGCGGCCGTGAAGGCCGTGGAGAAGGCGGGCGGCGCGGTCACGATCCTGAAGCCGCGTCCAGCCGCCGCTGACAGCGCGGCTTGACCCGGCGCCGCGATCGGCGGTTATGACCATGTGGTAAGGAGCCGCCCTTGGCCTCGGCAGCAGAACAACTCGCCGCAAACATTAACTTTGGGGCCTTCGCCAAGGCGAAGGAGCTGCAAAAGCGCATCTGGTTCACGCTTGGCGCGCTGATCGCGTACCGGCTGGGCACCTTCATCCCGATCCCAGGGATAAATTCCGACGCGTTCCGCGCTGCGTTCGAGGCGCAGGCGAGCGGCATCCTGGGGATGTTCAATACGTTCTCGGGCGGGGCGGTCGCCAATATGGCGATCTTCGCGCTCAATGTGATGCCGTACATCTCGGCCTCGATCATCATCCAATTGCTCGCCGCAACTTCGCCCTCGCTTGAGCGGTTGAAGAAGGAGGGCGAAGCGGGCCGCAAACAACTCAACCAGTACACGCGCTACCTCACCGTGGTGCTGGCGATCTTCCAGAGCTACGGGATCGCCATCGGCCTGCAAGGCACGCAGGCGAACGGGGTTCCGGTCGTCAACGATCCGGGACTCATGTTCCTCGCCTCCACCGTGATCACGCTCACGGGCGGCACGATGCTGCTCATGTGGATCGGCGAGCAGATCACAGCGCGCGGCGTCGGCAACGGCATCTCGCTCATCATCTTCGCGGGGATCGTCGCCGGCGCGCCGACGGCGATCTACCAGCTGCTTGCCCTCGGCCGCGAGCGGACGCTCGAACTCTACGAGATCGCCCTTATCCTCGGCCTGATCGGGGTTGTGACAGTCTTCATCGTGTTCATGGAGCGGTCGCTGCGGCGGCTCGTGATCCAGTATCCGAAGCGCCAGGTCGGCAACCGGATGTTCATGGGCGACAGCTCGTTCCTGCCGATGAAGCTCAACACGGCCGGCGTCATCCCGGCGATCTTCGCCTCTTCGCTGCTGCTCCTGCCGACGACCGTCATCCAGTTCGTCGGGCAAGCCAATACGACGTCGATGCCCTGGCTGCAGCAGACGGCCGGACTCCTGAACTACGGCCAGCCGCTGCACTTTGCGCTCTATGCCGTGCTGATCGTCTTCTTCTGCTTCTTCTACACCTCGATCGTGTTCAATCCGGAAGAGACGGCCGACAATCTGCGCAAATATGGCGGCTTCCTGCCCGGAATCCGGCCAGGCAAGAACACGGCCGCCTATCTCGACTATGTCCTGACGCGCCTCACGGTGATCGGCGCGGCCTATATGGTGCTCGTTTGCGTGCTGCCGGAGGCGATCTTTGCGCAGTACAACGTCGTGATCATGGGCGGCACGTCGGTGCTGATCGTGGTGTCGGTGACGCTCGACACGGTGGCGCAGATCCAATCGCATCTGGTGGCGCACCAGTATGAGGGCCTCATCAAGCGCTCGAAACTAAGGGGCGCGGGCGTAACGGGCGGGCGCAAGTGAATCTCATCCTGTTCGGGCCGCCCGCTGCGGGCAAAGGCACGCAGGCCAAGCGCCTCGTCGCCGAGCGCGGCTATATCCAGCTTTCGACCGGCGACATGCTGCGCGCCGCGCGCGCCTCGGGGAGCGAGCTTGGCCAGCGGGTGGCGCAGATCATGGATTCGGGCGCGCTCGTCAGCGACGAGATCGTCAACGCGCTGATCGACGAGAAGCTGACGCAGCACAAAGGCGCGCCTGGCTTCATCTTCGACGGCTATCCGCGCACGATCGCGCAAGCGGAGGCGCTCGATGCGCTCTTGGCGAAGCACGGCGCGCAGATCGATCTGGTGATCCGCTTGGAAGTGGATGAGCCAGCGCTCATCGCGCGCGTCGCCAAGCGCTTCGCCGAAGAAGGCCGCGCCGACGACAATCCCGAGAGCTTCAAGGTGCGGCTCAAGGCGTACAATGATCAAACCGCGCCGCTGGTCGCGTTCTACAAGGCCCAGGGCAAGCTCAAGGGCGTCGACGGCATGGCCAGCATGGATGCTGTCGCGGCGAGCATCGCGGCGGTGATCGAGGGGCGCTGAACATCCGGCAACATGCGAACGGCGGCGCGGGGAGGAGGCTTCCCCGCGCCGCCGCGTCGCGCGCGCTTAGCTGGCCCGCGCCAGGATCGCCGGTTGGCTGAGGCGCGCGATCCAAGTCGCGAAGCTGTCGATCCAGGTGTTGAGGAGGTGGAGGGCGCCCGCATCGGCGAAGGCGCCGTCGTCGCCGTAGGTCTCGGGCTTCACCTGGAAATACACTTCCGGGCGCGTGTGCAGGGCGGCGCCCAGATGGCTGAGGATCGCGCGCAGCTCGGTCTGCGCGACGGCCGTGCCGATGGCGCCGGGCGTTGCGCCGACGATGGAGGCAGGCTTGCCTTCCCAGCTGTTCTTGCCCCAGGGGCGGGCGCCCCATTCGATCGCGTTCTTGAGGGCGGCGGGGATGGAGCGGAGATATTCGGGCGTGACGAAAAGAACCGCGTCGGCGGATTCCACCGCCGCCTTCAGGCGCGCGGCGGCGGCGGGGAAATCCGCCTCCAACTCATAATTGTAGAGCGGCAGGTCGCCGATCTCGACGAAGCGGAAATCGAGGCGGCCGGCGGCCAACTTGGCGATAGCGCCAGCAAATTTGCGGTTCGTGCCGTTGGCCAGGCTGCCGACGATGACGGCGACGGTGGGAATGGGCTGGGTCACTTTTGGCTCCTGGTATTTAATGGATACCTGGGCTATATGAGGGACCATGAAGGCCGCGCAAGAACGCACAGAGATGATCCCCGGGCACATCGGTGTGCCCGATCCGGCCTCGCCGAGCTGCCGGGCGGTGGCGGACATCCTCTCCCGGATCGGGGACAAATGGACGGTTCTGATCGTGGTGACGCTGGGGGCGGGGCCCAGGCGGTTCAACGAGATCAAGCGTCTGCTGAACGGCATCTCGCAGCGGATGCTGACGCTGACGCTGCGGGGGCTGGAGCGCGACGGGCTGGTGACGCGGACGGTGACGCCCTCGATCCCGCCGCGGGTGGATTATGAGCTGACCGACCTGGGCCGCGATCTCCTGGGGCCGGTGGGGGCGCTCGGCGCCTGGGCGCGCCGCCACGAGGGCTGCATCGCCGCAGCGCGGAAGCGGTTCGACGAAGCGGGCGGGAAACGCTGAGGTCCGCCGCCGGGACGCCCAATACGCCGCAATGGTTGCGGTTGACGCGGCAAATCGCCCCGTTATAACCACGCCCTTCGCGAAGAATTAAGCCGCGATTCCCGCATCCCTCGCGCGCGCGCCGATGCGGCCGCGGATTCTCTGTTTTGGAGCGCCCTCATGGCCCGGATCGCCGGCGTCAATATCCCGACCCAAAAGCGCGTGGAGATCGCGCTGCAATACATCCACGGCATCGGCAGGGCCTACGCCAAGGAGATCTGCCAGAAGGTCGGAATCGCTCCGGAGCGCCGCGTGGGGCAGCTGACGGACGCCGAAGTCCTCCAGATCCGCGAAACCATCGACCGCGACTACACCGTTGAAGGCGACCTCCGCCGCGAGACGGCGCAGAACATCAAGCGGCTCATGGATCTCGGTTGCTATCGGGGCCTGCGCCACCGCCGCGGCCTGCCCGTGCGCGGCCAGCGCACCCACACCAACGCCCGCACCCGCAAGGGCCCCGCCAAGCCGATCGCCGGCAAGAAGCAGCCGACCAAGAAGTAGGATCAGAGCCACATGGCCAAGGAAGCCGCCGCCCGCGTGAAGAAGCGCGAACGCAAGAACATCGCCTCAGGCGTCGCCCACGTGGCCGCCACGTTCAACAACACCATGATCACCATCACCGACGCCCAGGGCAACGCCATCGCCTGGTGCTCGTCGGGGGCGATGGGGTTCAAGGGCTCGCGCAAGTCCACGCCCTACGCCGCCCAGGTCGCCGCCGAGGAAGCCGGCCGCAAGGCGATGGAGCACGGGATGCGCACATTGGAGGTGGAGGTCTCGGGGCCGGGCTCAGGGCGTGAAAGCGCGTTGCGGGCGCTCCAGGCGGTCGGCTTCACCGTCACCGCCATCAAGGACGTGACGCCGATCCCCCATAATGGGTGCAGGCCGCCGAAGCGCCGGAGAGTCTAGTGAGCGGGCGGTAGCCAATAGTCAGTAGGGGCCGTGCGATTGTTCTACTGACGACTGACTATCTGATTACTGACTACTGACTGACGCAGGGCGTCACTATTTAAGGGCGTCCCCCACATTTTTGCAGAAGGCCGACTGTCCATATGTCGATCGAAAAAAACTGGCTTGATCTGATCCGCCCGAAGAAGCCTGTCGTGGAGCACTCCTACGACCCGGCCAAGCGGGCGACGCTGATCGCCGAGCCGCTTGAGCGCGGCTTCGGCATGACGCTCGGCAATGCGCTGCGCCGCGTGCTGCTCTCCTCGCTGCAAGGCGCCGCGATCACGGCGGTCCAAATCGACGGCGTGGTGCACGAATTCTCCTCGATCCCCGGCGTGCGCGAGGACGTGACCGACATCGTGCTCAATCTGAAGCAGGTGGCGATCCGGATGCGGGGCGAGGGCCCGAAGAAGGTCATGCTGCGCGCGCAAGGCCCCGCCACCGTCACGGCCAAGGACATCCAGACCGTTTCGGACATGGAGATCCTCAACCCGGATCATGTGATCTGCACGCTCGACGACACCTCGGCGCTGCGGATGGAGCTGACGATCAACACCGGCAAGGGCTATGTGCCGGCCGAGCAGAACCGGCCGGACGACGCGCCGATCGGGCTCATCGCGGTCGATTCGATCTACTCACCGGTGCGGCGCGTCGCCTACCGGGTGGAGAACACCCGCGAAGGCCAGGTCCTCGACTATGACAAGCTGATCATTGAGGTGGAGACCAACGGCGCCATCCGCCCGGAGGACGCGATCGCATACGCCGCGCGCATCCTCCAGGACCAGCTGCAGGTGTTCATCACCTTCGAAGAGCCGAAGCAGAAGAAGGACGGCGTCTCCGACAAGCCGGACCTGCCGTTCAACCCGGCGCTGCTGAAGAAGGTCGACGAGCTCGAGCTCTCCGTGCGCTCGGCCAATTGCTTGAAGAACGACAACATCGTCTATATCGGCGATCTGATCCAGAAGTCGGAAGGCGAGATGCTGCGCACGCCGAATTTCGGGCGCAAGTCGCTCAACGAGATCAAGGAAGTGCTGGCCGCGATGGGGCTCCATCTCGGCATGACGGTCGAGAACTGGCCGCCGGAAAACATCGAAGAACTGGCGAAGAAGTACGAAGAACAGATTTGAGCTATCCTCTCCTCCAAGGGGGAGGTGGCGAGCGCAGCGAGCCGGAGGGGGTCCTGCGCAGGCCGGAGTTGACAACCCCCTCCTACCCTCCCCCTTTCAGGGGGAGGACAGGGAAGCGTCATGCGTCACGGCGTTGCACAACGGAAACTGAACCGCACCGCGAGCCATCGCGAGGCGATGTTCGCGAACATGGCGGCCGCGCTCATCAAGCATGAGCAGATCACGACGACGCTGCCGAAGGCGAAGTCGCTGCGCCCCGTGGTGGAGAAGCTGGTGACGCTCGCTAAGCGCGGCGATCTCTCAGCGCGCCGCCTGGTGCTCTCGCGCCTGCGTGACGAGACGATGACGAAGAAGCTCTTCGACACGCTCGCGCCGCGCTACAAGACCCGCAACGGAGGCTATACGCGCGTGCTCAAGGCCGGCTTCCGCTATGGCGACAACGCGCCGATCGCGGTGATCGAGTTCGTCGACCGCGACGAGGACGCGAAGGGGCGGGACAGCGGCCCGACGGCCGAGCGCTCAGGCGGCGACGAGGAATAGGGGCCGAATCCTCAAAGCGCGGCGTCTGTTCCCAACGCCTCCATGATCCGCCGTCGCGTCAGCGCGGTCGCGCCCTCCGGCAGCGCGTCGAGGGCGAAGAAGCCGCGCTCCGCGATTTCGCCATTCTCCAGCGGCGCACAGGCGCGCCAGGCCCTGATCGCATAGAGCAGCACGTGGTCGCGCTTGTCGTACGGCCGGTTGCAATGGACCGAGATGAGTGTGAGCGCGCCGACCGGCGCCACGCCGCCTTCCTCCATCATCTCGCGTCGCATCGCCTCTTCGGCCGTCTCGCCGACCTCGACGCCCCCGCCCGGCAGATGCCAGCCCGCGCGGTAGGTGTGCCGGACCAGCAGCACGCGGCCCGCATCATCCAACGCCACGCCGCGCACGCCCAGCGTCATCGGCCGCGTGATCCGTCGCCACAGACGAAACGCCGGCGTCGCGAGGCGTGCGGCGCGAATGCGCCAGCGATAGTGCTGCATGAAGCAAGCCTAATGCGCCGGCGCCTGCAGAGACAGACCGGAAAGACGCAGAAACGCTATTTGTAGAAACCCTCGCGCAGATTGACGCTGTGCTCGACATACATTTTCATCGCGCACAGCATCTGCGTCCAGCCTTCGCAATTGCCGTAGGAGCCGCGCAGCCCTTGCGGCGTCTCGCGCCAACCTTCCTCTGCGATTGAGACCAGCGTGCGCCCGTCTTCGAGCGGCGCGAAGGTCATGGTCACGGTCGTCTTGTAGCCGGCGCCTTGCGCGATGGCCTCGCCCGGCTCGGGCGGGGGCCCCTCATAGGCGTCCCACCTGAGCACGATGCGCTCGTTCTTCACCACCTCGATGATCTCGACCGGAAACGCGCCGGGGAAGTCGGCGAAATCCCAGGTCACGGTCGCACCCGGCTCGATCCGGCCTTTGGCGCCGCCAGTGGTGAAATAGCCGGAGAGCTTGGCGGGATCGACGACCGCTTCGAACACCTCCTCGACCGGCCGCGCGATCCGGCCTGAAACCTTGAACTTGAGCTCCATGGGACGCCTCCCGGGGGCGCTGCGACGCCGCTCGCCATGCGCGTTCTTTATGTTATATAAAAATAACATGTCAACCGCCGCCGCACCAGACGCTTCCGCGCGCCCTGAAGACCAGGAGGGCGACCTCGTGTTCAAGGCGCTGGCGGCGCCGCTGCGCCGCGCGCTTCTCGACGCGCTGAGGGATGCGCCCCAGACCACCGGCGCGCTTTGCGCCCGCTTCCCGGATCTCGACCGCTGCACCGTGATGCTGCACTTGCGCGTGCTCGAAGCGGCGGATCTCGTGATCGTCGAGCGCCGCGGCCGCGCGCGCTGGAACCACCTCAACGCCCTGCCGATCAAGCGCATCCATGACCGCTGGATCGGCCCCTACGCCGCCCACGCCGCCGCCAAGCTCGACCAATTGCGGTCGGCGTTGGAGGCCGAGGAAAGGTAGCGCGCCGGGCGTCGACGCTGGCGGAGCGGACGTTGGGACGTCACTACTGCGCTCCATGACAGCCGGCGCCGCCCCGGCCCGATATGAGATCAGACGTGCAAAAATTGCGACGGAGCGCCCCCATCCCGCGACGAGCGGCGCGGTTCGCCCGCGCCCGAGCCGGTAGGGTGACCCGATGACAAGCCGAACAGGCGCGATGGAGAGCGGGGCGGGGGCCGAATTGGCGGAACGGCGCGGCGATCACACGCGCCACTGGCTGACCCACGCCGGCTTTTGGATCATCTATCTCGGCTTTCGCCACGCGGCCGCGACGTTCGGCGCTGCGCCGCCGCCGGCCGAACTCGCCGACTTTCCCTTCTTCGCCAACCGGGCGCTGGTCGCGGCCTGCTATGCCGCCGCGACCGGCGCGCTCCTTGCGCTCTTCCTCTGGCGGCGCAGCGCGCGGCTCGGCATGTGGCGCTACGCGATCCTGTTCGGCGGCGCCATCGCGCTCGTGCCGGCGTTGCATGCGATGGAGGAGTTCGCCCCGCGCCTGTTCGCGCCTGAGCTCGACAGCGAGCCGGGCAGCATCTTCGCCTATGCGTTTTCGTTCGGGTGGGCGCTCCTGCTGTGGGCGACGGTGCAGGCGCTCATGGACTATCACCACCGGATCGTCGCCCAGGCGCGCCTCATCAACCGCGCGCAGGCGCTCGCGTTCGACGCGCAGCTCAAGATGCTGCACTACCAGATCAATCCGCACTTTCTGTTCAACACGCTGAACGCGATCTCGACGCTGGTGCTCGAACGCAAAGCCGAGCTTGCCGAGCGCATGCTGATGCAGCTTTCCGGCTTCCTGCGCTACACGCTCGACCGCGACCCGAACGAGCTGGCGCTGCTCTCGGATGAACTCGCAGCGCAGCAGAAGTATTTGGAAATCGAACAGACCCGCTTCGGCGACAAGCTCGCTGTTTCGTTCGAGGCGACGCCGGAGGCGCGACGCGCCCGCCTGCCGAGCCTCATCCTGCAGCCGATCCTGGAGAACGCCGTCAAGCATGCGATCACGCCGCTGGCCGACGGCGGACGCATCGAGGTCTCCGCCTGGCGCGATGGGGAATATCTCCGCGTGCGGATCGAAGATAACGGCCCGGGGCTCGCGCCGCAGATCGCGGGAGAACGCCGCGGCATGGGCCTCGCCAACGCCCGCGAGCGGCTCTCCGTCATCTATGGCCGCCGCGCCGGTCTCATCGCCAGCAATCGTCCCCAGGGCGGGTGTTCGATTGAACTCTGGCTTCCCTTTGAACAGGAGGCGATCCTTGAGCCAACCTCTGCGAGTTTTGCTGGCCGATGACGAACCGTTGGCGCTGCGCCGGCTGCGCCTGGCGCTCGCCGCGATGCCGGACGTCGTGGTCGTCGGCGCGACCGCCGACGGCGGCCAGACCATCCAGGCCATGCGCACGCTGCAGCCCGACGCCGTCCTGCTCGACATCAAGATGCCGATCGCCGACGGCTTCGAAGTCGCCGACGCCGTCGAGGATGCGGGCGGCCCCGCCGTCATCTTCGTCACCGCCTATGATTCCTACGCGCTGCGCGCGTTCGAGACCTCAGCGGTCGATTATCTGTTGAAGCCGGTGGAGTTCGATCGTCTCGCGGCCGCCTTGGAGCGCGCGCGCGAACGCCGCGCCGCCCAGGATGCGGGGCGACGTGCGCAGGAATTGGCCGAAGTGCTCGAAGCGCTGCGCCGCGAATCGCGCGGGCGCGACGGCCCCACTTATGAGCGCGAATTCTGGATCCGCGAACGCGGCCGCTTCTTCCGCGTGCCTGTCGCCGATATCGAGCGCATCGAGGCCGAACGTGACTATGTGCGTCTCCACTGGGAAGGGCGCACGCTGCTCTACCGCGAGACGATGACCAATCTCGAGGAGCGCCTCGATCCGGAGATGATGCTGCGCGTGCATCGCTCGGCGTTCGTGAACTGGGGGCGCCTGCGCTCGGTGCGTCGCGATCTGGGCGGGCGATTGTTCGCCGTGCTGGCGAGCGGCGCCGAAGTCCCGGTAAGCCGCGCCTACGCCTCCCGCGTGCTCGCCGAACTCAAAGCACGCCCCGCTCCGGTGGAGACGTGACGGCGAGGAGGCTCGACCAAACCCGTCAAAAGAAAGCGCGGCGCCGGGGAGCGCCGCGCGAAGGCATGCTTGCAGGGTTTGACAGAGCGAACGACGCGTAAACCGCTAGAGGGTAGGTTCCGAAGCGCACGCCGTTTGCGGCTGCATAACCAAGATGCCGGCGCCGCCGCGCTTGGATGCAGGCCTAGGGACTGCGCCAGCGCGCGAAGATCGCGGTGGGCAGGAGCCGCTCGTCGCGCGCATGCGGCAGCGCCATTTCGCCGAAAGTCCAGTCGCCCGGGAGCGTCAGCGCCTCGCGCGCCGCTTGCGCCAGCGCCAGCGGCGTCAGCCGCACGGCGTAGACGGTGAGGATGAGGAAGCGGTCGCGCCCGTCATGGTCGAGGAGCGCGCCGCAGTCGCAAAGCAGTTCGCTGAGCTTCTCCTCGATCCGCCACGTCTCCCCCTTCGGCCCGCGGCCATATTTCGGCGGATCGAGAATGATCCCCTGATAGCGCCGCCCGCGCCGGATCTCGCGCTTCACGAAGGCGTGCGCGTCGTCGACGATCCAGCGGATGGGCGCCTCGCGGAGCCCCGCCGCCTCCTGGTTCTCGCGCGCGAACGCGATCGCGCGCTTGGACGCGTCGACATGGGTGACGCGTCCGCCGGCCCGCGCGCAAGCAAGCGAGGCGAGGCCCGTATAGCCGAAGAGGTTGAGCGTCTCGCCGTCGCCGCGCGCCCGCGCAAGCGCGAAGCGCCAGTGCACGCTGTGTTCGGGGAAGACGGCGAGGTGGCGGAACGGAGTCGTCCGTGCACGGAAGGAGAGCCCGTCCCACTGCATCGCCCAGGATTCGGGCAGCGGCCGCGCCATCCGCCAGCGGCCGGATTCATCGTCTTCGGAATGGGCGGAAAAGACCGCGTCGGCGCGCGCCCACTCGGCCTCGTCCAGGCGCGGCGCCCAGAGCGCCAGCGGTTCGGGGCGCACGAGCGTGTAAGGCCCGAACCGTTCAAGCTTGCGGCCTGCGCCGCTGTCGATGAGCGCATAGTCGCGCCAGTCGTCGGCGATGAGCGTGGTGAAATCAGGCGCCGTCATAGCCGCGCCTGCGCCAGACCTCATAGACCATCAGCGTGGCGGCCATCGCCAGGTTGAGCGAATCCGCGCGCCCGCGCATCGGGATGCGCACGAGCGCGTCGCACGCTTCCTCGACTTCTTCCGGCAAACCAGCCTGCTCATTGCCCATGAGGATGAGGGTGCGCTCGCCGAGCGGCGCCTGGTCATGGCGCTGCGTCGCGCGCAAGGACGCGGCCAGCATCGTGAAGCCGCGCGCACGCCGCCAGGCGTCGAGTTCCTCGAACGTCGTTCGCGCGACGGGCGTGGTGAAGATCGAGCCCATGGTCGCGCGCACGCATTCGACCGAGAAGGGATCGCAAGCCTGTCCGATGAGCGCGACGCCAGATGCGCCCGCCGCATCGCAGGCGCGCAGGATCGTGCCTAGATTGCCCGGATCGCGCGGCTCGTAGAGCGCCACCGCGAACGCGCCGGCGGCGAGCGCTTCGAGGCCGGCCCAGCGCTGGCGATAGGCGGCGATCACAGTCTGGGGATTGTCGCGCCGCGCGACCTGGCCGAGGACTTTCTCCGTGGTGATCAGAACGCGCGCGCCGTGGGCGGCGGCGTCATCGGCGAAGGTCTTGATGTGGGCGCGGTCGAGCGCGCTTTCGGCGATCGCAACGAGTACCGGCCAAGCGTCCTGGTCCGCCGCCTCGAGCGCCAAGCGTGCGCCTTCCGCGAGGAACCACCCGGTCTCGGCGCGGCCCTTCTTGGCGTGCAACGACTTCAGCAGCGCCACATTGGGGTTGGCGCTCGAGGTGACCCTGAGCGGGGCGCGCACGCCGCCGTCCGAAGGCGATCTGGCGTCAGGGCGCGGCATGATCCAACGGGCTCAACTCTCTGGGTTTTCCGGTTCCGGGCGGGCGTGATGGACGCTAAGGGATGGATTGGCAAGCGGCCAGCCCGAGCCGCCGCAGGAGATCCCGAAGAGGCGCGATGCTGGCCTTGATCCTTTCGCAACTGGCGCTCTATGGCGCCGCGGCCTTGATCGGCTTCGCCCTCGGCTGGCGAATGCGAGCGCTGCGCCACATGCTAGTGGCGAACACGCTAGAACGGGACCTCGAGGATCTGCGCGCCCGCATCGGGGAGGCGCACGTGCGCCGCGCGCGGCGCTGATGTCCGCGGCGGTCGATCCGCGGCGGCTGTGGCCGTATTTCTGGGCGGCGCTCGGCGCGATCGTGGTTGTCGTCTTGGTTGCGATGCTGGGCGCGCATCAGGCCTCGCCGGTCGGCATCGAACGGGCCCTGAAGGCGCGTGTCGAGGCTGCGCTCGACCGCGCCGGCGTGCGCAATGTCAGCGTTGAGATGGACGGGCAGACAGCGCGACTCTACGGCGTTGCGGAGAACGATGAGGCCCGCATCGACGCGGTGGAGGCAGCCCTTGCGGCGGCCGGCCCTGGCGGGCCGTGGGCGGGCGGGGTCACCCGCGTGGACGCCGCCAATCTGCGGGTCGGGCGCCCGGTCTCGCCTTATTCCTGGCGCATCGTGCGCCGGGAGAACGGCGTGGCGATGAGCGGCAGCGTGCCGACCCCGCGGATCAAGCAGAGCCTCCTGGCGCGCGCCCGCGCGGCGTTCGACGGCGTCGACGTCGTGGACGAAACCCGCATCGCGCCTGGCGCGCCCAGTGCGCAATGGGCTGAGATCGCAGGCGATGCGATCGACCAGCTCGCGCTGTTGCGCCGCGGCGAGGCGCGACTCAACGACGCTCGCCTCGTCATCCTCGGCGATGGGGAGGTCGGCGCGGTCGAGCAGGTGACGGCGTTCTACAATCAGCCGCTGCCGGCGCCCTATCGCGCCCGGGTGGAGGCGACGGTGACCGGCGAAGGATTGGGCATCGCCGATCTCGGCGACGTCGATCTTTCCGAGAACGCGGATCCGCAGGCCTGCCAGGCGGCGTTTCGCCGGATGATGGAACGCAACGTGATTAATTTCGCCTCGGCCTCGGCGGAGATCGATGCGACGAGCCTGCGCTTGCTCGATCAGCTGGCCTCGATCGCGCTGCGCTGCGACAGCTTCAGCATCGAAATTGCAGGGCATACGGACAATGTCGGCCCCCGCGAGGCCAATGTGGATCTCTCCAACCGGCGCGCGCGGGCGGTCGGCGCCTATTTGATCGAACAGGGCGTGTCGGCGGGGCGGCTGACGACGATCGGCCATGGTCCCGACCATCCACGCCAGAGCAACGCCAGCGCCGTCGGCCGCGCGGCCAACCGGCGGATCGAGTTCACGGTGCGGGAATAGGCGGCCGCGAAGGAAAGACTGGAGACGCGACATGGCGTTCCTGATTGGTCAGATGTGGGCGCCGCTGCTGCTGGTCCTGGTGATCGCGGCCGCGATGGGCTGGATGTGGCACGCGATCCGCACGAGCGCGCGGCTGCGCGACATGGAGAGCGAGCGTGAAACACTGCGCCGCGAGCTTGTCGAATTCGTCGAGCCGGCTGATCGCGGCGAAGCCGCCGAGGAATATGCGCGCGCCATCGAAGTGATGCGCACCCGCGAATCCGTCGCCGAAGCGCGCTGGGCGGAGCTGGAGCGCCAGCTCGCCGAAGTGAAGGCGCAGCGCGACGATTACGCCGGTCGCGCGGCGGAGCTGGAGCGCGCGCTTGAACGGATGCGCGCCGCCGCCCCACCGCCCGCGCCCACTCCGCTCGCGCGCGACGAGGATCTGGCGCGGATCGCGGCGCTCGAAGCGGAGGTGGCGCGCCTCAACGCAGCGCTCGCGGCGCCCAAGGAAGATGCGCGCGTGCGCCCGCTTGCGTGGCGCGCCCGCTATTTCGAAGCGCGCACG
>JACAEE010000110.1 GCA_013389015.1 Hydrogenophilaceae bacterium | reverse complement strand
GGCGTCGTCGATCACGATCCCGGTGGCTTTGCCGCCGACCTTGACCGCCTGGGCGGCTGCGTCGTCCAAAGAGGCGGCGGCGACCTTAGCGATGGCCGCCACATCGTCCAAAAGCGCGATCAGTCCGGAGCTCATGGGCTTTCCCCCAAAGATGCGACCAGCTCGGCGGCGAAGTCGGACAAGGTGTCGTCGCGCGCGCCCATGATGACGATCCGGTCTCCGGGCTTCGCCTCGGCGAGGAGCCGCGCGCCACAGGCCGCCCGGTCCGGGCTCGCCTCAGCGCGACGGCCGCCGGCGGCGACTCCGGCTATGATGTCGTCGCTGGTCACCGCCCGATTGGTTGTGCCCCCGTAATAGAGGGGGGGCGGCATGATGAGCAAATCTTCGTCGTGCATGCCGGAAACGAAGGTTTCGATCAGCGCGTCCCGGGTCAAGACCAGAGGTCCGTAGCCGCTCGGCTGAAACATGAGCAGCAGACGGCCGGGGAAATCATGCAAAGCCGCCAGGGTTGCTGCGATCTTATCAGGATTGTGGGCGAAATCATCGATGACCGTGACCCCTGCGGCGCTCCCAGCGACCTCGAGACGTCGCCGCATGCCGGCGAAGCCGGCCAACTTCTGCGCGGCCTCCTGCGGCGCAATCCCCAGCGCCATGGCTCCGGCGACGGCGGCGAGCGCGTTGGCGACGTTGTGGCGGCCGGGAGTCGAGAGCTTGACGCGGGCGCGCGCGCCGGTCTCGCGCTCGACCGCGGCAAAGACGATCCCGTCGACGAGCGGCTCGATCGCCTCGGCGCGATAGTCCGCGTCCGGATGATCGATCGCGAACGTGACCGTGCGCGGCGCCGCGTCGGCGAGGCGCGCGGCCTCGGCGTTGTCGAGATTGACGATCCCGATGACCGCGCGGGCGAGGAACGCGCCGAACAGCGCGCGCAGCTCATCCATGCTCTTGTGATCGAGCGCGATATTGTTGAGCACGGCGATGCGCGGACGATAGAGCGCGATGGTGCCGTCGCTCTCGTCGACCTCGGCGACGAAGGCGGGCCCCTCGCCCACCAAGGCGCTGGCGAAGGGCTGGCTGGCGTCGGCGAAGTTCTTCATCACCGCGCCGTTCACGACCGTGGGATCGCAGCCCGTGCGATGCAGGATCCAGGCGATCATCGCGGTCGTCGTCGACTTGCCGCTGGTGCCGCCCACGGCGATGGCGTTCAGGCTGGCGTTGAAGAGCTCGGCGAGCAGATCGGCGCGCTTCATCACCACAGCGCCCACGCGGCGCGCGGCGGCGATGTCGGGCACGCTCTCCTCCACCGCGGCGGAGGCGACGACGATCTGATCGGCGCTCCTCACGCCCGAACCGTCCTGGGGATGGAGCGCCACGCCGCGCGCGCGCAGATATGCGAACTTGGCCGCGGTGCGGCCTTGATCGAGCGCGCGGTCGGAGCCCTCCACATGCGCGCCGCGCGCGGCCAGGATGAGCGCCAGGGGCAACATGCCCGAGCCGCCCACGCCGCAGAAGAAATAGGCCCTGTCGCGAGTCACCGCGCGACGTTATGAGCGGGCGCCCAGGGACACAAGCGAGCGAAGGCGCGCAGATGAAGAGGATCGGGGTCGTCGCGCCGGGATCGCGGCTGGAGGCGGCCGCGCCGGACGCGGTCCGCGCGATCGCGGCGGAGCTCTATGCGGCGCAGGCGCCGGACATCGTGTTCCACCCGCAATGCTTCCTTGAGGACGGCCATTTCGCAGGGCCGGACGCGGCGCGCGCGGCGGCGTTCCTCGACTATGCGAACGATCCCGCGTTCGACGCGGTGTGGTTCGCGCGGGGCGGCTATGGCGCGTGCCGTATGGCGGACGCCGCGCTCGACGGGCTCAAGCCCGCCGCGCGCGAAAAGCTCTATCTCGGCTATAGCGACGCGGGCGTGCTGCTGGCGGGGCTCGACCGCGCCGGATGCCGCGTCGCGCACGGGCCGATGGCGACGGATTTCAAGCGCGCGAACGGCGCCGCCGCGATCACGCGGGCGCTGCGTTTCCTGGTCGAGGGGGCGGCCGATACGCTCGAGCCCAGTACGCAAGGCGTCGCGGCGGTCGCGTTCAACATCACCATTCTCTCCACGCTGATCGGCACGCGGTTCGAGCCGAACCTCAAGGGCCGCGTGCTGATGCTGGAGGACGTGGGCGAATATCTCTACCGGATCGACCGGGAGCTGTTTCACATCCTCTCCTCGCCGTGCGGGCGCGCAGCCGCGGGCGTGCGGCTGGGGCGGGTGAGCGAGATCATTCCCAACGATCCGCCGTTCGCGCTCGGCGAAGAAGAGATCGCCCGGCATTGGTGCGCGAAGGCGGGCGTCGCCTATCTCGGACGCGCCGACATCGGCCACGACAGCGAAAACAAGGTGGTCTTGTTCAGCGGGTGAGGATGTCTTGCGCGCGCGACGGAAAATGCGGGCTGGAGGCCCGCGGTCCCACGGCGCGGCGGAGCCTAGTCTAGCGGCGGCGGCGCGGGGCGGCTGTCGTGACCGTGGGGGCGGACGGGGGATCGGCGGTGCGCGTCTCCGACAGCGCCTTCCACTGGCCCATGGCGTCGCGCCGCCAGACGATCAGGTAGCGGCCCTGGATCGCCTCGGAGCCCTGCACGACCTGCACATAGCGGCCGGAAGTGACGCCCATATCGCCGGCGGCGGAGACGAAGATCTTGTCCGGCTGCCAGAAGATCGGGCGATTGGCGGCCGCGGCCAGGCCGCTCTGGACCGCGGCGGCGCCCTCATAGGTGGCGCCGGGGCGGATGACGAAACCGTCCACCGGATCGATCACTTCGGCGATGGCGGCGCCCAGGCCGCGCTCCTGCGCGGCCGCGGCCAGTTCACGCTCCATTTCCAGCAATTGCTGGCGCGCGTTCGGCGCGATCTGGATGGTGGTCGCGGTCTCGCGCGGCGGCTCTGTCGTATCGCCGGCGGCCGCGGACGGCGGCGGGCTCCAGGTCCGATCCCAGGATTCCTGCATGGTCTCACAGGCCGACAGCGCCGACGCCGCCGCAGCCAAGAGCAAAAGACGCATCACCGAGACCCCCTCCTCGACCGACGCGCGCAATCCCTCGCGCGCCAAGGGCGGCGGCGGCCGCCCGGCAATTAACCAAACAATAGCGGGGCGGCCAAGGCGTCGAGGCGTTTCGCTTGGCGCGGACCAGGGCGGCGGCGAACACCCCTCGCACGCGGCCGGCGCGACGCTAGCCTTCGATCGCGGCGATGTAAGAGAGGCCGCGATAGCGGCCGGCGTCGTCCATGCCGTAGCCGACGAGGAAGAGATCGGGGGCGTCGAAGCCGACATAGTCGATCGCCTCCCCCAGGGCGCTCGGCTTGCGGATGAAGGCGCAGGCGCGGGTCTCTTTCGCGCCCTTGGCGGCGAGCTGGGCGCGGGCGAAGGCGATGGTGCGGCCGCTGTCGAACACGTCGTCGAGCAGGAGAACGCTGCGGCCCTCGACGCTGCGGGAAATGTCGGCGCGCACGACCACGCGGCCAGAGCTCTCGCGCGCGTCGCGGTAGCTCTCGAGCCATAGGCAGTCGAGAACGGGATGGATGTCGCGCCGGGCGAGCGCGCGCAACAGATCGACCGCGAAGGGCGCCGCGCCTTTCAGCAGCGCGACGAGGGTCCAGTCCGAGGTGACCTCGCGCGCCAGCTCCGCCGCCAGCGCATCGACGCGGGCGGCGATCTCGGCTTCCGTGAACAGAATGCGCAGGGCTTTGGCCTCAGCCATGCCCCTCGGAATCAGAGGACGGCCCCAAACGCAAGCCCGCCGGCGCATGCGCCGGGGCGGCCTCGCCGTCCGACAGGACCGCGTCGGCGCTCAGCTCCAGCGGCTCGCCAAAGGGATCGACCACAGGCGCGGCCCCAGGACCGGCGCTCATCGGCGCGTCGCCGGCCTCGCGATAGGAGGCGAAGGCGGCCTCAAGATCGACCGCGTCGGCGGGAGGATTGTCGAGCCGCACCAGGAACGGCAGCGCGCCGCCGGCCTCGATCATGCGCGCATCAAGCGCATGCACGACCTCGTAGAGCTCGTTCTCCTCGGCGTCGCGCAAGGTGATGCGCAGCGGCGGAGCGGGCTTGTCATCGCGGCCGATATTGCGGACCTCGCCGCTCACGAGAAGGATCGGCGTGGGGCCCTCGAACGCGCGCTCGACCGTGAGGCCGTCCACCTCAAGGCCATAGACGTTCACATCGAAGCCGAAGGCGGCGTAGGCGCTGGCCGAACGCGGCCAGAACTCGGCCACGTCCTGGCGGAACACGACCGCGCCGGCGGCGCTGGCGGCGACCGCAGCGCCGGCGCCGGTCCAGGCGAAGACGGCGGCGCGGGCGCGCTCCTTGCGCATCCGCTCGCTCTGCTGGGCGCGGTAGAGCGCGGCGGCGGAAGGCGCGGGGCCAGGGCCGGAGGCGGCCTTGCGCATGCGCTCCACGCCCTCGCGGGTGAGCGGCGGGGGGCGGACTGCGGCCTTGGACTCTTCGGCGAGCGCCGCCGGCGCTTCGCCCGGCTGAAGCGTCAGGGCCGGCTCGGCGAACCAGGTGTGGCCGCAGGCGGCGCAGCGCACCGACCGACCGGCGGGGCCGATCGCATCATCCTCCGCGAAGTAGCGGGTCAGGCAGGACGCGCAAGTCAGGATCATGGTACGAATTCTGGATAATGCTCCGAGGAACGAAATGTTGCGTCGATTCCGCTAAGTTTGTCCAGAAATGGCCCAAACCTATCCCATAGAACACAGCGTGCCGCAGATTGGGTTAATCGTCCGTTTCGAGGGGCTCTGGACCGGCTATGACGGCCCAGACGTTCTGCGCGACGTCGGCTTCCAGGTGGCCGCGGGAGAAGTCGCCGTGCTCTCGGGCCCGACGGCGGCGGGCAAGACCAGCCTCCTGCACGTGATGCGTCTGGCGCTGCCGCCCCGGCAAGGCGACGCTACGGTGCTGGGCGAGGACATCACGCGGCTCAGCGAGCGCCGCCGCGCGCGACTCAAGCGGCAAGTCGGCTATATCGGCGAGGAACCGACCTTCGTCGAGGATTGGAGCGTGTTCGACAATGTCGCGCTGCCGCTGCGCGTGGCCAAGCGCAAGCCGGCGGAATACGAGCCCGACGTGCGCGAGCTCCTGGCCTTCGTCGGGCTCGAGGACGCCGCCGGCGAGCCCGCCGGCCACCTCTCCTTCGCCGAGCGGCGCCGGGTGGCGATCGCGCGCGCGCTCGCCGGCAAGCCCGACCTCATTCTCGCCGACGAACCCGGCGCGGGCCTCAATCTCGACGGAGCGATGCGCGTCTTCCGGCTGATCGCGGAAATGCGCCGCATCGGCGCGGGCATCGTCATCGCCACGCAGAGCCCGGAATTCGCCGACGGCATCGAGGCCACGCACTGGCACATCGAGGACGGCCGCGTCTCGCGCGGGGAGCACGACGGCGGCTACGCGAGCGCGCCCGACTATGACGAAACCGGCTACACGGCGGAAGACGAACAAGGCGAGTATCCGGACTATTACGGCGACGACGACGCGGAGAATTATCGTTGAACCCCAGCGGCAGCATGCGCGCCGTCTTCTGGGTGATGGCGGCGGCCTGCTTCGCCGCAGCCTCGGCGCTGCTGTTCTCGCGCGCCGCGTTCGTGATGGCCGACCGCTGGGCGCATGAGGCGACGGGCGTGGCGATCGTGCGCATCCTCGCGGCCGATGCGCCGGGCGCGTTGGCGGAGGCCGAGGACGCGATCAAGAGCGCGCCGTCGGTCGCGCGCGCGCAGATCGTGACGGCCGAGCGCGCCGCGGCGCTGATGCAGGACTGGCAGGGCGCGCAAGTGCGTCCCTCCGATCTGCCGCCGCTGCAATTGGTGGAGGTCGATTTCGCGCCAGGCGCGCCGCGCGCGGCCGCGCAGAACCTCGAAGCGCATCTCGCCGAGAAGGGCCTGGCGGTGCAGGTGGTCTCGCCGCGCAGCGCCGAAACCGAAGCGGCGCGCAACGCCCAGCTGATGCGGCTTGCGGCGCTCGTGGGCGCCGGGTTCATCGTGGCGATGATGGCGGCCGTGATCGCCTTCTCGGCGCGGGCGCTGGCGCTCAGGCGCGCCGATCTCATCACCGCGCTCACCGATATCGGCGCGACGCGCGAGCGCGCGGGCGCGGAGCTCGGCGTCGAGGCGGGACGGCTTGGGCTCTGGGCCGGCCTGGCGGGCGCCCTCGTTGCGGCCGGCGCGGGCGCAGCCGGAATCTATCTCACGACGCCGACGGCGACGCCGCTCTCCATCCTGAACGCCACCGGGCCGATCGAATGGGCGGCGCTGGCGGCGACGCC
>JACAEE010000144.1 GCA_013389015.1 Hydrogenophilaceae bacterium | reverse complement strand
TCTTCCGAGCCGGCGCCGCCCGCGCCGTAAAGACCACCGCCGCCGCCGCCGGGTTCAGAGCCGCCGGTTCCCCCCAGGCCTCCGCCGCCGCCTTGGAACTGCTGGCCGCCATCGCCGCCCACCGCCGAGGCGTTGGTGATGGCGACATTGGTTAGGCTGACGACGGCGAGGCTGTTGACGAAGACCGCTCCGCCGGCCCCCATGCCGCCGCCGGCGCCGTCGCCGCCCTGAGCCGAGGCATTGGCGAAATTGAGATCGGCGATGTTGACCTCGCCGGAATAGATGAAGAACGGCCGGAAGCTCGACGCGCCGTCGATGGTGAAACCGTTGCCGTTGATGGTGATGACGGCGCCGGAGTCGGCCACGATGGGCGCAACGGGCGCTGACATCTGGAACGAGGCCGTGATGTTGATGGTGTGATTGGCGCTGCGATCGGCGGCCATGGCGGCCATGGCCGCCTCGAACGAGGCCTGATCGGAGACGTTGAACGTCGCCGCCTCGGCGACGCCCGGCGCGGCGGCGGCGATGGCGGCGCCGGTGGCGAGGAGGGTCTGCGGCGACGCCGGCTTGGCCGATGCGGAGGCGGGCGCAGAGGTCGAGCGCCGGCTCGCGCCATCAGCGCCCTTATTGCTCTTCTTCCACACCATTCCGCCGCCTCCCGGCGGCGCCCCGGACTTTGAATTCGCTGCGTCTTTTGTGCTCATTCCCGCGACGCTTATCGATGCGCCGCGCCCCCCCGGGACGCCCCCCGTTGCTATGACTTCCGATTAACATTCAGTTTACCCGAAATTCACAACTCGAAAACGAGTTGTCTCGTGGAAAATCCAAATGGGTGTGGCTTGATAGCCAGCATAGCTCACAGATAATCCACAGGAGCGGACGATGAGCGAGCCGGCGTTCGAGGCCGTCAACAATGAAGCGGAGAGCCGGTTCGAGGTGCGGCTGGGGGAGGATGTGGCTTACGCGGAGTACCGCGTTCTCGCGAACGGGATCTTGTTCCCCCACACCGAGGTCCCGCCGTCGCTCGAGGGCAAGGGCGTGGGGGGCGCGCTGGCCGCGGCGGCGCTCGCCTGGGCGCGGGCGCGAGGGGCGCTGGTGATGCCGACCTGTCCGTTCTTCGCCGCCTACATCAAGCGCCATGCCGAATGGCATGACCTTGTGCACCCCCTGTACAAGCCGGCGCTGGGGATCGGGTGAGGCGCAAAACGACGCCGTCCCGACGGCCTTTCAGACCCCATAGAGGAACGTAACGGAAGGGGTTGTTGCGCAGGCGTTGCGAGTGTTCTCTTTTTGTTCTAGGCTCGCGGCATGGAGATCATCCCTCCCCATGCACGCGCGGCGGCGGCCCTCAAGGGCGGCGCGGGGCTTGTGCGCGCGGCGGACATCGCGCCGCTGAAGACGGGCGCGGCGGAGTCGTTTTCCGAGATCGCGGAGGCGGTGAGGGCCGCGCCGCTGCATGAGATTGCGCCGGCCGAAGCGGGGGATGTGGGCGCGGCGCTCGGCTTCGCCCTGGGGCTGACGCAGCTCTGGACGGCGCCGCTCACCCTCTTCATCAGTCCGCAGGCGCGCAACGGCGAAGACGGAACGCTCTACGCCGAAGGCTGCGCGCAGTTCGGCTTTCGGCTTGAGGATCTCATTCTCGTACGCCCGCGCACGGCGCAGGACGCGCTGTGGGCGGCGGAGCAGGCGCTGACGCTGCCGGGCGCTACAGTGGTGTGCGTGATCGCGGGCAAGACGCTCGATCTCATCGCGTCGCGGCGGCTGTTGCTGGCGGCGGAGACGTTCGGCGCGCACGGGCTCCTGGTGCGGCTCGACGGGCTTTCAGCCGGCGCGGCCTGGACGCGGTGGCGGATCGCGGCGGCGGCGAGCCTCGCTGCGGCGGACGGCGAGATCGGCCGCCCGGCTTTGCGTGCGCAGCTTACACGCCGGCGCGGCGGGCGCAGCGATCTTTCCTGGACTTTGGAGTGGGACGCCCATGCGCGCAGATTCTCAGAACGAGCGGCGATGGCTGGCGCTGTGGCTGCCGCGGCTGAAGACGGACCGGCTAAAGCGCGGGCCGGCTAAGGCGCTCCGTGTACGGAATATATCTTCTCCCCCGACGGGGGAGGGGGCAGGGGGGCGTGCAGGCGAAGGCGCGTACGGCGCCGTTGCGCCTCTTCTTAATCGCCCCCCCACCCTACCCTCCCCCGCAAAGGGGGAGGGGGCGCTTCGTTCGGCGCCGCACGCGCCGCTGGCGGTTTATGAAAAGATCGGCAATGCGTTCGTGCTGACGGGGGTGGATGCGGCGGCCTCGCGCGCAGGGCTGAAGGCAGGGATGGCGCTGGCGGACGCGCGGGCGATGGCGCCGGATCTCGTCGCGGCGGAAGCCGAGCCGGCGCGCGACGCCGCGCTCCTCGACGCAATCGCGGCCTGGTGCGGGCGCTACACGCCGGTGGTCGCGCTCGATCCGCCGGAGGGATTGTTCCTCGACATCACCGGCGTTGCGCACCTGTTCGGCGGGGAAGACGATTTGCGGCGCGATCTGCTCAGGCGCATCCAGGCGCAAGGCTTCGCCGCGCGCGCGGCGATCGCGCCTTCGCCTGCGGCTGCATGGGCGCTGGCGCATTTTTCTCGCGACGCGATCGGAGACGCGGACTCGATCGCGGCGCTCATTGCGCCGCTGCCGGTGGAGTGCCTCCGGCTCGAGGCGGACTCGGCGGCGCTCATCAAACGGTTGGGCCTCAAGACGGTGACGCAGCTCATCGCCGCGCCGCGCAAGCCGCTGGCGGCGCGGGCGGGCGAGCGCGCGCTCCAGCGGCTCGATTATGCGCTCGGGCGGGCGCACGAACCGCTTTCGCCACGCCGGCCGCCGCCGCCCGTGTTCGCGATGAAGCGTTTCCTTGAGCCGCTGATGAGCCTCGAGGCGGTTCTGATCGGGGTGGAGGCGGCGTGCGTCGAACTCGCCGCGCGGCTGGACAGACGCGGGCTGGGCGCGCGGCGGCTCACGCTTCACCTGTTCGGCGTCGATGCGCGGGCGCGCAGCTACGGGCTGCGGCTCACCCGACCGGAGCATGACGCGCGCGCGATGCTGCGGCTCTTCCGGGAGAAGCTGTCGATCGCGCCGGAAGGAATAGACGCGGAATTCGGGATCGAGATGCTGCGGCTCGACGCGTTCGAGACCGCGCCACGCACGATGATGGCGCGCGCGCTCACCGCGCCTGCGGGCCGCGACGAGGAGGCGATCGCGCGGCTGCTCGACGCGCTCTCGGCGCGGCTGGGCGAGGCGCGCGTGCGGCGGATCATGCTCAAGGATGCGCATGCGCCGGAGCACGCTGCAGGCGAGACAACCGCGCTTGCGCCGCCTGCAACGCAGCGGCGCGCCATCGTTCCGGCGGATGGGGTGATGCGGCGCCCGCTCACGCTGTTTGCGCATCCCGAGCGGGCGGACGCGATCGCCTCCGTGCCCGACGGACCGCCGGTCAAGTTCCGCTGGCGGCGCGTGCTGCGCGACGTCGCGCGCGCGGAAGGGCCCGAGCGGATCGCGATGAACTGGCTTGACGCGCCGGGCGCGGCCACGCGCGATTATTACCGGGTCGAGGATTCCAGGGGGCGGCGCTACTGGCTCTATCGCGACGGGCTCTATAGCGAACGCGATGCGCCCGTTTGGTACGTGCACGGAGTATTTGCATGAACGGGCCGAGCACGCGCCTCCCTCCCCCTCGCGGGGAGGTAATAAGGAGTGGGGTGAAAGCAGGCGAAGGCGCTGTCCGCCGGGCGCGAACTGCGACGGCGGATGATTCAGACGGCGCTGCGTTTTCCGAACGCCCCCCACGCCCTGCCCCCTCCCCGCGAGAGGGAGGGGGAGATGGTTCGGGTGCGGATGATCTTGGCTCTTCGGCTTGCGACGTGTTCGCATGAGCGGGTTCGCGGAGCTTTGCGCCACCAGCAATTTCTCATTCCTGCGCGGGGCCTCGCACCCGGAGGAGCTGGTGGAGACGGCGCATGCGCTCGGGCATGCGGGGCTGGGGCTGGCGGATCGTAACACGCTCGCGGGCGTGGTGCGCGGGCATGTGATGGCCAAGGAGAAGGGGCTGCGGCTCATCGTCGGGGCGCGGCTCGTGTTTCGCGACGGGACGCCGGACATCATCGCCTATCCGACCGACCGGGCGGCGTATGCGCGGCTCACGCGGCTGTTGACGATCGGGAACCGGCGGGCGCCGAAAGGCGAATGCTGGCTCGATTTCGATGATTTTCTTCAGTATACGGACGGCCTACAGGCGATCGTCGTTCCGGCGGCGGACGCGCATCTTCACGCCGCCACGGCATTACGGGACACGCTCCTTGCACTGCGCCGCCGCGGCGGCGTGTGGCTCGCTGCGCCGGCGCGCGCGGACGGGGAGGACAAGAGGCGGGCGCGGTTTCTCGCGGCGCTGGCGCAGGAGACCGGCGCGCGGCTGATCGCGACGAGCGAGCCGCTCTATCATGCGCCGGCGCGGCGCGCGCTGCTCGATGTAGCGACCTGCATCCGTGAAAAAACGACGCTCGATCGCGCGGGGCGGCTGCTCGCGGTGAACGCGGAGCGGCATCTGAAGAGCGCCGGGGAGATGGCGCGGCTCTACCGCGCAGCGCCCGAGGCGGTAAGCGAAACCGTGCGCTTCCTGCGCGGGATCCGCTTTTCGCTCGACGATCTGCGCTACGAATATCCCGACGAATGCGTCAAAGGCTTCGCCGATCCGCAGACGGCGCTCGAGACGCTCGCTTGGGCGGGGGCGCGGGCGCGCTATCACGGCGCGGTTCCGGATCGCGTGCGCGAGACCCTGACGCGCGAACTGGGCATCGTAGCGCAGCTCAAATTCGCGCCCTACTTTCTCACCGTCCACGACATCGTGACGTTCGCGCGCGGACGGGTGGACCATGAAGGCAAGCCGCGCGATCCGATCCTGTGCCAGGGGCGCGGCTCGGCGGCGAACTCGACGATCTGCTATTGTCTTGGGATCACGGAAGTCGATCCGTCTACGAACGATCTTCTGTTCGACAGGTTCATCTCCACCGAGCGCAACGAGCCGCCGGACATTGACGTCGATTTCGAGCATGAGCGGCGCGAGGACGTGATCCAATACGTCTACAAGACCTATGGGCGCCATCGCGCGGGGCTTGCGGCGACGCTGATCTGCTATCGCGGGCGCAGCGCGATCCGCGAAGTGGGAAAAGCGTTCGGGTTCTCGGAAGACCGGATCGCGGCGCTGGCGAAGACGCAGCAATGGTGGTCGAAGGGCGTCGACCACGACGACGCCAAGCGGATCGGACTCGATCTGCGCGATGGGCGGCTGCGCGCATGCCTTGCGCTCGCGCGCGAACTGCAAGGCTTTCCGCGGCATCTGTCGCAGCATGTGGGCGGGTTCGTGATCACGCGCGAGCGGCTGGACGACGTCGTGCCGGTGCAGAACGCGGCGATGGAGGACCGCACGGTCGTGGAATGGGACAAGGAGGATCTCGAAGCGCTGGGGATCTTGAAGGTCGATCTTTTGGGGCTCGGGATGCTGTCGTGCCTGAAGAAGGCGTTCGATCTGATCGAGGCGACGTATCGCGATTGGGCGCACCCCTCTCCCCCTTGCGGGGAGGGGGTAAAGCGCATCTCGACCTCGCGTCGCTGCCGAAGGAGGATCCGCGGGTCTATGCGATGCTGCAGCGCGCGGACTCGATCGGGGTGTTCCAGGTGGAGAGCCGGGCGCAGATGACGATGCTGCCGCGGCTCAAGCCGACGCATTTCTACGACCTCGTGATCGAAGTCGCGATCGTGCGGCCGGGGCCGATCCAGGGCGGGATGGTGCATCCCTATCTCAAACGCCGGCAGGGGCTGGAGCAAGTGAGCTATCCCAAGCCTGCGCTCGAAGCCGTGCTCAAGCGGACGCTGGGGGTGCCGCTGTTCCAGGAGCAGGCGATGAAGATCGCGATCGTGGCGGCGGGATTCACCCCGCCCGAAGCCGACAAGCTCCGCCGCGCGATGGCGACGTTCCGGCGCGTGGGCACGATCGGGCAGCTCAAGGAGAAGTTCATCAACGGCATGCTGGACAACGGCTATGAGCGCGACTTCGCCGAGCGCAGCTTCAGCCAGATCGAAGGCTTCGGCGAATACGGATTCCCCGAGAGCCACGCGGCGAGCTTCGCGCTCCTCGTCTACGCCTCGGCGTGGGTGAAATGCCATTATCCGGACGTGTTCGCCGCCGCGCTGCTCAATGCGCAGCCGATGGGGTTCTACGCGTCGGCGCAGATCGTGCGCGACGCGGAGGAGCATGGCGTGGAAGTGCGCGCGCCGGACGTGAACTTCTCAGACTGGGATTCCACGATCGAACCGGCGCGGCGACGGCCGCTGCATCGCCGGCATAGCGACATGGAGGGCGATGTGCGCCACACGCATGCGCTCAGGCTGGGCTTGCGCGAAATCGGGGGCTTGAAAGAAGACGATATGCGCCAGCTCGTCGCGCGGCGCGGGGCGGGTTACGACTCGGTGCGCGATGTGTGGCTGCGCAGCGGGCTTTCGCCGGCCGTGATCGAGAGGCTCGCGGACGCGGACGCCTTCCGCTCGCTCGGGCATGACCGGCGCGCGGCGCTGTGGGCGGCGCGCGGCTTCAACCGCGTGGGCGGCCAGGAGGATCTGCCGCTGTTCGCGCAAGGAGATGATCTGACGCGCGAGCCGGATTTCGCGCTCCCCGCCATGCCGCTCGGCGAACAGGTGATCGAGGATTACCGGACGCTGAAGCTCTCCTTGAAAGCGCATCCGGCGGGGCTGTTGCGCAGCGAGCTCTCCGCGCGCGGCGCGGTGCGGGCCGAACAGCTGGAGACGTCCAAGAACGGCGCGCGGGTGCGCGCCTGCGGGCTGGTGCTGGTGCGGCAGCGGCCGGGCACGGCGTCGGGCGTCATCTTCATGACGCTCGAAGACGAAACCCATATCGCCAACATCATCGTGTGGCCGAAAGTGTTCGAGCGCTATCGCGCCGAGACGCTGGGAGCGCGGCTGCTTGCGGTGGATGGGCGGGTGCAGAGCGAAAGCGGCGTGGTGCACGTCGTGGCTGAGCGGCTGATCGATTACACGCCGCTGCTGGCGCAGCTCTCGACGGCGACGCTCAAGGAAGTCGTAGCGCGCGCCGACGAAATCCGCCGGCCGGGATCCGATGCGCGCGTGCGCGTGCAGGAGCGCGCGGAAGACATAGCGCGCGCCCATGGCGCGATGCCCAAGGGGCGCAACTTTCATTAGAGCGTGTTGCGATCAAACGGATTCATTCTCTCCTCCCTCATTCCGGGCGAACCCCGGACTTGATCCGGGGTGAGACCCGGAACCCAGCGGCAAAGGCGCGGCGCTCGACGCGCTGCTGGGTTCCGGCTCTCCGCGTTGCTCCGCAACGCTGCGGCCGGAATGAGTGAAGGTGATCCTGGCTGATCGCAACAAGCGCTAGGCTCTTTCTTGGCGCGCCGGCGCCGTGACGGAGATCCGCCGGCCTGCGCACGAACGAAAATCGCTCCGTGATCTCAGGTCGCTGAGACCCCCTCCTCACCTCCCCCTTACAGGGGGAGGATTCTCAGGGAGGGATTCTATTCAACCAGCGCGACGCGGATCTCGGCGAAGAGGGAATCGGCGCCGTCGCGGCCATAGAAGTGGCGTGCGGCGCCGGCGTAGCCCACGCGCACGGTGAACGCGCTGATCGGCGCTTCGACGGCGGCGAGCCAATCGATCTTGCCGTCGCCGAAGGCGCCCTGCTCCCAACCCATGCCGATCGACCCGGAGGCGCCGGCGAAACCGAGAGGCGCGCCCAAGGCGAGCGAGAGATAGGTGTCGTCGAGATCGCCGAGATTGGCCTGTTCGGGGTAGTAGGAGACGCCGCTCGTCAGCGAAACATCGCCGTACATCCGCGTGAACTGCGCGGACAATTCGAAGAGCGCGGAGTCCTCCACGCCGGGATACGCGTAATAGCCCGTGTAGAAGTCGAGCGAGAGATCGTCGCTGAACAGCGCGCCGGACCAGCCGACCGCACCCATGAGTTCGACATCCTCGCCGCCATTGTCGGCGACCTGGGAGGCCCAGCCATAGACATAGACGCCGTTGGGCGCGGCGGCGGAGGCCTCGACCTGCATCGCCGGCTCGCGCGCGCTCAGCGAGATTCCGCGATAGCGATAGTCGCTGACGACATTGGCGCCGGCGAAGAACGACCAGCCGGCTTCTTCTTCGTCTTCGAAGATGTCGTCGGCATCCGGCGCCTCCGGTCCGCGCGAGGGGATCATGGCGAAGCCGGAAAGGCCCAGCTCCTCCGTCTCGATCCGGGAAAAGGCGGCGGCAAGGAAGCCCGGATCGCCGGCGGGGGCCATCAGGGCGGCCGCGCTGGGCGCAGGGAGCGACGCCTCGTCCTCAACCACTTGCCCGGCGGCGCCCTTCGAGGAAGCGCTGGCGGTCTTGTCGACATGGGCCGCGTGCGCGGCGCCGGAAAACAACAGGCTCAGCGCTGCAAGCGCGCCGAGGATCGGGGAAGCGTTCTGCATCACATGCCTCGTTTTGCTCAGCATGCGGATGATTGCCTAAGATTCACTTAGCCATGTCGTGCAGCGTACTGATTCTGAACGCGCGAGCGCGCGGCCGAAACGGCGCCGCGTCTTGATGTTCGATTCAGAGATGCTGACGCTTTATTGCGCGAGGCCGGTGAGGAACACGAAACCGGAATAGCCGCTGCGGATCTCGCGCTCGACGATGCCGATGCGCTCGACGCCCAGCACCCTGGCGTGACGCGCGAAGACAGCCTCGATGACTTCGGCGTTGAGCTTCAGCACGGGAAACGGGCGATCGGCGATTACGTATCCGCCCGAGCGGGTGAGGAACGCCGCCGCCAGGAGCCCGCCCGGCTTCACGCAATGCGCGTATGCGGCGCAAGCGGCTTCAAACTCGTCCTGACGTTCGGTGATGGATTCGGCGCAGAAGAACATGGTGGCCGCATCCCAGCGCCGCTCCGGCAGATCGAAGATCGAGCCCTGGACCACGTTCGCCTTCTCCCGCAACGCGGGGATAGGGTTGTCGGGGAGGCGCGCCTCCGGCCCATAGGCGGCGCGCGTCTCGGCCCAGAAGTGCCTCCATTGCGGGCGCATGTCGTCGCTCTCGAGCTCGCGCTTGAGCCAGGCGACGTTGCTCTCAGCATATTCCCATGCCGTCAGCCGGCGCGCGCGCGGCAAGGCGCAAAAGAACGGAATGAGGTTTGGGCCCGTGCCGACATCGACGATATCGAGCGCCTCGCCCGCGGGCGGCGCCGCGCTCAGCGCGCGCACGGCGCAGCGGATCACGCGGTCGTCGTCGGGATGCGGTTCGCCGTAATAGTGCTGAAAATAATACTCGGAATCGAACTTCGCCCACTCGTAATCGGCGTTGCCGGCGGGCGCGGCGTCGGGGGCATCGCGGTTGTCGGTCACGGGCGCTCCATGGCTCATGCGCGGCGCAACCCTCGGCGAAGTGCGTGCGC
>JACAEE010000010.1 GCA_013389015.1 Hydrogenophilaceae bacterium | reverse complement strand
GGCGGCGCCGGCGCGCGACCTGCGCTTGCGCGTCGCGCCGCAGGAGCGCGCGCGGCTTGCGCCGTTCACGCTGCCGATCGCGCTGACGTTCAACGCGGCGCCGGACCCGGCGTCCGAGATCGTGTTCGCGTTCGCGCCCGAGGGCGCGGCGCTTCTGTTGCGCGCCGACATCTTCGACCAGCGCACCGCCGAGGTCGCGGCCGCCCAGATCGCGCAGATCGCCGAGACGATCGCGGCGCGTCCGGACCTGTGCTTCGCCGATCTCAGCCTCACGGACGGGGACGTCGGGCTCGTCGGTGAAACCGCCGCCATTCCCGACATTGCGATCGCCGAGGCGATCGCGGCGCAGGCCGCGCGCACGCCGGAGCGCATCGCGCTGCGCACGCGCGGCGGCCAGCTCACCTACGCCGAACTGATGGCGCAAGTTGATCGCGCCGCGAACGGGCTGGCTGCGATGGGCGTAGCGCGTGGCGCCGTGGTCGGCGTCATGCTCGAACGCGGGATCGACATGGTCGTCGCGCTCCTCGCCATAGTGCGCGCCGGCGGCGCCTATCTGCCGCTCGATCCGGGCTATCCCGCCGAGCGGCTGGCGTTCATGATCGACGATGCGCAGGCGAGACTGGTGATCACAGACGGGCGCAGCGCGGGCGCAGCCAGCGCCGTCACGCTCGATCAGCTCGCCGCGCTCGCCCGCGATGATTGGCGCGCGCCGGACGTCGCGCCGGAGGATCTCGCCTATCTGATCTACACGTCGGGTTCGACCGGCAGGCCGAAGGGCGTAATGATCCAGCATCGCGCGCTCGCGAACTTCTTCGTCGGCATGGACGCGCGAATCCCGCACGATCCGCCGGGCGTCTGGCTCGCCGTGACGAGCCCGAATTTCGACATCTCGGTGCTCGAACTTTTCTGGACGCTCGCGCGGGGATTCACCGTCGCGCTCCATGGCGCAGCCTCCGAACGCGCGGCGCTGGATTTCAGCCTCTTCTATTTTGCGGCGGCGGCGCCGGACGCGAAGGCGCCCTACAAGCTCCTGCTCGAAGGCGCGAAATTCGCCGACGCGAACGGCTTCGATGCGGTGTGGACGCCGGAGCGGCATTTCCACGCCTTCGGCGCGCCTTATCCCAATCCGGCCATCGCCGCCGCCGCGATCGCGGCGACGACGACTCGGGTGAAAATCCGCGCCGGCAGCTGCGTGCTCCCGCTGCACAACCCGATCCGCGCCACCGAAGACTGGTCGATGGCCGACGTGCTGTCGAACGGCCGTGTGGGCGTCGCCATCGCCTCAGGCTGGCAGCCGACCGACTTCGTGCTCGCGCCGGACGCCTACAAAGAGCGCAAGGAGGTCATGCTCGCGCAGATCGAGACGATGCGCAGATTGTGGCGCGGCGAGGCGCTGGCGTTTCCCGATCCCAACGGCGTCGCACGCGAGATCATCACCTTGCCGCGCCCCGTGCAGGGCGAACTGCCGGTGTGGCTCACAGCCGCGAAGAGCCCGCAGACTTTCGAGGAGGCGGGCCGCATCGGCGCGGGCGTGCTCACGCACATGCTGGGCATGTCGCTGGATGAAGTCGCCGACAACATCCGCCGCTACCGCCGCGCCTGGGCGGGCGCGGGCCATCCCGGGCGCGGCCGAGTCACGCTCATGCTGCACGCCTTCGTCGACGAGTCCGACGAGGCGGCGCGCGCCCGCGTGCGCGAGCCGATGAAGCGGTATCTCGAGAGCGCCGTCGATCTCGTGCGCGACGCGGCGTGGAGCTTCCCGACATTTCAGAAGCGCGCGGTGGAGGCCGGCAAGACGCCCGCCGAGATTCTCGATTCCGAGCCGCTTTCGCCGGCCGAGACCGACGCGCTGCTCGAGCATTCGTTCGAGCGCTATTTCCGCACCTCCGGCCTCTTCGGCGCCCACGAGACGTGCGTGGCCATGGCGCGCAAGGTCGCGGCCATCGGCGTCGACGAGATCGCCTGTCTGATCGATTTCGGCGTCGCGGTCGACACGGTGATCGCGCATCTGCCGCGGCTCAACGCCGTGCGCGAAGCGGTGACCGCGGCCCCGGCGCACACGTTCGAAACGGTCGCCGACGACATCCTCCATTTCGGCGCCACGCATCTGCAATGCACGCCGTCGATGGCGCAGATGATCATCGCCGATCCACGCGCCGACGCGGCGCTGGCGCATCTCGACGTGCTCTGCGTCGGCGGCGAGGCGCTGCCGCTCTCGCTCGCGCAGGCCTTGCGCGCGAAGCTCAAGCCCGCCGCCAAGCTTCTGAACATGTACGGGCCGACGGAGACGACGATCTGGTCGAGCGTCGCCGACCTCGACGAAATCGGCGACGTGATCCCGCTGGGCGCGCCGATCGCGAACACGGCGCTCCAGATCGTGGGCGAAGACGGCCGCGCGCGCCCGCCGATGGCGCCGGGCGAATTGTGGATCGGCGGGGCCGGCCTGGCGGCGGGCTATTGGCGGCGCGACGACCTGACGGCGGAAAGATTCGTCGCGGCGCCTCGGCTCGGACAGGCGCGCATGTACCGCACCGGCGATCTCGTGCGTCGCCGCGCCGACGGCGTGCTCGAATTCCTCGGCCGCCTGGACCATCAGGTGAAGATTCGCGGCCATCGCATTGAGCTGGGCGACATCGAGGCCGCGCTCGAGCGTTGCGAGGCGGTCGAGAAGGCGATCGTCGTGGCGCGTGAGGATCAGGGCGGCGACAAGCGGCTCGTCGCCTATGTCGTCGCCGCGCCTACGCTTGACGCGGACGCGCTGAGACAGGCGCTGTCCGCGCAGCTGCCCGACGTCATGATCCCGGCTGCGTTCGTGACGCTGGCTGCGCTGCCGCTGACGCCGAACGGGAAGGTCGATCGCAGCGCCTTGCCCGAGCCGCAAGCGCGCACGCAGGAGGGCGCGCGGCCGGCCGATGAACTTGAAGCGGCGGTCGCCGGGATCTGGGAGGAGGCGCTGGGCGTGAAGGGCGTCTCCGTCACCTCCAACTTCTTCGACATGGGCGGCCATTCGCTGCTCGCGGTGCAGGTGCAGCGGCGCATGCGCGCCGCGCTCGCGCGCGAAGTGACGATCACCGACATCTTCCGGTTTCCCACGGTGCGCGCGCTCGCGCAGCATCTGAGCGGGGGGAGCGCGCTGCAGCAGGCCGCGATTCTCGGCGCCGAACGTGGGCGGGCCCGGCTCGCGGCGCTGCGGCGCGCGCGTCCGCCACGGCAGAGCGCCTGATGCCGGATCGGCTGCCCCCGCACGCGATCGCGATCATCGGCATGGCCGGGCGTTTTCCCGCAGCGCGCTCGGTGGCTGAGCTTTGGCGCCTGCTGGACGAAGGCCGCGAGGCGACGTCTTGGCCCTCCGATGCGCAACTCCTGGCCGCGGGCGAAAGCCGCGCCGCGCTCGCCGATCCGAACTATGTGAAGGCCGCTCTGGTGCTGCCGGACATGGAGGCGTTTGACGCGGGCTTCTTCGGCTTCACGCCGCGCGAGGGCGCCATCCTCGATCCGCAGCATCGCCATTTTCTCGAAGCGTGCTGGGAGGCGCTGGAGGACGCGGGCCATGCGCCGTCGCGGTTCAAGGGCGCGGTCGGCGTCTTCGGCGGTTGCGGCATGCAGGCCTACATGGCGCGCAATCTCCTCTCCAATCCAAAGCTCGTTGACGAGATCGGGCTTTTCCTGTTGCGCCACACCGGCAACGACAAGGATTTCCTCACCACCCGGGTCTCGTATCTCTTCAATCTCTCCGGGCCGAGCGTCGGCGTGCAGACCGCGTGCTCCACTTCGCTCGTGGCGGTCCATGTCGCCTGCCAGAGCCTGCTTTCCGGCGAATGCGACATGGCGCTCGCGGGCGGCGTCAGCATCGAAGTGCCGCACGGCCGCGGCTATCGCTACGCCGAAGGCGAGATCCTTTCGTCAGACGGCCATTGCCGCGCGTTCGACGATGACGCGGACGGCACGCTGTTCGGCAGCGGCGCAGGCGTCGTGGTGCTGCGCCGCCTCGACGACGCGCTCGCGGACGGCGATCAGATCTACGCCGTGATCCGCGGATCGGCCGTCAACAATGACGGCGCTGCGAAGGCCGGCTATCTGGCGCCCAGCGTCGACGGCCAATCGCGCGCCGCCGCCGAGGCGCTGGTGGTCGCGGAAGCCGATCCCGCCAGCATCGGATTTATCGAAGCGCACGGCACCGGCACGCGCGTCGGCGACCCGATCGAATTGACGGCGTTGCAGAGCGCCTATCGCGGCGCGCGCGACATCGCGATCGGATCGGTCAAGACCAATATCGGCCATCTCGACACCGCCGCAGGCGTGGCGTCGCTGATCAAGGCCGCGCTCTGCCTCAAGCACGAGACGATTGCGCCCTCGCTCAACTTCTCGCGCCCCAATACGCGGTTTGCGTTCGCCGAGAGCCCGTTCCGGGTGGCGGCGCAGAAGCGCGCCTGGCCGCGCGGCGAAACGCGGCGGCGCGCCGCCGTCAATTCCCTCGGCGTCGGCGGCACCAATGCGCACGTCATCCTTGAGGAGGCGCCGCCGCGCCCCGCCTCGCCTGCGAGCGCGATCCCGCAGCTCGTGCCGCTCTCGGCGAAGACCCCGCAAGCGCTTGAGGCGCTGACGGCGAAGTGGCGCGATTTCCTCGCCGCGCCGCCGTCCGATCTCAATCTGCGCGACGCGGCGTTCACGATGCAGGAGGGACGCGAGCGCTTCGCGCATCGCCGCTGCCTGGTCGGGCGCACGCCCGAAGCCTTGCGCGCTTCGCTTGCGAGCGCGCAGGTTGGCGAGGCGAAGGCGCCTGCGCCCAAGGTCGTGCTCATGTTCCCCGGCGGCGGGGCGCAATATCCGGGCGCGGGCAAGACGCTCTATGAGAGCGAACCGGCGTTCCGCGCCGCGGTCGAAGAATGCTTTGCAGCGATGCCGACCGGCGCGCCGAAGGACTTGCGCGCGCTTATGTTCGCGCGCGGCGCCGAGGACGCCGAGGCCCGCGCCGCGCTTGAACAGCCGATGCAGTCGCTGCTCAGCGTGTTCGTGATCGAATATGCGCTCGCGCGGATGTGGCGCGCCTGGGGCGTCAGGCCCGCCGCCGTCATCGGACACAGCGCAGGGGAATATGCGGCGGCCGCGATCACGGGCGTGATGACCTTGGCGGACGCCCTGGCCACCGTCGCGCTGCGCGGCGAGATCTTCGCGGCTGCGCCGGCGGGCGGCATGGTGAGCGTGCGCGCGCCCGAGGCGTGGGTGCGCGCCCATATGGGCGAGGAGCTCGATCTCGCCGTGCTCAACGCGCCGGAGCTTTGCGTGGTCTCCGGCGCGGAAGAGGCGCTCGCCGCCTTCGTCGAGCGGGCGGCCGGCGCGGGCGTCGAATGCGCGCGCGTGCGGATCAATGTCGCGGCGCATTCGCGCATGCTCGACGCCGGCCTCGCGCGGTTCCGCGCCCATCTCGAACGCGTGCGCTTGAGCGCCCCCGACGCGCCGTTCATTTCCAACCTCACCGGAGACTGGGCCGACCCGGCCGCCCTCACAAGCGCAGATTATTGGGTCCGTCATCTGCGTGAGACGGTGCGTTTCAGCGACGGCCTGCGCGCGGCGGCGAGGGATGGTGATGCGATCCTGCTCGAAGTCGGGCCCGGGCGCGCGCTCAGCGCGCTTGCGGAGATGCAATCGCTCGCCCGCCCGCCGCGCGCGATCGCGGCATCGCTGCCGGGCGCGGATCAGCAGACCTGTGACCACACGGCGGCGCTCGAAGCGGCCGGCGCGCTGTGGGCGCATGGCGTGGAGATCGACTTCGCGCGGCTTCGCGGCGAGGGACCCGCGCGGCGCGTGTCGCTGCCCACCTATGCGTTCTAGCGCACGCGCTGCTGGATCGAGCCGGGCCTCGGCGCGCCCGCACCGGCGCAGGAGGCGGCGCCGGCGCTGGGATTCACCCGCACAGGCGCGGTCGAACGCTGGTTCTACGAACCGCGCTGGGAGATCGCGCCGCTCGCCGCGCCGACGCTTCCAGCCGGGGAGGAATGGCTCGTCTTCGCCGACGACGGCGCGCTTTCGCAGGCGTTCGTGGACTTGCTGCGCGCGCGCGGCGTGCAGCCCTACGTCGTGCAGATCGGGCCGCGCTTCGCCCGCATCGGCGAGCGCCGTTTCGCCATGCGCCCCGGGGCTGCGAAGGATTTCGCGCTGCTGTTCGACGCGCTCGACGGCGTCTCGCGCGCGCCGACGCGCATCGCCCATCTCTGGTCTCTGAACGCGCCCAAGCCGGACATCGGCGCAGTCGCGGCGCCGCTCGTGTTCGACAGCGCGTTCCATCTCGCGCATGAACTTGCGCTGCGCGGCTGGAGCCCGGCGCGCGTCGTCTTCGCGACCGCGGGCGCGTTCGGCGTCGACGACGAAGGCCCGCGGCGGCCTGATCGCGCCGCGCTTCTGGGGCCGGCCCTGGTGCTCCCGCGCGAACTGCCGGGCGTCGATGCGCGGGTGGTCGACTTTGAGGCTGAGCACGAGGCGCGCGCGCAGGCGCTGATCGACGAATGCCTCGCGCAGGATGCTTGCGCCGTCGTCGCCCATCGCGGCGGGCGGCGTCGGGCGCGCGCGCACGCGCTCATGCGCAATGCGCCGGCGCCGCGCCGCCGCCTGCGCGAGCGGGGGATCTATCTGATCACAGGGGGATTGGGCGGCGTCGGGCTTGAGCTTGCGCGCCATCTTGCGGCCGCCCATCACGCGCGCTTGGCGCTCACGTCGCGCGCGCCGTTTCCCGCGCGCGCGGAATGGGCGGAGATCGCGGCGTCCCCGGAAGGGGGCGAGCGCGCGCGGCGCGTGCGCGCGGTGATGGAGCTTGAGCGCTTGGGCGGCGATGTGCTCGTGGTGCAGGCCGACATCGCCAAGGTGGATGAAGCCGCCGCAGCCATTCGCGAGACGCGCGCGCATTTCGGCGGGCTTAACGGCGTGTTTCACGCCGCCGGCGCGCTCGACGACGGCCTCGCCGCGACGAAGTCGCTGGAGGCTGCGCACGCGCTGATGGCGCCGAAGCAGGCGGGCGCGTTCATCCTCGATGCGCTGCTGCCGGCAGGCGCGCTTGACGTGTTCGGCGTGTTCTCCTCGACCAGCGCCGTTTACGGCCCGCCCGGACAGATCGACTACGCCGCCGCGAATGCGGTCGTGGAATCGCTTGCCGCGGCGCGTCCGGACGGGGTTGCGATCGCGTGGGGCGTTTGGGCGGACGTCGGCATGGCCGCGCGGCTCGATGCGCCGCCGCCGGGCGGAAGCGTGCATCCGCTCTTGGGCGTCCGCGCCGAGGACGGTGAAACGCGCCATTTCATCGCGCGCTGCCGCGCCTCCGAAGCGTGGGCGCTGATGGAGCATCGCATCGGCGAGACGGCGATCTTGCCCGGCGCCGCCTATCTCGAAATGGCGGCCGCGGCGGCCGCGGCGCTTGGCTGCGAGTCGCTGGACATCGAGAACGCCAGCTTCATCGCGCCTATGGCGTTCGCCGGCGATGGCGCGCGCACGGTGCGCACGACGATGCGCCCTGCGGGCGCGCACGCCTGGCGCTGCGAGGTCGAAAGCCGCCGCAATGCGGGCGAAGCCTGGACGCTGCATTTCGAAGCGAAGCTCAAACGTGCGGCCGCGCGGCCTGGGAAGCTGTCGAAGCCGGTGTTCGCCCTGGCGCCGGTCCCGGCGGAGCGCCTCACGCTCAGCGAGCGCGGGATTGGATTTGGTCCGCGCTGGGCGTGTCTGGAAAGCGCCGCGCGCTTCGGCGGCGACGCCAGCGCGCTGGTCCGTCTGCCCCCCGCGTTCAGCGGCGACCTCAAGCTCTACCGCCTGCACCCTGCGCTGCTGGATGTCGCGGCGACGGTCGGGCTGTTCTGCATGCAGCAGGAGGGCGAGGGGGTGTTCGCGCCGATCTCGCTTGATGCGATGCGTGTCTTCGCGCCGCTGCCCGCGGAGATCCAAGTCGCCGCAAAGCTGGTCGAGGAGCGTGCGGACGATGTGAGCTTCGATGTCGAGCTTGCGGATCGGCGCGGCCGGCTCGTCGCGACTCTGCGGGGCTTCACATTGCGGCGCATCGACCCGTCGCTTGCGGCCCGCGCGGCCGCGGCGCCCGCGCCGCTCGAGGCTGCGGCGAAGCCCTTGGCGCGGCTGCTGGCGGC
>JACAEE010000134.1 GCA_013389015.1 Hydrogenophilaceae bacterium | reverse complement strand
CGCCGACCTCGCCGGCGGCGAGGCCGCATGCTCGCGTTTGCGACGCCGCGGCCGCTTGCGTCGCCTCGTCCGGCGCGCGCGCGCACGCCGCGCACGCGAGCGCAAGCGCGAGCGCAAGGAGGCGCTTCACAGCCCCGCCGTAAGGCGTTCGACCGCCAGCCGCATCGCCGCCTCCGCCTTCTTGATCGACAAACCTTGATCCTGCCGCATGCGCCGCCAAGCATCAAAGCTGGTGACGACGTCGAGCGCCGCGAAGAGAAGCGGATCGCCGGCGATCGCTGCGGGCAGGATCGCCTTGAGCGCCGATTGTTCGAGCGCCACGGTCCGCCGGTAATCATCCATCAGGTAGGCGGACTGGAACCGGCGCGCCGCGCCGGCGACGCGGAACGGCAGGATGCGCTCGAAAATGTCGGCGCGCCGCGCGGTGAGCTCGACCAGGCGCGCGCGCCAGTCCGTCGCCTCGAACGGACGCAAGGCCAGGGGCATGACTTCCGCTTCCACCAGGGCGGCGATCTCGCGATAGAGGCTGTCCATATCCTCGAAATGGCGGAAGACGCTGCGCAGGCTGACGCCCGCGCGTTCGGCGATCTGCGCCGCGCTCGGGTTCATCTCGCCGGCGCCGATGAGCGCGCGCATGGCGTCGACGATCTGGCGGCGATTACGCGCGCTGCGCTGGCGACGCCCGTCGATCGCGGCCTCCACCGGCGCGTCGCCGACTGAACGAAGCTGGCTCGGCCGGGGCATGGCGATTCAGCGCAGCGCTTGGGTGACGCGGATCGCATCGGAATCCGCCGGCAGGCTCACCAGCATGCCGTCCTCGCCGATGCGGATGCGGCCTCCATAGACGCTGCGCGCATCGCCGAGATAGGCGTCATGCAGGAACCGCGAAGGCAACGGCGGGATGATGTGGTAGAGCACGAGCTGGCGAGCGCCGGCGGCTTGCGCGGCGCGCGCGGCGTCGATCGGCGCGGCGTGGTAGGAGGGGATGTCGCTCATGATCTTGGCGAGCGCGGGCTGGCCGGCGCTGCGCGCCGCTTCGCCCATCGCGGCGACATAGGCCGGTTCGAGCGCTTCGTGGAACATGACGTCGACGCCGCGCGAAGCCTCCGCGAAACGCGCGCTGTAGGCGGTGTCGCCGCTGACGGCGATGCTGCGGCCCTGATAATCGAGGCGATAGCCGAAGGCGGGCGAGACCGGCGCGTGGGCGACCGAAATCACGAACAGCTTGAGATCGCCCTCCTCGAACACAAGCGCTGGGCTTTCGCCGGGATCAGCGATGATTTCGGGCGCGCCGCCGAAGCCGTTCGGGTCAGCGATGTCGGCGCCGTGGTGGGCCGTGCGGAAACCGCTGTCGATGCGATAGGCGGCGTTGAAGCCGGCGACGACCTCCTCCACGCCCTGCGGGCCGGCGACGGGCAGCGGCGTGTCGCGGCCCCCGGCGATCCAGGCCTGCAGCAGCAATTCGCCCAGATTGTCGATGTGATCGGAGTGGAGATGGGTGAGGTAGACGCGGTCGATGCGGCTCAGGGGAAATCCCATCGCCGCGAGCGTGCGGACGCTGCCGGCGCCGGCGTCGAAGACGAACGCATGCGCGCCGGCGAGCACGGCGAGGCAGGGGCCTGCGCGTCCCGGATCGGGGAGCGGCGCGCCTGCGCCGCAGACATAGACATGGATTCCGTCAGGCAGATCCGCCGCGCGGTCGCGTCCGACCGTTTCGGCGATCGCGCGGCGATAGAGGTGATCGCCGATCTGGCGCTTGAACGCGAAGGCGCCGACCGCGGCGATCGCGATGATCGCGGCGAGCGTCAGCGCAAGCAGGCGGCCCCATGTCATGGCGACCTGCCGAAGAGCGCCGCGAACAGAGGAGAATCGCGCATCTCGGCGGCGGCGACGGTCTCGATGTTGAGCTGGCCCTTCAGGCCGGCCGTGCGGTGCACGGCGGCGGCGCGCCATTCCTCCGACATCGACATGCGGACCATATCGGCGCGCTGGGGATACATGGCGATCGCGACCTCGTCCCACAGCTCCTCGACGCGGCCGAGCGAGAGGTGGGTGACGTCGGCGACGAAAAGCGCGCGGCCGCCGAATTTCGGCAGGATGTCGCGCACCGCGGCGGCGTAGAGCATGTAGGCTTCGCGTCCGGTGAGCGTGGTCTCGCGCCCGTCTTCGTACTCGGCGCGGTCTTTGAATTTCAGCAGATTGATCATGAAGATCGGGCCGGCCGGGCCCTTCTCCATCAGCGCCTGCAGCTGTCTGGGATCGGTCGGCAGAACCTCGTTGACGACTTCCATCTGCGCGCCTCCACGGCGCAGCGTGCTCCGGCGCCGCGCGGGGAGGACCTAACAACTGGCACTCTTAGTGTCAATATATCGCGCGGCTCAGGCCGCCTGGGGCTTCCGCTTGAGGCGTTTGTCGACGATGGCGACGAGGCCGCGCACGACCTCTTCGCGGATGTCGTGGTGCTCCGGCCTCAGGCCTGCGAGCTTCTGCATGGCGTCGATATGGGCGCGAAAGACGTCCGGGTCGGCAGGGGCGCCGGCGCCGGTGGCGCGGATATAGCGCAGCAAGGAGCGGGCGGCGTCGCCGGTCGCCTCATCGCGCGCCTCGTTGGCGAAGCGTTCTGTGTCGCCGACCGCGGCGTAGATTTCGCGCAGCTTGGCGCGATCGATCTGGGTCAGTCCCGCCGCCAACGCGCCGATCTTGGCGATGCTTTTGCGCACCAACTCGCGGCTCGTCGCGGCGGCCTCTTCCTGCGCCTCCCGCGCCTCGAGGGGATCGCAGAGGCGGCGGCGCGGGGTCGCGTTGGGGTCGATCATCCGCCGGCGGCGGCAGGGGCCGGTATAGACGAGGCTCTCCACGAACCGGCGCGGCCGCGCCAGCACGGCGTCGACGCGGTCGAGCAGCGCCTGTGCGGTGAAGGGGCGCACGAGCATTTCATCCACGCCGGCGTCGCGCGCGGCGTCCATGAAGGCGACGGTCGGCGTGTTCGTCATCACGATGATCGACAGCGTCCGGCTGACGTTCTTGTATCCAGCGCGGATGAGCCGCGTGTACGCAAGGCCCGAGAGGCCGGGCACGCGCGAGGAGGTGACGACCACGCGCGGCTGAAGGGCGTGCGTCGCCTCCAGCAGCTCGTCGCCCGTCTGCGCGAAGGCGTGGCGCCCGAACCCCCCGCCGATGAGCACATCGGCGACCAGGCGACGGACATAGGCGTTGTCGTCGCAGATGAGGAAGATCGAGTCTTGCGGTTCGGCGCTCATGGGCGGTCCCAACTGGAGAAACGCTCCCTACACGAACTAAATTAAGGAAAGCTGGCCGAAGCGGCGCCGGCGCGCCTGCGGTTTGAAATTGATGCGGATCATGGTTGCGGCCGGGCGGCGGGCGTGACTTCCTGCCGAACGGGAAGGAGGGCCGCGATGGCCGCTACGAAAACGCTCGAACGCGCCCCGGCGAAGATCGAAACCTTCGACGTGCTTATCGTCGGGGCGGGCATTTCCGGCATCGGCGGCGCCTATCACCTGACGAAACAGCGGCCCGGAACCCGGTTCGTCGTGCTCGACGAACTGGAGAGCTTCGGCGGCACATGGTTGACGCACCGTTATCCCGGCATCCGCTCCGACAGCGACCTCTACACCTTCGGCTATCGCTTCAAGCCCTGGGTCGGGCCGCCGATCGCGACGGCCGAGGAGATCCTCGCCTACATGAACGAGGTGATCGTCGAGAACGATCTCGCGCCGCACATCCGCTACCGCCACAAGATCGTGCGCGCGCGCTGGTCGAGCGCGGAGAAGGCGTGGACGATTGAGGCGCGCCGCACCGACTCCGGCGAGACGGCGCTGTTCAAGGCGAACTTCCTCTGGATGTGCCAGGGCTATTATCGCCACAGCGAAGGCTACACGCCCGAATGGCCCGGCATGGCCGATTACGAGGGCCGGATCGTGCATCCGCAGACCTGGCCCGAGGATCTGGGCTATGCGAACAAGCACGTTCTGGTCATCGGGTCCGGCGCCACCGCCGCGACGCTGGTTCCCGCCATCGCCGACGACTGCAAGCACGTGACGCTGCTGCAGCGTTCGCCGACCTATTTCATCCCCGCGCGCAACGAGAACGAGCTGGCGAACACGCTGCGCGAACTCGAGATCGACGAGACCTGGATTCACGAGATCGTGCGACGCAAGATCCTGTTCGACCAGGAAGCGTTCACACGGCGCTGCTTCACGGAGCCGGAGGCGGTGCGCAAGGAGCTGCTCGAGGGCGTGCGCGCCTATCTCGGCGCCGACTATGATATCGACGTCCACTTCAATCCCCGCTACCGCCCCTGGCGCCAGCGGATCGCGTTCGTGCCCGACGGCGACCTGTTCCAGGGCATCGCCGCAGGCAAGGCCACGGTCGTCACTGACGAGATCGACCGGTTCACGAAGACGGGCGTGCTGTTGAAGTCGGGCAAGGCCATCGACGCCGACCTCATCATCACCGCCACCGGCTTCAATCTCAGCGCTCTGGGGGACATCGCCTTCGAGATCGACGGCGAGCCGCTCGATTTCTCCCGGACCGTCACCTATCGCGGCATGATGTTCACCGGCGTGCCGAACCTGGTCTGGGTGTTCGGCTATTTCCGCGCCAGCTGGACGCTGCGGGCCGATCTGGTGGCCGACTTCGTGTGCAAGCTCCTGGCGCACATGCAGCGCATCGGCGCCCGGCAGGTGAACGTGGCGTTGCGGCCGGAAGACAAGGACATGGCGATCCTGCCCTGGATCGACGAGGAGAATTTCAATCCAGGGTATTTGCTGCGCGGCATGCATCTTTTGCCCAAGCGCGGCGACAAGCCGGAATGGCGGCACAACCAGGATTATTGGGCCGAGCGCAAGGAATTGCCGGCGATCGACCTTGACGACGCCGCGTTCGTCTATTCCTGACCCCGAGGGGGCCTGGCCCTTGTCCCTTGGCGCGACCACAAGTAGCGTCCGGCGCGCTTGATTTCCCCCGGCCGCGGGGGCCTTTGAGCCGTGCCGGAACGCGAGCTTGGGAACCCAATGGGCCTCGACCTGACCGAATATCTGCCGATCCTGATCTTCTTCGCAATCGCCGCGGCGCTGGGCGTGGGCTTCATGCTGGCGTCATGGGTGTTCGCGCCCAAGGACGCCGACCCCGAGAAGGTCTCGGCCTACGAGTGCGGCTTCAACGCCTTCGATGACGCGCGCATGAAGTTCGACGTGCGCTTCTATCTCGTCTCGATCCTCTTCATCATCTTCGATCTCGAGGTCGCGTTCCTCTTCCCGCTGGCGCTCTCGCTCGATGACGTCGGCGTGTTCGGCTATTGGTCGGTGATGGCGTTCCTGGGCGTCCTGACGGTCGGCTTCCTCTACGAATGGAAGAAGGGCGCGCTCGAATGGGAGTGAAGGGTAAGTCAGTAGTGAGTAGTCAATAGTCAGTAGGGCTTGGTGAGCGAGATCAACTCATACCGCGACTTGAAGGTCTGGCAGCACGCAATGGATATTGCGGAGCTGTGTCACGCCTTGACTCAGGATTTTCCGAAGCACGAACTCTATGGCATGGTCAGCCAGGTGCGGCGCGCCTCAGCAGCCATTGCCGCAAACATTGCTGAAGGCTACGGCCGCGATAGCACCGGCAACTTCGTTTATTTCCTCAAGGTGGCGCAGGGTTCGATCAAGGAGCTGGAGACGCACTTGCTCCTCAGCCTTCGGGTGGGGCTGGCGCAGGAGCAACAGGTCGGGCCGCTTCTCGACCAATGCGACGAACTCGGAAAAATGATGCGTTCCTATATTCGTTCACTGCAGAAATCGGCGGACGCCGCATGACCCCTCCACTGACCACTGACTACTCACTACTGACCGATGCTGGGCTCGACCATGACTAAGCCTGAGCTGATCGGTGAAGCAGGTCGCGCCCCCTTGCGTGGAAACTATCCCGCGCGCGAGGACGATCCGTTCTTCACCGGCTTGTCGAACGAGCTGGCGGACAAGGGCTTCCTCGTCACGGCGCTGGACGATCTGATCACCTGGGCGCGCACGGGCTCGCTGATGTGGATGACGTTCGGGCTCGCATGCTGCGCGGTCGAGATGATGCAGGCGGGCAATCCGCGCTACGATCTCGAACGTTTCGGCGCGGCGCCGCGCGGCAGCCCGCGGCAATCCGATCTCATGATCGTGGCCGGCACGCTGACCAACAAAATGGCCCCGGCGCTGCGCAAGGTCTACGACCAGATGCCTGAGCCGCGCTATGTGATCTCGATGGGCTCATGCGCGAATGGCGGGGGCTATTATCATTACAGCTACGCCGTGGTGCGCGGCTGCGACCGGATCGTGCCGGTCGACATCTACATCCCCGGCTGCCCGCCGACGGCGGAGGCGCTGGTCTACGGCATCCTGCAGCTGCAACGGAAAATCCGCCGCGAAGGCACGATCGAGCGATAACATGAGCCTCAAATTCGTTCCCTTCGCGGAGGGTCCCGGTCCCCATGAGATCGGGGCGCATATCCAGAACTCGATGACCGACGCCGTCGAGGGCTACGAGGTCGCGCACGGCGAACTGACCGTGCACGTCAAGCGCGAGCACATCCTGACGGTGCTGCGCTTCCTGCGCGACAACAAGGAGACGCAGTTCACGACGCTGATCGACATCTGCGGCGTCGACTGGCCCGAGCGCGAGAAGCGCTTCGACGTCGTCTATCATCTGCTCTCGATGACGCAGAACGCGCGCGTGCGGCTCAAAGTGCAGACCGACGAGAAAACGCCGGTGGCGAGCGCGATCGAGGTGTTTCCCTGCGCCAACTGGTTCGAACGCGAGGCGTTCGACATGTACGGGATCGCCTTTTCCGGGCATCCCGACCTGCGCCGGCTGCTGACGGATTACGGCTTCCAGGGCTTCCCGCTGCGCAAGGAATTCCCGCTCTCCGGCCACGTGGAAGTGCGCTACGACGCCGAGCAGAAGCGCGTGGTGTACGAGCCGGTGAAGCTGCCGGCCGCCTACCGGAACTTCGATTTCGAAAGCCCCTGGGAAGGCATGCAGCGCGTGCTGCCGGGCGACGAGAAGGCCAATGACGGGTGAGGCGGCCGCGCGCGCCGCGGCGGCGGGCTGACGATGGCGCGCGCTGGACCCGGCAAGCCGCGCGCCGGCTTCGTCTATCTCATGGTGGTTTTGGCGGGGATCCTCGCGTTCGGAATCTATCTGCTGGTCGCAGAGCGCGGGCTGGCCAACCGGGTGAGCGCCATGGAGCTGGCGCGCTGCGCCCAGACGTTCCGCTTCGCCGCCGAAATCCAGGCGCAGGGGCCGCAAGGCGACCCGTCGCTTGAGCGCTACCTGGCGGCCGTGCGCGAGGCAGGCTTCGGCCGGGCGCGCGCCGAAACGGCGATGGCCGCATTTAACGAGGCGTTCGCGGCCCGCGCCCAGCGCGAAGGGCTTGACTTCCGGGAGGTCATTCGCGAGGCGATCGAGGAAGACGGCGCCGCCGACATCACGGGCGCGCCGGCGCCGCTGATCGAGCGGCTGCGCGCCTGCGAGGCGCTGAGAGAGGACAAGTCGTGGATCGAGACGTGGCTTGGACGGTGAAGGCGATAGGCGATAGGCGGCGGGCTGCACGGCTCGCGGTCGAACGCCGGAAAGGGTGCGATGGCTGACGATGCATCGGGCGCGCCGGGGATTCCCGAAGAGAAGCGCACGTTCACGATCAATTTCGGGCCGCAGCATCCGGCGGCGCACGGCGTGCTGCGCCTGGTGCTGGAGCTCGACGGGGAAGTCGTGGAGCGGGTCGATCCGCATATCGGGCTTCTGCACCGCGGCACCGAGAAGCTGATCGAATACAAGACCTATCTGCAGGCGATGCCCTATTTCGACCGGCTCGATTACGTCGCGCCGATGAACCAGGAGCATGCCTTTTGCCTGGCGATCGAGAAGCTCGCCGGCATCGAAGTGCCGCGCCGCGCCTCGATCATCCGGGTGCTCTATTCCGAGATCGGGCGGCTGCTCTCGCACATCCTCAACGTCACCACCCAGGCGATGGACGTCGGCGCGCTGACGCCCATCTGCTGGGGCTTCGAGGAACGCGAGAAGCTCATGGTGTTCTATGAGCGCGCGTCCGGATCGCGCATGCATGCGGCCTATTTCCGGCCGGGCGGCGTGCACCAGGACCTGCCGCCGGCGCTGATCGACGACATCGAGACGTTCTGCAAGGGCTTCCCGAAAGTGATGCGCGACATCGAGACGCTCATCACCAACAATCGCATCTTCAAGCAGCGCAACGTCGACATCGGCGTCGTCAGCGCACAGGAGGCGCTGGATTGGGGCTTCTCCGGCGTGATGGTGCGCGGCTCGGGCATGGCGTGGGATTTGCGCCGCGCGCAGCCCTACGAGATCTATTCCGAACTCGACTTCAAGATTCCCGTCGGCAAGCACGGCGATTGCTGGGACCGCTATCTCTGCCGCATGGAGGAGATGTACGAGTCGACCAAGATCATGCTCCAGTGCATCGAGATGCTGCGCAAGACGCCGGGGCCGGTGCTGCCGCCGCACTCGAAGTTCGCGCCGCCGACGCGCGCGGAGATGAAGAACTCGATGGAAGCGCTCATCCATCACTTCAAGCTCTACACCGAAGGCTTCCATGTCGGCCCGGGCGAGGTCTATGCGGCGGTCGAGGCGCCGAAGGGGGAGTTCGGCGTCTATCTCATCGCGGACGGCTCGAACCGTCCGTATCGCTGCAAGATCCGCGCGCCCGGCTTCCCGCACCTGCAGGCCATGGATCACCTGTGCAAAGGCCACATGCTGGCGGATGTGAGCGCCGTGCTCGGCTCGCTCGACATCGTGTTCGGCGAGATCGACCGCTGAGCCTCGAACAGCGCCTCTCGCTTGTGACGCTGGCGAGCGCCGATCACGCCCGCGCGAAGGCGTTCTACAAGGACGTGTTCGGCTGGACGCCGTTCATGGAGATGGACGACATCGCGTTCTTCGATCTGGGCGGGATCGTGCTCGGACTCTGGACGCACGAAGGGCTCAAGTCGGATTCGCAGACGGACGGCCCGCTCAGCGCCTATCGCGGCGGCGCGCTCGCCTACAATGCGCGCAGCGAGGGGGAAGTCGACGCGATCTTCGCGGCCCTAAAGGCCAAGGGCGCGACCGTCCTCAAGGCGCCGGCGAGGACCGAGTGGGGCGGCTGTTCCGGCTATATCGCGGACCCCGACGGGCACGCCTGGGAGATCGCCTATAACCCGGGCTGGCCGATCGGGCTCGACGGGCGGCTGCAGCTTCCGACCTCATAAGCGGCCGTCGCAGCATGAGCGCTCCCTCCCCCTTGCGGGGAGGGCCGGGAGGGGGTGCTAGCGGGAACGTCTGCAATGGTCGGCGCTCACACCCCCACCCCTAACCCCTCCCCGCAAGGGGGAGGGGCGCGGAGCCCGCGTCGCCCGCTGCGGTTCTGTGCCGCTCGATTCCCGCGGCGAACCGCCCTAGAACGTCGCCGCAACAGGAATTCCATGACCCCCGCCGAGATCGTCCAGGCCCAGTTGGAGGCCTATAACGCCCAGGACTTGGAGGCGTTCTGCGCGCTCTATGCGGATGATTGCGTGATCGGCGACCTCAACGGCGCAGTGACCCAGCAGGGAATCGCGGCGGTGCGGGCGCGCTATGCGCGGACCTTTGCGCAATACCCGAAGAACCGCGCCTGGGTGGTGAAGCGCATCGCGGTGGGCGATGTCGTGATCGACCACGAGCAGGGCGAGCGCGCGCCGGGCGGGGAAACCTTTGAAGCGGCGGTGATCTACACCGTTCGCGACGGGCGCATCGTCCGCGCCGATTTTGCACGGTGAGAACCAAATGAGCGTCCGCAGACTGGCCGAGCAGCAGCCCGAGAGTTTCGCGTTCCGCGCGGACATCCTGCCCGAGGTGGAGCGCCAGATCGCCAAATTCCCGGCGAACCGGAAGGCCTCGGCCGTCATCCCGCTGCTGTGGCTGGTGCAGAAGCAGGAGGGCTGGGTGAGCGAGCCGGCGATCCGCGTGATCGCCGATATGCTTGGCATGCCGAAGATCCGCGTGCTGGAAGTCGCGACGTTCTACACGATGTTCCATCTGGAGCCGCGCGGGCGCCATCATTTGCAGGTGTGCGGAACAACGCCCTGCATGCTCCGCGGTGCGGAAGATTTGAAAGACGTCTGCCAGCGCCGCATCGGCAAGAAGTTCGCCGTCAGCGCCGATGGAGCGTTCTCGTGGGAGGAAGTCGAATGCCTCGGCGGGTGCGTGAACGCACCGGTGGTGGCGATCGACGATTATTATCACGAGGATCTCTCGCCGGATGATCTTGAAGCGCTGATCGATGCGCTGGCGCGCGGCGAGGCGGTGAAGCCAGGCTCCGCGCGCGGGCGCCAGACGTCTGCGCCCGAAGGCGGCGCCAAGACGCTGACGAGCGCGAGCCTCTATGACGGCTCGCTGGCGCAGAAGGTGGCGCTGCCGAACCGGCCCGCGCCCGCCGAATGAGCGAACCAACGTCCCCCGGGCCGGACGGCGAGTACGAAGCGAAGCTTTACGCCAAGCGTCGGCTGCCCTTCGATGCGCCGGAGGCCAAGCCCAAGCGCCCGGCGGGCGCGACGGCGGCGATCGTGCTTTATGGCGCGGCGTTCGTCGGCTGCCTCGTGCTTGCGGGCTTCATGCATTGGGGGCGCGGGAATGAGATCGCCTCCGTGCCGGTGATCGCGCCGATCGCCGGGGCGGTCTGGTTCCTGATCCGCATGCTGATGACGATGCGCCCGATGGCGCCGAGGGAATAACGCGTAGGACTAGCTGATGCTTGAGGACAAGGACCGCATCTTTCTCAATCTCTACGGGACGCAGGACTGGCGCCTGGAGGCGGCGAAGAAGCGCGGCGCGTGGAACGCGACGGGCGACATGATCGCGTGCGGGCGCGACTGGATCATCCAGCAGGTGAAAGACTCGGGCCTGCGCGGGCGCGGCGGCGCCGGCTTCCCGACGGGGCTGAAATGGAGCTTCATGCCCAAGGAGGTGAAGGAGCGGCCGCACTATCTCGTCGTCAACGCCGACGAATCCGAGCCCGGCACCTGCAAGGACCGCGACATGATGCGGCACGATCCGCATCTTCTGATCGAGGGCTGCCTCATCGCCTCGTTCGCGATGCAGGCGCACGCCTGCTACATCTACATCCGCGGCGAGTACGTCTATGAACGCGAGATCCTGGAGCAGGCGATCCAGGAAGCCTACGCGGCCAAGCTGATCGGCAAGAACAACATCCATGGCTGGGATTTCGATCTCTATGTCAGCCACGGCGCGGGCGCCTATATCTGCGGGGAAGAGACGGCGCTGCTGGAAAGCCTCGAAGGCAAGAAGGGCCAGCCGCGGCTGAAGCCGCCGTTCCCGGCGAACGCCGGGCTCTATGGCTGCCCGACGACGGTGAACAATGTGGAATCGATCGCGGTCGTGCCGACGATCCTGCGGCGCGGGGCGAAATGGTTCGCCTCGATCGGGCGGGCGAACAACACCGGCACGAAAGTGTTCTGCATCTCGGGCCACGTGAACCAGCCGTGCAATGTCGAAGAGGCGATGAGCATTCCGCTCAAGCAGCTGATCGAAGAGCATGCGGGGGGCGTGCGCGGCGGCTGGGGCAATCTCAAGGCCGTGATCCCCGGCGGCTCGTCCGTGCGGATGATCAAGGCCGAAGAGTGCGAGACCATGCTGATGGATTTCGACGCGCTCGCGGCCGCGCCGCATCGCTCGGGCCTCGGCACCGCGGCGGTGATCGTGATGGATCAATCCACCGACATCGTGCGCGCGATCGCGCGGATCGCGTATTTCTACAAGCACGAGAGCTGCGGCCAGTGCACGCCGTGCCGGGAAGGCACGGGCTGGATGTGGCGCGTTCTGGAGCGCATGGCGCGGGGCGAAGCCGAGCATCGCGAGATCGATCTTCTGCTCGACGTGGCGGGGCAGGTGGAGGGGCACACGATCTGCGCGTTGGGCGATGCGGCCGCCTGGCCGATCCAGGGCCTCATCCGCTGCTTCCGCGGCGAGATCGAGCAGCGCATCGACCGCTACCGCGCCGCCCGCGACGTTCACGTGGTGCGCACGCCTGTCGCGGCGGAGTGACCTATCCGGAAGAATGGCGGCGCCCTGCAGGCAGGGAAGCGCGGAACGAACAGCGCAAGCTGCGGGCAGGCCTCTTCAACGCCTTCGCGATCGCGGTGGGCGTGGTCGCCTTGTTCGGCGACATCATCAATCCGGCGGCTGCAGCGACTTTGACGCCGCTCGTGTGGATCGGGCTTGTCATGCTGGCGGGCGCGCTCCACCTTTTTGCGGCAAGGCTCGTTCGCGACATGGAGGCGCGGCCGTGACGTTTCTGGGCATCGACGAAGCGGGCTGGGAGCTCCTGGGCTGGGTCGCCGGCGGCGGCGTCGCCTTCTTCCTGCTCAACGTCGTCGGCGACCGCACATGGCGGCGGCCGCGAGAGCCGCGGGCGTCGGCGCATCCGGCCGAATGAAACACTTCCTGCTCCTCTACGATTTCCACCCGGACTTCATGACGCTGCGGGCGCCGCACCGGGCGGCGCATCTGGCGCATGCGCGGGCGGCGGCGGCGCGGGGCGAGCTGGTTCTCGGCGGGGCGCTGGATGCGAACGGGCCGCCGATGGGCGTGCTCCTGTTCAAGGCCGAGAGCGCGGCGGCTCCCGAGGCGTTCGCGGCGGCGGACCCGTATGTCACGCATGGCGTGGCGCGGTCCTGGCGCGTGCGGGAGTGGACGACGGTGATCGGTCCCGATGCGCTGACGGCGGCGCCATAGCTGCGAGTCGTTCGCATCTAAGGCGAGCTTCGGGCGCGCCGCGGGCTGCGCTTTCCCGCCCCCTTGAAGCGGCGCGATAAATCGTCCACCAACCCGCGCGAAACGCGGACAGCATGACCAAGATTCTCATCGACGGCGTGGAGGTGGATGTCCCTGGGGACTACACGCTCCTGCAAGCCTGCGAGGCCGCCGGCGCCGAGATTCCGCGCTTCTGCTACCACGAGCGTTTGTCGATCGCCGGCAATTGCCGCATGTGCCTCGTCGAGGTGAAGGGCGCGCCCAAGCCGATCGCGTCCTGCGCGCAGCAGGTGAAGGATCAGCGCCCCCCGAAGGACGAGCCGATCCCCGTCGTGTTCACGAAATCGCCGATGGTGGTGAAGGCGCGCCAGGGGGTGATGGAGTTCCTGCTCATCAATCACCCGCTCGACTGCCCGATCTGCGACCAGGGCGGGGAATGCGATCTGCAGGACCAGTCCATGGCCTATGGCCGCGGCGGCTCGCGGTTCGGCGAGAACAAGCGCGCCGTCGAAGAAAAATTCATGGGGCCGCTGGTGAAGACGGTGATGACGCGCTGCATCCAGTGCACGCGCTGCGTCCGCTTCGTCACGGAAGTGGCCGGCGTGCCGGAAATCGGCGCGACGGGCCGCGGCGAGGACATGGAGATAACGACCTATCTCGAAGCGGCGCTCTCCAGCGAGCTTTCCGCCAACGTGATCGATCTTTGCCCCGTGGGGGCGCTGACCTCGAAGCCCTACGCGTTCAACGCGCGGCCCTGGGAGCTGAGCAAGACCGAATCCGTCGACGTGATGGACGCGCTGGGCAGCGCCATCCGCATCGATTCGCGCGGCGACGAAGTGCTGCGCGTGCTGCCGCGCCTCAATGAGGAGATCAACGAGGAGTGGATTTCGGACAAGACCCGCTACGCTTGCGACGGGCTGAAGCGCCAGCGCCTTGATCGGCCCTATATCCGCGAGCGCGGCAAGCTGCGCGAGGCGAGCTGGGACGAGGCCCTGTTCGCAACGGCCGAGGCCCTCAAGCGCGATCCGAAGAGGATCGGCGCCGTCGCCGGCGATCTCGCCTGCGCGGAAAGCATGAAAGCCGTGCTTGACCTCTTCCGTGCGCTCGGCTCGCCGAACACCGACTGCAACTGGGACGGCGCGCGTTTTGGAAGCGAGCGCGCCAGCTACCTCTTCAACGCCACCATCATGGGCATCGACGAGGCCGACGCCATCCTCCTGGTGGGAACCAATCCGCGGCTTGAAGCGCCGGTCCTCAACGCCCGCATCCGCAAGGCCTGGCTGCACAATGACGCCCGCATCGCGCTGATCGGCGTCGGCGCGGAGCTCACTTACCCTTATGCGCATCTGGGCGAAGGCCCCCAGGCGCTGAATGAACTCGGCGCGTTCGCCGACGTCCTGGCCAAGGCCAAGCGGCCGGTTGCGATCGTGGGCGCGCACGTGTTCACACGCAAGGACGCCGCCGCGATCGCGGCCGCGCTCGGCAAGCTCAGTCTCCAGCGCGAAGGCTGGAACGGATATAGCGTGCTGCACACAGGCGCAGCCCGCGTGGGCGGGCTCGATCTCGGCTTCACGCCCGGCGCAGGCGGCATGAGCGGCGCGGAGATGCTGGCCGGCGGATGCGAGGCCCTGCTGCTGCTGGGAGTCGATGAAGCGCCGCCGCCGCGCGCCGGGACGATCATCTATCTCGGCACGCATGGCGACGCGGGCGCGCACCGCGCCGACATCATCCTGCCGGGCGCGGCCTACGCCGAGAAGAACGCGACCTGGGTGAACACCGAGGGCCGCGTGCAGTATGGCCGGCGCGCGACGTTCCCCAAGGGCGAGGCGCGGGAGGACTGGGCGATCATCCGCGCGCTCTCGGCGCGGCTCGGCAAGACGCTGCCTTATGACGACCTCGGCGCGCTGCGCGCCAAGATGATCGCGGACCACCCGACGTTCGGGCAGGTCGATTACGCGCCGGGCGCGGCGACGGCCTTCGATCCGGCTAAGCTGGGGACCCCAGGGCCGCTCGACGCCGCCCCGCTGATTTCGCCGATTCGGGACTTCTTTCTCACCAACCCCATCGCACGCGCGAGCGTGACGATGGCGCAATGCGCGCGCGCCGCCTCTGAGCGCGCCGGCGCGAAGGCGGCCGCCGAATGAGCGCGCTGATCGCCGAGCACGGCCCGCTTTGGGGCTTCTTCCTGGGCGTGGGGCAGATTCTCGCCATCCTGGTGATGCTGCTCTTGACGCTCGCCTTCATCCTGCTGTTCGACCGCAAGGTCTGGGCGGCGGTGATGCTGCGCAAGGGGCCCAATGTGGTGGGGCCGTTCGGGCTGCTGCAGAGTTTCTCCGACTTTCTCAAGTTCGTGCTCAAGGAGATCGTGATCCCCGCGGGCGCGAACAAGACCGTGTTCATCCTGGCCCCGCTGATCACGTTCGTGCTCGCCTGCATCGCCTGGGCGGTGGTGCCGTTCGCGGAAGGCTGGGTGATCGCCGATCTCAATGTCGGCATCCTCTACATTTTCGCGATCAGCTCGCTCGGCGTCTACGGCATCATCATGGGCGGCTGGGCGTCGAACTCGAAATATCCGTTCCTGGGCGGCCTGCGCTCGGCGGCGCAGATGGTGAGCTACGAGGTCTCGATCGGGTTCGTGATCATCACGGTGCTGCTGCTGGCCGGCTCGATGAACCTGACGACGATCGTGAACGCTCAGCAGGAGGGAATCTGGCGCTGGCACGCGTTCGCGTGGCCGACGATCTTCGTCATGCTGCCGATGTTCGTGATCTTCTTCGTCTCGGCGCTGGCGGAGACGAACCGGCCGCCGTTCGATCTGCCGGAGGCGGAATCGGAGCTGGTGGCGGGCTATCAGGTCGAGTATTCGGCCACGCCCTATCTGCTGTTCATGATCGGGGAATATCTGAACATCGTGCTGATGTGCGCGATGATGGCGATCCTTTTCCTGGGCGGGTGGCACCTGCCCTGGGGGCCGGTCCCCGCCGGCTACGAATTCCTCGGCTTCATCGTCTTCTACGTGAAGATCTGGGTTCTCTTCTTCCTGTTCGCGATGGTGAAGGCGCTGGTGCCGCGCTACCGTTATGACCAGCTGATGCGGCTGGGCTGGAAGATCTTCCTGCCGACGTCGCTCGCAGCGGTCGCGCTGATCGCCGGCTGGGTGGCCTATGGGCGCCCCACGCTGATCGGAGGCGGATCATGATCGGCCGGCTTGCGCAATCGGTTCGCGGCGCCCTGCTGCTCGACTTCGCCGGCGGCTTCATGGTCGGCATGAAGTATTTCTTCAAGCGCAAGGCGACGATCAATTACCCGTTCGAGAAGGGGCCGCTGTCCCCGCGCTTCCGCGGCGAACATGCGCTGCGCCGCTACCCCAACGGGGAAGAGCGCTGCATCGCCTGCAAGCTCTGCGAGGCGATCTGCCCGGCGCAGGCGATCACGATCGAGGCCGAGCCGCGCGCGGACGGCTCGCGGCGCACCACGCGCTACGACATCGACATGGTGAAGTGCATCTATTGCGGCTTCTGCCAGGAGGCGTGCCCGGTGGACGCCATCGTCGAGGGGCCGAACTTCGAATTCGCGACAGAAACGCGCGAGGAACTCTATTACGACAAGGAACGCCTCCTCGCGAACGGCGACCGCTGGGAGCGCGAGATCGCGAAGAATCTGGAGCTTGACGCGCCCTACCGGTGAGGGCGCGGTTCACGAGGATGAAGGGACTGGGATGACGCTGGCGGCGATCGCCTTCTATGCGCTTGCGGCAATCGCGATCGCGTCCGCGTTCGCGGTGATCGCGGCGCGCAATCCCGTGCACTCGGTGCTGTTTCTGATCCTGACCTTCTTCTCCGCGGCCGGGCTCTTCGTGCTGATGGGCGCGGAGTTCCTGGCGATGCTGCTGGTCGTGGTCTATGTCGGCGCGGTCGCGGTGCTGTTCCTGTTCGTCGTGATGATGCTCGACGTGGACTTCGTCGAGCTCAAGCAGGGCTTCCTGAACTACCTGCCGATCGGGGCGCTCGTGGCGGTCGCGCTGTTCGCCGAGCTCGGGCTCGTCGCAAGCGCCGCCGCGCAGGCCGAGGCCGCGCGTCCTGCGATCGCGCTGAACGAACAGGCGGCCGTCACCAACGCCGAAGCGATCGGACGGGTGCTCTACACCCAGCACCTGCTGCTCTTCCAACTCGCCGGCCTGGTTCTGCTTGTCGCCATGATCGGCGCGATCGTGCTGACCTTGCGCCACCGCCCCGGCGTCAAGCGGCAGGATGTGGCCAGGCAGGTGGGCCGGCGCCGCGCGCAGGGCGTGGAGCTGAAGGACGTGCGCCCCGGCCAAGGCCTGCGGGAGCGCGTATGATGACGATCGGGCTTGAGCACTACCTCTTCGTCGCCGCGGCGCTGTTCACCATCGGCGTGTTCGGCATCTTCGTGAACCGCAAGAACGTGATCATCATCCTGATGTCGATCGAGCTGGTCTTGCTTTCGGTGAACATCAATCTGGTCGCGTTCTCCAGCTTCCTTGGCGACATAGAGGGCCAGATCTTCGCGATGATGGTGCTGACGGTGGCGGCGGCGGAAGCGGCCGTCGGCCTCGCCATCCTGGTCACCTATTTCCGCAACCGCGGCGGCATCGCGGTCGAAGACATCAATCTGATGAAGGGCTGAGGGACGTGATCGAGACCATCATCGTCCTTGCGCCGCTGTTTGCGGCCGCGATCGCGGGGCTCGGCCAGCGGTTCCTCGGCGACAAGCTCGCCATGGCGATCACCACGGGGACGCTCGGGATCGCCTGCGCGCTGTCGCTCTACACGTTCGCGATGTTCACCTGGGGCGGCGCGCCGGAGCGGGTGACGGAGCTCTTCCGCTTCGTCGACGTCGCGGGCTTCACCTCGACCTGGTCCGTGCGCATCGACGCGCTCTCGGTCGTCATGCTCGTGGTGGTGACGGTCGTCTCCTTCCTCGTCCACGTCTATTCCATCGGCTACATGGACGAGGATCCGCACAAGGCGCGGTTCTTCTCCTATCTCTCCTTCTTCACGTTCGCGATGCTGGCGCTCGTCACCGCGAACGATCTCCTGCAGATGTTCTTCGGCTGGGAGGGCGTGGGCCTCGCCTCCTATCTGCTGATCGGCTTCTGGTACCAGAACAAGGCGCCCAACGACGCCGCGATCAAGGCGTTCGTGGTCAACCGCGTCGGCGATTTCGGCTTCGCGCTCGGGATCATGGCGGCGTTCTTCTGCTACGGCTCGATCGAGTTCCACGGGATCTTCGAGGCGGCCAAGGCCGCGCCCGACATGATGCTGGGCGTGGGCGACTTCCAGGTCCGCGCGATCGAGGCGGTGTGCGTGCTCCTGTTCATCGGGGCGATGGGCAAGAGCGCGCAATTCTTCCTGCACACCTGGCTGCCCGACGCGATGGAGGGCCCCACGCCCGTCTCCGCGCTGATCCACGCCGCGACCATGGTGACGGCGGGCGTGTTCATGGTCTGCCGGCTCTCCGAGCTTTACCACATGGCGCCGATCGCGGCCGGGTTCGTAACCATCATCGGGGCGGCGACGGCGTTCTTCGCCGCGACCGTCGGCCTGGCGCAGAACGACATCAAGCGCGTGGTGGCGTATTCGACCTGTTCGCAGCTCGGCTACATGTTCTTCGCCGCCGGCGTGGGCGCCTACAACGTGGCGATGTTCCACCTCTTCACCCACGCCTTCTTCAAGGCGCTGCTTTTCCTGGGCGCGGGCTCGGTGATCCACGGGCTCCATCACGAGCAGGACATGCGCCGAATGGGCGGCGTCAGAAAGCCGATGCCGATCACCTGGGCGATGATGCTGATCGGCACGCTTGCGCTCATCGGGTTCGGGATTCCCGGCGTGTTCGGCTTCGCCGGCTTCTATTCCAAGGACGCGGCGATCGAAGCGGCGTTCGCGGCGGGAGAAGAGCATCTGCTCGGGGCGGAGCTTGCCTTCTGGGCCGGGATCAGCGCGGCGCTGCTGACCAGCTTCTATTCCTGGCGACTCATGTTCATGACGTTCGAGGGCGCTTATCGCGGCGCAGCCCACGGCCACGACAAGAACGGCCACGACTCGCATGGGCATGAGCCGCATGGACATGACGCGCACGCCGCTCCCGGCGCGGCGCCGGCCCATGAATCGCCGCCGGTGATGCTCTGGCCGCTTTACGCGCTCGCGTTCGGGGCGGTGTTCGCCGGGTTTCTGTTCGCGCCCTATTTCATCGGCGAGATGGCGACGCCGTTCTGGCGCAACGTCATCCATCTGCCGCACGGCGGGCATCATGATTTCCCGGCCTGGGTGATCTGGGCGCCGCTCATCGTGACGGCGGCGGGGTTCCTGTTCGCCTGCTTCTTCTATCTGTGGAACGCGGGCCTCGGCGCGCGGATCGCGGCCGCGGGCGGTCCGATCCACGGCTTCCTCTACAACAAATGGTTCTTCGACGAGATCTACGATTTCGTTTTCGTCAAAGGCGCGCGCGCGCTCGGCGATTTCTTCTGGAAGTGGGGCGACCAGAAGACCATCGACGGGCTTGGCCCCGACGGCGTCTCAGCGTCGACGCGGTTCTTCTCGCGGCAGATGCGCAAGGTGCAGACCGGGCTCGTCTACCACTATAGCTTCATCATGCTGATCGCGGCGGTGGGCTTCGGCGCCTATGCGATCTGGGCCGTCGGGCAGGGGGCGCAGTGATGGAAGGGCTGCCCTGGCTTTCGATCATCACGTTTTTGCCGGCGGCGGGGGCGCTGCTGATCCTCGCGACGCGCGCCGCGCTTCCCGGCGCCAATCCGGGCTATGACAACGGCGTGCGCGTGATCGCGCTCGTCGTGACGCTCGCGACCTTCGCGCTCAATCTCGTCGCGCTGACGCATTTCGATCCGACCAATCCCGACTTCCAGCTGGTCGAACGCGTCCCGTGGGCGCTGGGCGTCGAATATCATATGGGCGTGGATTCGCTCGGCATGGTTCTCATGCTGCTGACCACGTTCCTGATGCCGATCTGCATCCTGGCGTCCAAATCCATCGAGAAGCAGGTGGCGTCCTACATGACGCTCTTCCTCATTCTCGAAACGCTGATGCTCGGCGTCTTCTGCGCGCTCGACATCGCCGTCTTCTACATTTTCTTCGAGGGCGGCCTCATCCCGATGTTCATTCTCATCGGCGTGTGGGGCGGGGCCCGGCGGGTCTATGCGGCGTTCAAGTTCTTCCTCTACACGCTGCTGGGCTCCATCCTGATGCTCGTCGCGATCATCTTCATGACGACGACGGCGGGCACGACCTCGATCCCGGCGCTCATGGAGCATTCGTTCGCGAAAGAGGCGCAGACATGGCTCTGGCTCGCCTTCTTTGCGAGCTTCGCGGTGAAGCTGCCGATGTGGCCGGTGCACACCTGGCTGCCCGACGCGCACGTCGAGGCGCCGACGGCGGGATCGGTGGTCCTGGCCGCGATCCTTTTGAAGATGGGCGGCTACGGCTTCCTGCGCTTCTCGCTGCCGATGTTCCCGGACGCCTCGGCGCTGTTCACGCCCTTCATGTTCTCGCTGAGCGTGGTGGCGATCATCTACACCTCGCTCGTCGCCTGGCGGCAGACCGACATCAAGAAGCTCATCGCCTATTCCTCGGTGGCGCATATGGGCTTCGTCACGCTCGGAATCTTTTCGGGGACCGAGCAGGGCGTGCAGGGCGCGATCTTCCAGATGCTGTCGCACGGCTTCATCTCGGGGGCGCTCTTCCTCTGCGTCGGCGTCGTCTATGACCGCATGCACACGCGCGAGATCTCCTTCTATGGCGGGCTGGTGCATCGGATGCCGGTCTATGCGGCGGTGTTCATGCTGTTCACGCTCGCCAATGTCGGGCTGCCCGGGCTCTCGGGCTTCCCCGGCGAAATCCTCTCGCTCTACGGCGCGTTTCAGGCGTCCGCCTGGTTCGCTGTCGCCGCGACGATCGGAGTGATCCTGGCGCCGGTCTACGGGCTTTCGCTCTACCGCCGCGTCGCGTTCGGCACGCTCGACAATCCCAAGCTCGCCGACATCGCCGATCTCAACGCGCGGGAGTGGATCATCTTCGTTCCGCTGGCGCTGGCGACGCTCATTCTCGGGCTCTCGCCGATGTTGGCGCTCGATTTCACTCAGGCGACGGCGGAGACGATCGTCTCCGCCTACCGCGCCGCCCTGGGGGCGCCCTGATGAGCGTGACCGACCTGATCTACTCGCTCTCCTGGAGCCAGCCGGAGCTCTGGGTCGCGGCCTTCGCGCTCGCGGGCGTTGTGATCGGCGTCTATGTGAAGGACGCTGGCGCGGGGCTTCTCTCGCTTGCCGGCGCGGCGGTGTTCGTCGTCGCGGGCGCGCTCGCCTTCCTGTTCCAGCCGAGCGAGCCGCAGGCCGTGTTCGGCGGGGCGATGGTGGTCGACGGCTTCGCCGGCGTAGCCAAGGCGATGATCGCGTTCGCAGCGGCGGCGACGCTGCTGCTCGGCGCCGACTTCTTCGGCAAACGGCGCGAACAGCGATTCGAGTTTCCGCTGATGACGGCGCTCGCCGTGCTGGGCATGTTCGTCATGGTCTCGGCCAGTGATCTGATCACGCTCTATGTCGGCCTCGAACTGCAGAGCCTCGCGGCCTATGTGCTGGCGGCCTGGCGGCGCGACGAGGCGCGCTCGAGCGAGGCGGGGCTCAAATATTTCGTCCTCGGCGCCATCGCCTCGGGGCTGGTGTTGTTCGGCTGCTCCTACATCTACGGCTTCACCGGCGGCGCGATCGCGTTCGCCGACATCGCCGCGCATGTGGAGGCGGGCGCGGGCGGCGTCGGGCTCTTGTTCGGGCTGGTGCTGTTGCTGTGCGGGCTCGCCTTCAAAGTGTCGGCGGCGCCGTTCCATATGTGGACGCCGGACGTGTATGAGGGCGCGCCGACGCCGGTGACGGCGCTCTTCGCCGCCGCGCCCAAGCTCGCCGCGCTCGCGCTCATCGCGCGATTGCTCTACGGGCCGTTCGCCGGCATGGCCGATCAATGGGGCCAAGTGGTCGCCGCGCTGTCGGCGATCTCCATGGCCTGGGGCGCGATCGCGGCGCTCTTGCAGACCAACATCAAGCGGCTGATGGCCTATTCGTCCGTGGCCAATATGGGCTTTGCGCTCATGCCGCTGGCGTCGGGAACGGTTGCGGGCGTGGAGGCGGCGCTCGTCTATATGGCGATCTATCTGCCCACCACGATCGGCGTCTTCGCGCTGATCCTGGCGATGCGGAAGGACGGCGAGGCGACCGAGAGCATCGAAGATCTGGCCGGGCTCGCGCAGCGGCGCACGCTGATGGCTGCGCTGTTCACCGTCCTCTTCTTCTCGCTCGGCGGCATCCCGCCGCTCGCCGGGTTCTGGGGCAAGTGGGTGGTCTTCCTCGCGGCGCTGGAGGGGGGCCTCGTCTGGCTTGCGGTGGTGGGCGCAGTCGCCGCGGTGGTGGCGGCGGCCTACTATCTGCGCATCATCGCCACGGTCTGGTTCAAGCCGCCGGAGGCGGCGCTGCAGACGCCAACGGCGGTCGCCTTGACGACGGCGCTCGTCGGCGCGGCGATGCCCTTCCCGATCCTCGTCCTCGGGCTCGGCTGGCTTGAGCGCTGGGCGCAAGCCGCCGTCATCGCGAGCTTCTGAGGCTTTGCAGCCGGTCCGCTTCTTCGCCAAGCTAGGCGCGCATGCTTGATCCCGCCGCGCCGCTCGAAATCCATGACGAGATCGACTCAACGAATCTCGAAGCGCGCCGGCGCGCCCCGCGCGG
>JACAEE010000088.1 GCA_013389015.1 Hydrogenophilaceae bacterium | reverse complement strand
GGGCCGGCGCGCGATCCTGCGCGGGCGTCGCTGCGGCGCGGCGCGGCGCGTGCGGTCGGGGCGGCGGGTTGCTCATCGAACAATTCGGCGAGCTTCTCGGTCATCGCGCCGCCGAGCTGTTCGGCGTCGACGATGGTGACGGCGCGGCGGTAGTAGCGCGTCACGTCATGGCCGATGCCGATGGCGAGCAATTCCACCGGCGAGCGGCGCTCGATCCAATCGATCACCACGCGCAAGTGGCGTTCGAGATAATTGCCGGGATTGGCCGAGAGCGTTGAATCATCCACCGGCGCGCCGTCGGAGATCACCATCAGGATGCGGCGCTGCTCGGGCCGGCCGATCAGGCGATCGTGCGCCCACAACAGCGCCTCGCCGTCGATGTTCTCCTTCAGCAGGCCTTCGCGCATCATCAGGCCGAGATTCTTGCGCGCGCGCCGCCAGGGCGCATCGGCGGCCTTGTAGATCACGTGGCGCAGATCGTTGAGGCGGCCGGGCTGGGGCGGGCGGCCGGCCTTCAGCCAATCCTCCTTGCTCATTCCGCCTTTCCAGGCGCGCGTGGTGAAGCCGAGAATCTCCACCTTCACGCCGCAGCGCTCGAGCGTGCGGGCGAGAATGTCCGCACACAGAGCAGCCACCATGATCGGGCGACCGCGCATGGAGCCGGAATTGTCCATCAGCAGCGTGACGACGGTGTCCTTGAAATCGGCCTCCTCCTCCTCCTTGAAGGAGAGCGCGGAGAGCGGATCGACGATCACGCGGGTGAGGCGGGCGGTGTCGAGCACGCCCTCCTCCAGATCGAACGTCCAGTTGCGGTTCTGCTTGGCGAGGAGGCGGCGCTGGAGGCGGTTGGCAAGGCGGCCGACGACGCTCTGCAGCGGCTTCAGCTGCTGATCGAGATAGGCGCGCAGGCGCGACAATTCCTCCGGATCGCATAGCTCGGCGGCGTCGATCTCCTCGTCGTGGGCGCGGGTGAAGACCTTGTAGTTGGCGTTGGGATCATCGCCCTCGTCCTTGAAATTGGGGCGGATGGGCTTTTGGCCTTCCTCGGTCTGTTCGGCGTCCTCCTGCTCTTCGGATTCGATGTCGGTCTCGATCGACTGGGTTTCGTCGCCTTGCGTCTCGGCCTCGGACATGTCCATGTCGGCCGGGATCTGCTGCATCTCCTCGTCGCCCTCGCCGTCGTCATCGCCTTCGGGCGGGGGCTCTTCTTCTTGGGCGGCCTCCGGCGATTGATCCTCGGCCTGCTCGCCGGTCAGTTCGTCGCCATAGCCCAGATCATTGATCAGCTCACGGACGATCTGGGCGAAGGCGGTCTGGTCCTCAGCGGCGCCCGAGAGCCTGTCCAAGGCGGCGCCGGCCTTCGTTTCAATCTCCTTGCGCCAGGCTTCGACGATCGGCGCGGCGATCTGCGGCGGCTTCTGGCCGGTGAGACGCTCGCGGACGATCAGCGCGAGCGCATCGGCGAGCGGGGCCGTCGCGCGGTCCTCCTTGCGGGCGAGGCCGCGTTTCTCGTAGCCCTCGATCAGCGCCGCGGTGAGATTGTTGGCCACGCCTTGCAGCGCGCGGGCGCCGAAGGCCTGGACGCGCATCTCTTCGGCGGCGTCATAGAGTTCGCCCGCCTCGGCGCCGCCGGGACGGGCCTTGGCGTGGGCGGCCTCGTCATGGTGCGCCAGGCGCAGCGCCAGGCGATCGGCGTGGCCGCGGATGCGCTCGGCCTCGGCGTCGTTCAGCACGCGCGGGGGATGGGGCAGGACGACCTTGTCGCCGGCCAGGCGGGGGCCCTCCGCACCGAAGGCGACGTCGAGATCATCAACGCCGGCGAGCGCGCGCGTCGATTGCGCGACGGCGCGCTTGAACAATTCGGTCGGCGATTCCTTATGGGCCATCGCGGCGCAGTCTAGCCGGGATGCGGCGCCGCAACAAAGGGGTGGGGCTTGTCTCAGCGTCAGTCTTGCGGGCGCCGCCGCCCGCCGATAGCGATGGGGCGAAGAAGAGCGCTCACAAGGAGGGATCAGGTGATCGGCTATACGACGATTGGGACCAACGATCTGGAGAAGGCCAAGGCGTTCTATGACGCGACCCTGACGCCGCTGGGCGCCAAGCGGGGGCTGGCGATGGAGCGCGCGCAATTCTACACCGCCGGCGCGGGGCCGATGTTCGGCGTGTTCATCCCTTACGACAAGCAAGAGGCGAAGCCCGGCAACGGAACGATGGTGGCGCTGGCGGCGCCCTCACGCGAGGCGGTGGACGCCACGCATGCGGCCGCGCTGGCGAACGGCGGCGCCTGCGAGGGCCCGCCCGGCGAGCGGATGCCGAAATTCTACGGCGCCTATTTCCGCGACCTCGACGGCAACAAGATCTGCGTGTTCAAGATGGGGTGAGGGCCTAGACGCCGCTTTCGGATAGTCGCAGACGCAGGCCCGGCAGCAGAGCGGGCCTGAGTTCGGCGTCCAACGCGATGGGCGGCGTTTCCGGCCAAGCGCCGTCGATGCGATGGATGTGCGTGGCGCGCGCCTCCAGATCGACCACCCAACACTCACGCACGCCGTACTCGCGGTATTTCGGGCCCTTGATGGCGAGGTCCTTCTTCAGCGACGTGTCTGAAATCTCGATCACCAGCAAGAGATCCGGCCCGCCCGCGGCGGATGCCTTGATGGTCTCTGGGAAGAGAAAGAAGTCGGGCGACGGCGCATCCCCATCAAGCAATTCCTCAGGCCCGCCTTGCTCAATGATCCCCGCGCGCATCATCGCCTCGACGTCGGACCAGGTGAAGCGTTTTGGGGCCGGCGCGGCGCGGTTGGAGGGGGGCTGTATCAGCCATGCGGTACGTCCACCACATTGGGGAGAGCGCGTCAGCGTTCGCCCGTGAAGCGCGGTGCGCGAGCGGCCCCGCCGCGCTCAGCATGCCCGACGCTGAACGCTAGGCCACCTTAACCCGCGTCGCGGCTTCCGGGAGGTCCTGGCCGAAGGCGCGTTGGTAGAATTCGGCGACGGTGGGACGTTCCAGTTCGTCGCATTTGTTCAGGAACGTCATGCGGAAGGCCTGGGCGACATCGCCGCCGAAGATCTCGGCGTTCTGCGCCCAGGTGATCACGGTGCGCGGGCTCATGACGGTGGAGATGTCGCCGTTCATGAACGCGTTGCGCGTCATGTCCGCGACGCGGACCATGGACTGGATGGTGCGCTTGCCTTCGGGGGTGTTGTAGCTCGGCGCCTTGGCCAGCACGATCTCGGCCTCAACATCGTGTTCGAGATAATTGAGCGTGGTGACGATCGACCAGCGGTCCATCTGGCCCTGGTTGATCTGCTGGGTGCCGTGATAGAGGCCCGTCGTATCCCCCAGGCCGATCGTGTTGGTGGTGGCGAACAGGCGGAAGTACGGGTTGGGGGCGATGACGCGGTTCTGGTCGAGCAGCGTCAGCTTGCCGGAGGCCTCCAGCACGCGCTGAATCACGAACATCACATCCGGGCGGCCGGCGTCATACTCATCGAAGCAGATCGCCACCGGGCGCTGCAGCGCCCAGGGCAGGATGCCTTCGCGGAATTCGGTCACCTGCTTGCCGTCCTTCAGGACGATGGCGTCCTTGCCGACCAGATCGATGCGCGAGACGTGGCTGTCCAGGTTGATGCGGATGAGCGGCCAGTTGAGGCGCGCGGCGACCTGCTCAACATGCGTCGATTTGCCCGTGCCGTGATAGCCCTGGACCATGACGCGGCGGTTGTGGGCGAAGCCCGCCAGGATCGCCAGGGTCGTCTCCGGATCGAAGCGGTAGGCCGTATCAATCTCGGGAACGTATTCCGTGCGCTGCGAAAAGGCCGGAATCTTCATCTCGGAGGGCACGCCAAAGTCCTTGGCGCGCATCTCCCTGTCCGGCTTCATGGTCAAAAGGGCGTCGGCGGGGCTTTCACTGCTCATACAGGCTACATGCGGCGTTCGCGCGCTCCGAGCAAGACGGCAGACGAAGCGGGCCGCCCCTCCTCCGCTTCGCGCTCAGCGCGGTGGCAGGCGTTCAAAGGCGGGCAGGCCCTCGGGGATCAGATGGAAGGGCTGCTTGTCGATCGTGTAGATCGCCAGCTGCGGCGTGAACGCCTTGGGATCGTCAAGGGCGCCGACCTTCAGGATGACCGCCGGAAAGCCCGGCGAGCGGGTGACCATGTGGGCGCCGCATTCGGCGCAGAACTCGCGCGTCACCGCGCGCGGGAGATCGCTGCGGGTGAAGGTTTTGGGGGCGCCCCTGGTGTAGCGGAAGCCGGCCTCTGGCATGGCCATGAAGTAGTTGGGCCCGCCGCCAGTGATGTACTGGCATTCGCGGCAGTGGCATTGCGCCTGCATCATCGGCTCGCCTTCAGCGGCGTAGCGCACCTGCCCGCAATAGCATCCGCCTTCGACCTTCATCGCGTTTCCTCCTTGATCTCGGCGGCGACGCCACCCTCATGACGCCGCGGGAGGCTGATCTCCGCGCGGCTCAGGCGAGGCCGGCGCTCTTCAGCGTCTGGTAGGCGCGGATGACGCGCTGAAGCTGCGCTTCGCTGGCGCGATCGCCGCCATTGGCGTCCGGGTGGTAGCGTTTGACCAGTTCGGCGTAGCGGGCGCGAATCTCGGCGGCGGTGGCGGTCTCCTCCAAGGCGAGCGCCTCCAGCGAGAGGACTTGCAGACGCGAGAGGCGCCGCTCGCGCGGCGCCTCCCGGATGCGGGCGTCGCGGCCGAACAGGTTGAACGAATCGGTCCGGCGTCCGTTCTGGAAATTGCGCATCGCTGCGGAGAGCCGGTCGGTCTTGGCGGCGCGAAACGTCCAGGTCGGGCGGTGGCCGTACTCGGCCTCCTTCTGAAACTGATCGAACTCGCTCTCGCTCATGCCGGCGAAGTAGTTCCAGCGGCGATTGTATTCGGACGCGTGCTCCTGGCAGAAATGCCAATACTCGCCGGCGCGGTCACGCGACTTCGGCGCGCGATGGCGGCCGACGCGGCTGCATCCCAGATGATCGCAGGCGACGTCCCCCGGTTCGCGGACGCGATCATCATCGCGCCGGCGAATGAATTTGGGGCGGTATTCGTACACGCTGCTCATGCGCTATAGAGTATGCTCATGAGCGAGCGTACGGACAAGGAATTGACAGACGCTGCGTTTGGCGCCTCCCGGCGTTCACGCATGAAAAAAGCGCTGGAAACGGCGTTTTCTCCGCTCGCGCTCGACATCGAGGACCAATCCGATCAGCATCAGGGCCATGCCGGCGCACGGCCGGACGGGGAGACCCATTTTCGCGTAACGATCGTTTCTACCGCGTTCACAGGGCTCAGCCGGGTGGAGCGGCAGCGCCTGGTGATGGCGGCGCTCAAGGACGAATTCGCCTCCGGCCTGCATGCGCTGGCCATGCGTCTCAAGACGCCGGAGGAAGCGGGATGATCGGCGGACTGCTCAAGTGGGCTGCGGCTGTCGTGCTCGGCTTCCTGCTGGGCGCAGGCTCGGCGCTCCTGGTCATCGGCTGGGGCGCGCAGCGCTCAAGCGTCGCCGCCGGCGCATGGACGATCAATACGCTCGCGGGCTCGCAGAGCGCGGACATCTACACGCGCGCATTCGTCGCGCGCGTCGGGCTGCTGGCGCTCGCGCAGAGCGAGACGATCTATTTCCAGGCCGCCCAGGACGCGGACGGGCGACCGCTCACCGAAGGCTGCCGCTATGAACTCGCGGGCGGACCGCTGCCGGCGCGGTGGTGGTCGATCACCCTCTATGCGGCCGACAATCACCTGCCGCGCAATGAGGGCGACGCGCTCTCCATCGACGCGACAAGCGTGCGCGCGGACGAGGCGGGGCGCTGGACGGCGGTCGTCAGCGCCGCCTCGCCGCAGGACGCGGAAAACTGGATCTCATCGGACGCCGCAGGCGAGGGCTTCACGCTGACGCTGCGCCTCTACAACCCGACGGACGCCGCGCGGAACGATCCCGCGCAGGTTCCGACGCCGAGCCTGCGCATGCTGGGGTGCGGAGACGCGACATGAGGGGCTGGCTCTCGTTTCTCCTGGTCGTCGCGATCGTGGCGATCGCCGCGCATGTCGCCGTCGTGACGGCCATGCCGCGCGTCATCATGAACGCGGCGATGAAGCGACTCGAGCAGAGCAGCGCCGAGGCTGCGCCCGGCTGGCGGCACGCGCCGCGTACGACGCCGGACTCGCGCGCGATCGTGCGCCCCTCCCCCGACCTCGCCTATTCCGCCTGCGTCTATGATCTCAACGAAGGGCCGGTGAGGATCACGATGGCGCCGGGCGCTGATTACTGGTCGCTGTCGCTCTACGCGGCGAACTCAGACAATTTCTTCACGCGCAACGATCGCGCAGCGCCGGACGGCGTCGCGATCACGCTCATCCGGCGCGGGGCGCGCGCGCCAGCGGGCGCGGGTGAAATCGTGGAGAGCCCAAGCGTGCGCGGCATCGCCATCCAGCGGCGCCTGGCGCCCACCGCGGCGGCGTTAGCCCACCCCGACCCCGCGCGCCCCGGGGACCGCTGCGAAAGGCGTGGGGCTCAGC